>JBBKWQ010000360.1:0-6021 GCA_037969115.1 Ilumatobacteraceae bacterium
TCGAGGGCGGCCACGGCGCGTGGCGTGAGGCCATCGCCGCAGACCTTGTCTCGGCCGTGTGCGCCTTGTTCGACGAGTACCACCCTCGCGCCGCCACGCGCCGCGCGAATCGCGGTGGCCGCGCCGGCGGGCCCGCCGCCGATGATGGCTATGTCGACACGTTCACTCATGGGTGTCTACATGCTGGCTGCGAGCGAGCCCTCTTGCTCGGTCGAGCGGTGTGACGTTCGCCAATCCGATGGACAGCACGACCGAGGCTCAGGGCCCGTCGCTCTCCGCGATGCGTTGGTGATGGTGGATCACTTCGGCCACGATGAACCGGAGGAACTTCTCCGTGAAAGCCGGGTCGAGGCCCGATTCGATCGCGAGCGCACGAAGCCGGGCGATCTGGAGAGCTTCACGCTCGAGATCGGCAGCCGGCAGTCCGACCGACGCCTTGTACCGGCCGACCGCCTGGGTCACCTTGAAGCGCTCGGCGAGCAGGTGCACGAGTGCAGCGTCGATGTTGTCGATGCTGGATCGGTACTGCTCGAGTTGTTCGTCGGTCATTCGGAAGCGATCGGGTCGGGGGCACGTGCTCGTTGGCCGGATCGACCAGGTCTGCCCGATCGGACGCTACCGGGTCGCGGCGGCCACGCAGTTGGCCGATTCGCGCTACGTTCGCCCGATGGCCAGCGCTGAGCTTCCCGTTCTGTTCGTCGACCACGACTTTCCCGACGCCTATCACGATCTCGTCGAGGGTCGTGCAACCGTCGTCGGATCGGGCACCGACGACGGTCTCGACCAAGCGGTGGCCATCGTTGCGGGTGGGTCACGCCAGTGGAATGCTGCCGCGTTCGGGCTTGCGCCGCAGCTGAAGGTCGTCTCTCGCAACGGCGTCGGCTTCGACAACGTGAACGTGGCCGACGCTGCGGCGGCCGGGGTCACCGTGTGTATCGCGCCCCTCGCACCGACCGTCTCGACGGCTGAGCACACGATTGCGCTGATCATGGCGGTCACGAAACGTCTCGCTCACCAGAGCGAACGGGCGAACGCCGGCCTGCGAGGCGAACCAGTGGGTCGAGCTCTCGAACTCGACGGCTCCGTTCTCGGACTCGTCGGCCTGGGCCGCATCGCTTCGCGGGTCGCTACGATCGCCGTCGCCATGGGCATGAAGGTCGTCGCGGCCGATCCGTTCGTCACGGAGTCGCACCTCGCCGGATGTCAGATCGCCACACTCGGTGAGGTGCTCGCGACTGCCGACGTGTTGTCGCTCCATGCTCCGGCCACCCCCGATACGACCAGGCTCATCGACGCCGACACGCTGGCGATGATGAAGCCCGGCTCGTACCTCGTGAACTGCGCGCGGGGCGCGCTCGTCGATCACGACGCACTCTTCGACGCAATCGAGAGTGGCCGGCTCGCAGGAGCCGGTCTCGACGTCACCGATCCCGAACCACTCCCCGCCGGTCATCGCCTCCTCAACCGACCCGACGTCGTCGTCACGCCCCACATCGCCTCGTCGACGGTTGCCGGCCGCCGACGTTTGTACGAACATGCCATCGAGAATGCCCTCGCCGTGCTCGACGGCCGTCCCGCGACCACGGTCGCCCCGCCGACGTTCTGAAAGACTCTGGACATGACCGAGTTGCGAACCAAATGGGCCAACGGCCACGACACACTGGGTGCCTGGCTGTCGATCCCGTCGTCGGTGTCGGCCGAGGCAGCTGCCCGCCAGCCGTTCGACTACATCTGCATCGACACCCAGCACGGCGCGGTCGACTACCAGAGCTCGATTTCGATGATCCAGGCCATCGAGCTGGGCGGTGGCATCCCGATCGCTCGTGTGCCGTGGAACGAGCCGGGCATCATCGGCAAGACCCTCGACGCTGGTTGCCACGGTGTGATCGTGCCGATGGTGAACACGCGCGAACAGGCCGAGGCCGTGGTTCGGTCCGCCCGCTACGCACCTGCGGGATCACGCAGCTGGGGTCCGACCCTCGTCGGCATGCGCCACACCGACAATCGCTCCTGGGCCGACGAGCACATCGCTGTGATCCCGATGGTCGAGACCGTCGAGGCGTTGAAGAACCTCGACGACATCGTGTCGGCACCAGGCGTCGACGCGGTCTATGTCGGACCCGCCGACCTCGCGATCAGTCTCGGGCTCGGTCATGCGGGCAACGACGGTCAGCCGGTCTTCGATCAAGCCCTCGCCGCGATCGTCGCCGCTTGTCGACGCCATGGTGTCGTGCCAGGCATCCACGCGAGCGGCGCCCTTGCCGCCACGCGTCGCGAGCAGGGGTTCCGCATGATCACGATCGCCAGCGACATCCTCGCTCTGAAGGACGGCATGGCAGCCGAGATCGCGGCGGCGTCCGATCATCACGCTGCCGGCACGAGCGCTGATCTGTACTGATCACCGCGCTCTGGTGTTCGCTACCAGGTGATTTCGCGGCGATCAGGGCACCCGATCACGGCGTCGGCACAGATCCAGCCGAATCACTCGGTCAGGTCACCGAAGTTCGTTGGCGCGTCGGCAACTCGGGCATGTCCATCATCTCGACAGCGTCGTCACTCACGCGCTCGCACCAGCCCGAATACCGTCGAACGAGTGGGGCAGCCGTGATGCCGTGTGCGTACACGCTCATCAGCACCGTCACCATCGTGGCCACCACCACGGTGGTGAGTCCGGACAACCCCGGCTCGTCGGCAACGGTGATGTAGGCGAGGATGATCGACGCGAGCCCGCGCGGTCCGAACCACCCGACGAACCACACCGTGCGTCGGCGAAGCCCAGCGCCGAGCAGCACGATCGTCACCGGCACCATTCGCAACACCGTCAGCGCGAGCAGTGCGAACAGCACGGTTCGCCAGGTGACGAGATCGAGCAACTCGAACGAGATCACCCCGAACGCGAAGAAGATGAACAGGTTGAGCAGTTGGCCGATGTCTTCGGTGAAGTCGACGATCATCTCACCGATCTCCCTGAAGATCCGACCGGCGACCACCCCGGCCACGAACGCAGCAATGAAGCCGCTCCCACCGATCTCTTCGGCCGCCCACCACCCGAACACACCCAAGGCTGCAATCGCCAGCTGTTGGAAAAGCCCCGTGATCCAGCCGTGCTGCTTCGACAGTCGCACCAGATTGCCGCCGATGATCCCCACGGCCACGCCGACGGCGAGACCCCAGCCGATCTTCTCGACGATCACACGCACGGCCGAAGCTGCGGTGACCTCTTCGTCGGCAACCGCAAACGCGAGGAAGATCGTGAACAGTGGAACGGCGAGGCCGTCGTTGAGGCCGCTCTCGACGTTGAGCGTTTGACGAACCCGGACAGGCAGCGTGGGACTGCTCACGACCGATTCGCCGAGCGCGGCGTCGGTCGGGGCGACGATCGTGGCCAGCAGTAGCGCCTCCCAGAAGATCAGGGTGTTGTTCAGCAGCACGAAGGCTGCGAGCCCGGTGAGCGCAATCGTCAGCGGCAGACCGAGGAGGAGGAGCCGGCCGGGCAACTGTGCATTCCCACGAATGCTCCGGATGCGTAACCGAGCGGCGTCTGTGAACAGCACGAGCGCCAACGCGATCTCTGCGGTTGTCAGCAGAGCTTCACCGCCCATGGCCAGAACGGGCTCTCGCCCACCGGGCGGTATGTCTCCGACGGCGGCGCCGAAGTCGAACGCCGAGGCCGCTCCGGTGACGAGGCCGGCCGTCACGAAGACCATCGGCGCGGTGATCGGAGTCCCCTCCAGCCGTCCGGAGATCAGGCCGTACGCGATGACGAGCAGCGCGAAGATGCCGATGGCGAGCACGCTCGGAGCATAGGTGCCCACTCGTTCGTGGTCCGTGGTTCGTGGTCCGCCGGCGGTCGCCGCGGCCGATCCTCAGGCAATCGACCCGGTTGCGACGCGGTCACGGCCCGCGAGATCTTGCCGGATCGAGACGGTGTGGAACCCGCCCGCCGAGAGCACCTCACGCACAGCAGCGCCCTGGTCCGCGCCGATCTCGACGACGATCGCGCCACCGGAGCGGAGTCGCCCGGGCGCACCGGCGACAATTTCTCGGATGTCGTCGAGCCCGTCGGCACCGGACAGCAGCGCAGCGGTCGGTTCCCAGTCGGCCACCTGCGCCTCGAGTTCAGGAGACCCGACAGCGACATACGGTGGGTTCGACACGATCACGTCGCACAACAAGTCACGCGGCAGCGCCTCGAACCAACGGCCCGAACCGATGTGGACGTTCGCTGCGGCACGGCCGATTCCGGCCAGGTTCGATCGAGCCACGTCGAGTGCGTCGGGACTGGCGTCGGTGATCCAGACCGTGGTGTGTCTGAGCGGCAGTTCGCTGGCGAGGGCGAGCCCGATCGCGCCCGACCCGGTTCCGAGATCGGCGATCACGATCTCGCGATCGGGCTCCGCGACCCGGATCTGGTGGACCTTCTCCAGCACCACGTCGACCACCTGTTCGGTCTCGGGACGCGGGATCAACACCCGCCGATCGACCGCCAGGTCGAGGTGCCGAAAGCCCCAGCGGCCGAGCACGTACTGCAACGGTTCGCCGGTTCGGTACCGCGCGACCATCGATTCGAGATGTGCGACCATTCGTTCGGCCACCGGCTCGTCGAGGGCGGCAAGGAACTCGTCACCGTCGAGCGACGTCGCGACCTCACAGATCCATCGGGCGTGCTGACGATCACCCAGCACATCCGTGGTCGAGCTCCAGAGGCCACGTATGGTCTCTGACACGTCGTCCCCTGCTTGGTCCATCTCAGGAACGCTCACTCATGTCAGAGCGCTTCGTCGGCCAACTGCCTGGCACGCTCGTCGTTCAGCATCGGCTCGATCACGAGATCGAGGTCGCCCGCAAGAACATCGGAGAGGCGGTAGATCGTGAACCCGATGCGGTGATCGGTGACCCGATTCTCCTTGTAGTTGTACGTGCGGATCTTCTCGCTGCGACCGCCACCGCCGACCTGGGAGCGGCGCTCCGCCGACATCTCGGCGTTGTGCTCGCGTTCGGCCAGATCGAAGAGTCGGGCCCGCAACACCTGCATCGCCCGCGCCCGGTTCTGCAACTGGCTGCGCTCGTCCTGCATGGTGACCACCAGGCCGCTGGGTTTGTGCGTCACCCGCACCGCGGAGTCGGTGGTGTTCACGCTCTGCCCGCCAGCGCCGGACGACCGGTACACGTCGACCTCGATGTCGTTGTCGTCGATGACCACGTCGACCTCGTCCGCCTCCGGGAGCACGGCCACCGTCGCCGACGACGTATGAATTCGACCCTGGCTCTCCGTCACCGGGACACGTTGCACACGATGCGGGCCCCCCTCGAACTTCATGCGCTGCCAGGCGTCGCCGCCGCGAATCACGAAGGTGACCTGATTGACGCCACCGAGCCCACTCGCATCGAGCGACAGCACTTCCAGTTTCCACTTCCGGTTCACCGCGTACGCCCGATACATCTCCTGGAGATCGCGGGCGAAGAGGTTGGCTTCCTCGCCACCCTCCGCACCGCGGATCTCCACGATGACGGCCTTGCCGGCATGTGGATCGGCCGGGATGAGGAACTCGCGGAGTCGTTCTTCGATCGCCTCGATCTCGACGGTCGCCTCATCGACTTCGAGGTCGAGGGTGATCCGGTCGTCACCCTCGGCACCATCCAGCATCTCGCGAGCCACGGCAAGGTCGTCAGTCCGCGAGCGGAGCGCATCGAGCGCCGCCACGAGCGGCTCGAGTTCGCTGTATCGCATACTCACGATGCGGAGCTGATCGGAATCGGCGAGCACTTCAGGGTCGGCGAGACGCGCCTCGAGTTCGCGGAACTCGTCGGCGTAGGCCGAGAGGCGGGCGAGCATTCCGTCGAGCATGGCCAGGCGAGGCTACCGGTGTCGACCCGGTCAATCGATCGTGACGAACTCGAGCGGATCGGCCAGCAGGTTGGCAATCGCCGCCGTCACGTCGATGTGATCGCGGCGCGGCATGGCGACGACGAGGCGGGGGCGCGACCGGCCGGCACCGGAGATGCCGGCCAGCTCGGCGG
>JBBKWQ010000361.1:0-3933 GCA_037969115.1 Ilumatobacteraceae bacterium
GAAGCGCTGCAGCGCGTCGCAGATCGCCACGTCGCCGCGGGCGCGGACGTCATCGATGAGCCGGCCGATCGAATCGCGCAACGTGGGCTCGAAGATGTCATCGAGACCGCGGGCGCACAGTCGGTCTCGATGCTCGCTCGACATGTCGGCCCAGATTCGTCGCTGCATCACAGTCACGAGCCTCACGGTAACGACCGGTACGTTCGATCGGTACCGAACAAAACGTCTACCGGAACTGTCCGCTTCATAGGAGTGTTCGCCGGGCACCGCACTAGAGTCGGACCACGTTCCACTCCAAACCACCGGGAGCGTACCCATGCCCGTCACCGTCGTCGTCGGAGCCCAATGGGGTGACGAAGGCAAGGCCAAGATCATCGACCTGCTCTCGAAGGAGCACACCTACGTGGTGCGCTACCAGGGTGGCCACAACGCGGGTCACACCGTGGTGGTGGGCGACGAGAAATACGCGTTGCAGCTCATTCCGAGTGGGGTGCTGTACGACCACGTCGTGCCCGTGATCGCCAATGGTGTGGTGGTCGATCTGCCCACGCTGTTCCACGAAATCGACACGCTCGAGTCGCGAGGTATCTCGTGTGCCAGGTTGAAGGTGTCGAGTCGTGCACACCTCATCTTCCCCTGGCATCAGGTGCATGATGCGATCGCCGAGGCCATGCGCGGCGACGACAAGATCGGCACCACGCTGAAGGGGATCGGCCCGGCGTACGCCGACAAAGCGCGCCGCGTCGGGGTACGCGTGGGCGAAGTGGTCGATCTCGCTGCGTTCGCCGCGACCGTGCGCGCCCGCGCCGTCGCCGAGAACCAGCTCATCGAACAGGCCGACCGCGAAGTCGCCGGGGTGCCACCGCTCGACGTCGAGCTGATCGTGGACCAGTTCGTCGCCTATGCGCAGCGACTCCAGCCGTACGTGTGCGACACCGTGAGCCTGCTGCACGATGCTCTGGCCGACGGTGCCGATGTGCTCCTCGAAGGGGCGCAAGCGACGTTCCTCGACCTCGATCACGGAACGTATCCGTACGTGACCTCGTCGAATCCCACTGCGGGTGGCGCTTGTGCGGGCAGCGGGCTCGGACCCCGCGACATCGGCAGGATCGTGGGCATCACGAAGGCGTACACGACCCGAGTCGGTGCCGGCCCGTTCCCCACCGAACTGCTCGACGACGACGGCAACACCCTGGTCGATGTCGGACGCGAGTACGGCACGGTGACCGGCCGAAGGCGCCGCGCCGGATGGATCGACTGTGTGATGTTGCGTCAGGCCGCACGGCTGAACAGCCTCACGGAGCTCGCGCTCACCAAGCTCGACATCCTCGACGGTTTCGACACCGTCAAGGTCTGCACGGGGTATCGACTCGATGGCGACGTCATCGACAACTATCCCGATCGCTCCGACGTGCTCGAACGTGTCGAGCCGATCTACGAGACCTTGCCCGGCTGGAACACCGATTTGTCCGAGGCCCGCGAAGCCGGCGGGCTCCCCGACGCGGCCAAGGCGTTCCTTGCGCTCATCGAGGCTCAGGTGGGGATCCCCGTCAACGTCGTCGGCGTCGGCGCCGAGCGTGACGACTACTTGCTGTGGACCAAGTGACGGACCAAGTGACGGACCAGGTGACGGACCAGCTGACGGAGCAGCTGATGGCGCGGAGCGCCACATCATGATCGAGCGATATACGACTCAGGAGATGGGCGAGGTGTGGTCCGACACGACCAGATTCGCGCGTTGGCTCGAAGTCGAACTGCTCGCCACCGAGGCGCATGCCGCCATCGGAGTGGTCCCGCAGGCCGACGCCGCGGCGTGCCGTGAACGCGCGCCGGACGTCGACGACGCGTTCGTCCGTGCCGTGCTCGATCGTGAGGCGGTGACCGACCACGACGTGGCAGCGTTCGTCGATGTGGTGCAGGGTCGTGTCGGTGCGCCCGCCGGGTCGTGGATCCACTACGGACTCACGTCGTCCGACGTGGTGGACACATCGCTGTGCTGGGCGCTGCGCGATGCGGCCCAGTTGCTCATCGACGCTTCCACCGATCTGCTCCGCGTCATGATCGACCTCGCTCATCGCCATCGCGACACGGTCATGATCGGCCGTACCCATGGCGTGCACGCCGAACCGACGACGTTCGGCGCCAAGGTGGCGCTGTGGGCGCTCCAGGTCGAACGTGACCGAACCAGGTTGAGGGCCGCCGCGGACACGGTTGGCGTGATGAAGCTGAGCGGTGCCGTGGGTACGTACTCCAACATTCCGCCGTCGGTCGAGGCGTATGTCGGCAGCAAACTCGGGCTTCGGCCGGTGCCCGCAACGCAGGTGATCGCCCGGGATCGGCACGCTGAATTCCTCTATGCCTGCGCATCGGTCGGTGCAACGTGTGAGCTCGTTGCAGTCGAACTCCGCCATTTGCAGCGCACCGAGGTTCGCGAAGCTCAGGAGGGGTTCAAGGTCGGCCAGAAGGGATCGTCGGCCATGCCGCACAAGCGCAATCCGATCTCCGCCGAGACGATTTCAGGTCTGGCTCGGGTCATTCGATCGAACCTCCTCGCGGGTTTGCAGGACGTCGCGTTGTGGCACGAACGTGATATCTCGCATTCGTCCGTCGAGCGTGTGGTTCTTCCCGATTCGTCGATCTTGGCGCATTATGTGATGCGGCGTTTGGCGCGGTTGCTCACTGGATTGCAGGTGTACCCAGAGCGAATGCGTGCGAATCTCGATTCGAGTCATGGGTTGGTGTTCAGCCAGCCCGTGCTCCTCGCATTGGTGCAGGCAGGAGCGACGCGCGACGATGCATACCGGATCGTGCAGCGCAACGCAATGACTGCCTGGGATGAGGACCGGGACTTCCGAGCTCTGGTCGAATCCGACCCGGAAGCACGATTCGCCTCGGTCGCGGCCGTGAACGAAGCGTTCGATCTCGACCGGTCGCTCGTGAACCTGCACGTCGTCTTCGACGCACTCGACGCAATCGCTGTGTAGCGACCGACTCGACGTTTCAGCTCGATCGAGTGATGCCGGCCCGCTTCAACACAGCGGCATCGACGCCGACCTCGCGCCACGCGGCATGGGAGATGCCCTGCCGCTTCCCGTAGTCGGCGGCGATCTCGACGAACGCCGACTCGACGTCGGCGACATCGACCGCAGTGTTCATCATGTCGAGCTCGTCATTGAGGTCCCGGCGCTCCTGCACGAGTTTGAGCTCGGTGAGTGCGTCGGCACTCTCGATCGATGCGTCGATCGCCGCGAGGCGGGTCTTGATCGACTCGGCGGTGCGCTTGCGGCCCCGCTTCGGTTTCGTCATCCGGAGTGCCTCGAGGTAGTCGCGCACGACTCGCCCGTCAGCTCGGCCCTTGGCCAATGCGGCCTTGTGGTTGTCGGTCATAGGAGATTTTGGTCCACGTTTCGCTGCCATGAGTTGCAGTGTACGGCCGTTGCCTATTCTGGCAATCGCGGCACTGCGCATGAGTGGATAGAATTCGGAATGACGAACGTTCGTGACGTGACGAGTTGTCGCTCGTCAAGCTCTGCGCGATCTTGAATGCGAGTGCTCATTTCAGAAACCCGACGTTTCGATAGCGCCAAGACGAGGCGTCATTGCGTGGTCGAGCAGTCGCCGAACAGGCCCGGCGCTGGGTCGGCAGTCGTTTCAGACGAGTTGCGGTGCAACCTCGGCGGCGATGATGTCGAGGTGATCGAGATCGGACAGATCGAGGATCTGCACGTAGAGCCGGTCGATCCCGGCCTCCTCTGACCAGCGGTTGATCGTGTCGACGCCTTCGGATGGACTCCCTGCGAGTCCGTTCGCCCGGAGCTCGCCCGGTTCGCGACCGATGGCGGCGGCACGGCGATCGATTTCGGCCTCCTCGGCACCGACGCACGCAACGAGTGCGGCCGACCAGGTCATCGTTGCCGGGTCGCGGTCGATCGC
>JBBKWQ010000362.1:0-6197 GCA_037969115.1 Ilumatobacteraceae bacterium
CCCACGATTCGTTGTCCCGGTGGGACGTCGAGCACGGCCCGACGCTGCATGGACATGCGGTCGTACAGGTCGACGCCGTGCTCGTCGCCCCAGACGATCAGTGTCGACCCGTCGGGCGACATGCTGACTTGACCCTGGGCCGGCGGTTGCAGCGCGTCCCCGACGACGTCGCCCGGTCGTACGGTCCATGTCGAGATCGAACCGTCGATATCGGCGGTGATCAGGACGGACCCGTCGCCACTGAAGGCCACCCCAGGCGCTCCCCCATTGAAGACTCTGGCCGAGGCCGGCTGTGCTGCACCGACGTCGTCGAAGACCTGCAACTCGATCGGCGATCCCGCTGCCACCGTGGCGCCGGGTCCGACTGCGAGTGTGACGAGGCCATCGACGTCGGATTGCCCGAACCGTTCACCGACACGTTCGAGCGTGTCCGTCGCTCGCCGGTCGATCCACGCTCCGGCCAGCATGACCTCGCTGTCGTCGGCCGACAGCGCGATGCTCGAGATCAACGGCTCGGCCGCATCGACGGGTCCGAGGATCACGCCGCCCGTCTCTGTGTCGAGTGCCAGCACGCTCGCCGACCCCGTCGATACGAACGGATCAATCGACGCGACATAGAGCCGGGAGCCCGTGGAGTCGAACGCGGTCGCCGAGATGGGTGCGTTCAGGCCGGAGTCGAACACGGCAATCTCGCTCCAGTCGTTCGTGTCGTACATCCGGACGAGCCCCTCGCCGTCGGCGACCGACATTCGCTGACCATCCGGCGAGAATCGCGCCCATCGGAAGAAGGCGTCGTCGTTCGGGAATCGGACCAGCTGCTCGCCCCGCTCGAGGTCGTAGACGACCGTCCCGATCGCTGTCGGCACGCCGGACGACACCACCATCGTGCCAGCGCGATCGACATCGATGCCACCCACGGGTGACGGTGGGCCCGGGAGCCCGGCGAATCGGACGCGCCGCGTCTGGAGATCCACCACGTCCAGCAACCCATCGGCACGTTTCGCGACCGCGAGTGACCCTTGTGCATCCACCGCCACTGCCATGTGGTCGGTGGCCGGCGTGGCGATCGACGTCCGCCGGAACGGCTGGTCGAACAGCGCTGTCACGATCGCCCCGCGCGTTGCCGGGGTGTCCTTGATCCGGTTCGCCTCGATGCCGAGCAGGAGGGCAACGCTGCGGTTTTCGTCGAGCGCGTTCGACGACAGCGCAGCGAGCGCTTGGGCTCCGGCCGCCTCGACCGAGCTCGCATCCTGTCGGGCCCGACCGGCTGATCGGAACGCGACGACGCCTGCCGCGGCTGCTGTCAACATGAGCACCAGCGCGCTGGCGAGGAGCGCCCGGAGCTGTCGATTCGCTCTCGCCTGGCGGCGCTCGCTCCTCGCGATGTCGTCGGCCTCGCGCTCGGCGACGTCACTGCCGGCATCCAGGAAAGTGTGCTCGGCAGGCGTCAGGCTCGGGTCGTTGCGGTCGCGCCAGTCGAGAGCGGCCCGCAAACGATGACCGCGGTAGAGCTCGCTGTCGGGCCGGCCCATCTCGGACCAGCTGTCAGCAGCCACCGTGAGATGGCGAAGAATTCGCTGTCCTTCCACATCCTCGTCGAGCCACGTCCGCAATCTCGGCCACGCCCGAACCAGTGCCTCGTGGGCGAGTTCGACGTTCTCACCGTCGCTCGTGACAAGGCGCGAGTCCACGAGCATCTCGATCACCACCTCGTGGCGACGATCGCCGGCCACGAGACGTCGGGGGATCGGCGTGCGGACGGGATCGCCGTCGAGCGTCGGGGTGACCATCCGGAGGACCAACTCCCGCACCAGGATGCGCTGATCGCCTGTGAGCGTGGCATACAGCTCCTCGGCCGATCGTGCGACGGCTGCGCGCAGGCCGCCGGTGTGTCGATAGCCGGCGGCCGTGAGGACGCGGCCTTCGCGTCGCTCCCACGTGCCACGCAGCGAGTGGGACAGCATCGGAAGCGCACCGGGCTCGCCCTCGACCTCGCGAACGAGGAGGTCGATCAGACCCGACTCGAGTAACAGACCTGCGCGCCGCGCAGGCCCCTCGATCGCATGTCGAAGCTCCCCTTCGTCCATCGCACGGAGGAGATGCAACCCGCGTTCGATGAGGCGCGCGATCGACGCATGTCGCGAGACCTCGGCCAGGCGGTCGGCACGGAGCGCGAGGACGACCTGCCCTTCGACCGCGAACAAGGCGATGTCATCGAAGATCTGCCGGGTCGACGCATCGTCGGCCCTCGTCACCGCCTCCTCGCACTGGTCGACGACAAGGACGTCGACGTCGGCGAGTCGCTCGGCCGACAGCGAGTCGGGCGACAGGAGTGCCGGAGAGACGATCTGCACCCGGGCTCCCGCCGCGCGGAGGCTTGCTGCGACACCGGCACGAACCACCGACGACTTGCCGCTGCCCGACGGCCCCACCACCGCGAGGACGTTCTCCACGCGAAGGACGTCGAGGCACGCATCGACCACCGACTCGCGTCCGAAGAACCATTCGGCGTCGTCGATGTCGTAATGAACCAGCCCCAGAAATGGGCACACGGCGCTGTTCGTCGAGTCGTCCATCATCACGTCGAGGGACGGATCCTGGAGCAGTATTGCCTGCTCGAGCTCGCGAAGCTCGGGGCCAAGGTCGAGACCAACCTCCGATCGCAGCACCGTTCGGGCTCGTCCGATCGTGCGCAATGCTTCGGATTGACGACCCGACTGGTACTCGGCACGAGCGAGCAGCGCCCATCGACGCTCGCGCAACGGCTGCTGGTCGGCGTGAGCGCGCGCGACGCCGAGCACGGTTCTGTGGTGGCCGGCCTGGAGCGCGGCCTCGGTCGCGAGTTCCTCGACGTCGAGGCGTACCTCGTCGAGGCGGACGCGTTCGATCCGTGCCTCATCCCACTCGTCGAGATCTGCGTACGGCCGTCCGCGCCACAGCACCAATGCGGTCGATGCCGTGTCGGCGGCTTGTTCGGGTTCACGGACCACGAGCAGGTCGCGAGCGCGCCCCGCACATCGCTCGAAACGATCGGCGTCGAGCTGATCACCGCAGCACTCCAACTGGTACCCCGACGACGTCGTACGGATCGACGTCGATCCGAGCGTCTGGCGCAGACGCATCACACAACCCTGCAGGATTTTCTTCCACGACGCCGGCGGCGAGTCCCCCCACAGCACCTCGGCGAGCAGGTCCGCATCGACCGGTCGACCCTCACGCAACACGAGAACTTCCAGCACGACCCGATCACGCGGCGCGGGCGTGATGTCGTCCTCGATGACGAGCGGGCCCAGCACTCCGATGCGCACATCTCCAGTGTGAAGACGCGCCGCGATCGGGTCAACCGCGTCGATACCGCATTGATACCGATCCGGCGACGGCTTGATACCGCGATGGGGCACAACTGGAACGACAACCCTTGCCCACCCGTCACCAAGGAGCCGCACATGACGACAACACTCCGCCCAGCCCGGCGACGACACGACATCGCGCGACGATGTCGAACGGCGTCGCTCGTCGTCGCTGTCAGCGTCGCAGTAGCAGCGTGCTCGACCAGCGCCGGCGACGACGCAGACGATCCGGTGGCGTCGCCACCCGCGTCCGTCGCGTCGAACCCCAAACCACCTCCCTCCGGCACGGTGGAAATCGAGACCACCGACCCGCCACCGGCGACGACCAGTCCTGCACCGACGACCGATCCCTCACCGACCACCGATCCCGCACCGACGACCAAGCAAGTCGAACGGGCTGACCCATCGATCTTCGACTACGAGGCGGTGAGGCCGGTCGGATACGAGGTGATCGACACGATCACGTTCCGTGGGGTCGAGATGTTGCGCATCAAATTCGAAAGCCCGCTCGGCGGCATGGCATACGGATACATGTCGCTCCCCGTCGACGACCCGGTTCCCGGTGTGGGGATCCTGTGGGCGCACGGGGCGCCGGTCGACGGAACCGACAGCTTCGATCCGATGTCCGTATTTGCCTGCGGTGGAGCGACCTCGATCGTCGTCGACGCGCCGTACGCCCGCCCCGGCGCACTGCGCAGCGGTGAAGCGTTTCTGTGGACGTCCCAGGATCGCGACGAGCAGATCCAGTTGGTCGTCGACATGCGGCGGGCGCTCGACCTACTCACCGACCTCGGCACCCAACGGTTCGGGATGAGTGGAATCAGCTACGGCGGGGCGATCGGCGGTCAGCTGATCGGCGTCGACGACCGTATCGAGGCGGCCTTGCTCTTGCTGGGCGACGGTGGCGTCGTCGAGCGATTCACCGACGAGGACGGCGAACCGACGTGGGAGATCGCAGGCCTGTCCGAGTCCGAGCGTCAAGCGTGGTTCGAGGCGATGCTGCCGATCGAGCCGAGCCGATACATCAGCGACAGCGACGCGAAAATTCTGTTCATGAACGGTTTGGAGGATCCGCTGATTCCGCCGGCCGAGGCGAAGCGATACCACGCCTCGGCGAGACCGGGGTACGAGGTGTACTGGATGGACGTCGGTCACGACATCTCCTTCCCGGACTTCGTCTTCCACAACAGATGGCTGGGCGAACAGATCGGACTCGACCCTGACCGCCTCGAGGCGTGTACACACGAAGTGTTCCCGAACGGCTTCGACAACGTCTGACAGTCGGCCCCGCACGAGGCAGCGTCGCGGCCGAACGCGATCGCGTCGCGCCCACATTCTCAGTCTCGGCCATCACCGCGGCGCCGTCGGTGCCGAGCTGCCGCCGATACCTGCCCTGCCCTGCCCTGGGGCATGGACCCGTGCCTGCCGTCCTGTTGGTCGAGCCTCCCGAGGAGACGGGCCGTACACGAATCGATTTGCGTCGGGGCAGCCGGTGAGGGCGCCCGCGCACGATCCAACGACGCCTGTCGTCGTTGTCGTCGCTGTTTTCGTATCTGATCGTGCGCGGTGACGTCGACCAGAACCCGGTGCCGCGCGGTCTGTCGACGCGCCGTTCTCGTGACCGTGGTCAGCGTGGTGTGCCGTTGATCCGAACACCGCGGACGTTGCCGCGTGTGGCGGAGCCGGGCGAGGTCGATGCCCTGCTGGGAGCATGTCGGAGGTCATGTCGGAGGTGGCGTGATCGGGCGATGATCGAAGCCATGGTGCTCGGCGGGCTGCGTCGTTGCGAGGTCCTGGGTCTGCGGCTTCAAGACCTTGATGGGGCGCGTCGTCAGGTGTTCGTTGTCGAGGGCAAGGGCGGCCATCAGCGGCAGATCCCGATCTCGTCGCGGTTCTTCGTGACCGTCGGCGACTACTTGCGAACTGAGCGTCCGGCCGGCGCTGGGACGGATCGGTTGTTCGTCGTGTTGAAGGGCCAACGCCGCGGCCGGCCGTTGTCCGATGAAGGGTTGAAGCAGATCTTCAAGTCAGTGCGTGAGCGCTCGGGTGTCCGGCGGATCACGTGTCACGAACTGCGCCACACCTGCTTCACTCGGCTTCGCGAAGCAGGCATGGAGTTGGAAGCTCTGCAGGCCCAGGCTGGCCACCGATCGCTGGACACGACCCGGCTCTACGTTCACCTCGCCAACGGCTGGCTGGCGGAGGAATACGACAAAGCCAACGCGCTGATCGACGCCGACATGTTCCTCGCCGCGGCCGACGGGATCGGCCGATGAGCGCCGCAGTCGCTCCCGTCGTTGGGACGGTCGCGGTCTATGGCGGACCGGGCAGACCGCGAACCCGCCAAGTCGACTGGCCCCAGATCGCTGCAGTTTCCCCCACCCTTGCTGGGACATGCAGCGCTACCTCGCTCAGATCACGCTCTCACTTCGACCTGCCAGCGTCCGGGCCGCCGATCGCATCCTGCGCCAATTCGCCGGCTACCTGACCACCGGGTTCGCGACGATCAATGGTCTCGCCGACGTCGAGCGAGAACACGTCGAGGCGTTCAAAACACCACCTCGGCACCCGGTTCAGCCAGAACCAAACCGGGCGGACCCTGTCACCGATCACGATCCGGATCGTCCTCGGAACGCTGCGCACGTTCTTCGAACGAGTGTCGGAATGGGACTACCCCGACGCGCCGACACGGGTGCTGATCTTCAACGGCGACCTCCCCACACCCGACGACCCGCTCCCCAGATTCCTGTCCGACCCCGACGCCGCGAAACTCATGCACGCGGCAGCCGACGCCGACCCGGGTCCGACGGCTCGTGGTCGAGATGCTCGCCCGCACCGGACTCCGAG
>JBBKWQ010000363.1:0-5940 GCA_037969115.1 Ilumatobacteraceae bacterium
CCTGTCCCCACAAACCTGACCACTCGGGTGAACCAGGGACAACACTTGACGGACCTTTATTATGAAACGCTCCGCCTGCGCGCAACGTCAACCTGGCCACAAGTTGACGCCCAGTTGTGTCAATCTCGCACTGCGTAGTCAGCACAGCGCAAATTCAGTACCCGGATTCGACATCGATCAGACCGATGAGCTCGTCACCGTCACAGAATCGGCGGACGTTGGCCCGGACGCGTTCGGCCAGCAACGGGATGGCCATCGCAGGCGTGTTGCCGACGTGCGGCGTGATCACGCAGTTCGGCAGCGACCACAACGGATGGCCGTCGGGCAACGGCTCAGGATCGGTGACATCGAGGACGGCGCCACCGATGATGCCATCGTTGAGCGCGTCGACGAGTTCGTCGGTGACGACATGGCGACCTCGCGCGACATTGACCAACCACGCGTGGTTTTCCATCAGTTCGAGTTCACTGCGTCCGATGATCGCTTCGGTCTCATCGGTGAGCGGCAGCGCGAGCACAACGACGTCGGCGCCCGCCAGCGCATCGGCATATTGATCTCCCTCGAGCACGTCGTCGACACCGTCCATGTGCTGGACATGTGCGCGCACGACGGTGATCCGACAACGAAACGGTTGGAGAAGACGGACCAATTGCTCGGCGATACCGCCCCCGCCCAAGATGGTGACCGAGCCGCCGAGCAGATTGCGACCGACGTCGCGTTGCTCCGCGGTCGACCAGGTGGTCGAGCGTGAATAGGTGTGCAGGCCGCGTAGTCCCATGAGCGCCATGGCGAGGACCATTTCGGCCACGGGCTCTGCATACACACCCTTGCCACAGGTCCAGACCCGATCGTCGTCGATGTGGTCCACGAAGTTCTCGATGCCGGCGAACGGGAGTTGGATCCACCGAGCCGACGACGCCTCCCTCAGTGCCGCCGCCAGTCCCGCAGGATCGTGGGCATCCGCCCAGATCATCCCGTCGGCTTCGGCGAGCGGCACCAGATGTCCCCCACCGTCCGAGATGGCGTCGGCGAGCCACTCCGGTGCGGAGTCAGGTGCGAGCGCGATCCGCGGCGCATCGGTTCGAGACATGGTCCGATGAGGCTAGCCCGTAAGGTTCGTGTCGTCATGGCGAAGAAGCGATCTCACGAGCCCTCCCCGGCGTCGGGCCCAGCCACGCTCGACACGACCGATCGAGCCATCATCGAGCAGCTTCAGCGCGACGGTCGGCTTGCGTTCACGAAGATCGGCGCTGCGGTCGGCCTCTCCGAAGCGGCCACCAGACAGCGTGTCCAGCGATTGCTCGACAACGAAGTGGTCCAAATCGTTGCCGTCACCAATCCGCTGTCACTCGCCAAGCGACGCATGGCGATGGTCGGCGTACGCGCGTCAGGCGATGTTCGATCACTCGCCCAACGCGTCGAACAGCTCGACGACATCGAGTACCTCGTCATCACTGCGGGGTCGTTCGACCTCTTGTGTGAGGTGGTCGCCGCCGACGACCAGGCGCTGCTCGCGGTGATCGACCGGCTACGTGGACTCGACGGTGTCGTCACCACCGAGACCTTCGTCTACCTCGACCTCGTCAAGCAGACCTTCGAGTTCGGCGCCCACTGACCCCGGAACCTCCCGCAGTCCGAGTTCGCTGCGAATGGTCGAGAGCACGACCGGGTGTGTCCAGTAATGCGACGCCGCGTGGGTGAAGAACTTGTCGCTGCGCTCGCCGGCGAACACCTCGATGTCGAGCGGTGAAGAGCCATCGTGCAACCTGAAGACCGGAGCCGTCAGAAACGCCCACGGGTCGAGCGGCACGTAGAGGTTCGCCCACGACGAGATCGTGGGCGGCAGCGTGACCACGTCGTCGGGATCGGCTTGGTTGATCGGCAACGGCGACGCGCCGATCACGTGGAAGAACGCCGTCTGGCTCGCACACGTGACGAAGTGATCGATGTGCAACGGCGGGTGACCGCCGACCGCGAGATCGAACATCATCGTGGCACCCAGTGAGTGCGCGATCACGTCGATCGGCTTCTCACGCAGGGCGTAGCCCGGTGCGTGGCGCATGATCGCTTCCCAGATGACCGAATGGAGTTCGCTCGATCGTCGCTGGTACAGCACCAGGTCACCGGTGAACTGTGCTGACGCTCGCAGATACTGGTTGCGCACCATCGTGTAGAACACGCCCATGATCCGTCGGCGCGACGAAGCGCTGCGTCGTTTCCAGCCGTCGGTCATCGACCCGAACACCTCGGACACATCGCGGTCGACGATGGCGCCACGCAATGTCGTGTTGCGCGCCGTTGAACTCGGCCCACGCTCCGCCGAGCTCCAGTCGAATTGCGGCAGGACGCGCTCGACGGAATCGGAGTGGGGTGCGAAGTCGCCCCAGTAGATCGGAATCAGGCGAACCTCGGGCCCGAGCGCGTCGCCCAGGCTCGACACCTCGGCTTCGAACACCGAACGATCACGGATGGCGACCCCGTGGATCACCAGGACCGGCCTGGGCTCGGTGATCGTCACGACGCCCATGTCAGTTACCGGTCACGTCAGCTGTCGATGTTGGCCATGACGTGCTTGATCCGGGTGTAGTCGTCCATTGCGTAGGCGGACAGATCTTTGCCGTACCCCGACTTCTTGTAGCCGCCGTGTGGCATCTCGGCAACGAGCGGAATGTGGGTGTTGATCCACACGCATCCGAAGTCGAGCCGCCGCGACACGCGCATCGCACGGCCGAAGTCCTTCGTCCACACGCTCGATGCGAGGCCGTACTCGACGCCGTTCGCCCAGCGGAGCGCCTCGTCCTCGTCGCTGAACTGCTGCACCGTGATCACGGGGCCAAAGATCTCGCGCTGGATCATCTCGTCGTCCTGCCGCAGGTTCGACACGACGGTGGGCTCGAAGAAGAACCCGCTGTCGCCGATGCGGTGTCCGCCGGTGACGACGTTGGCATGATCGGGAGTCCGATCGAGGAACCCGCTGACGTGCGCGAGCTGATTCGAGTTGTTGACCGGTCCGAACAAGATGTCGTCCCGGTCGGGCATTCCGACCCCGAGTCCGGCTGCCTGCTCGGCGAGCGCCGCGACGAAGTCCTGGTACACGCCGGGCGCGGCCAGCACGCGTGTGGCAGCGGTGCAGTCCTGGCCGGCATTGAACAGCCCCGCGATCGCGATGCCTTCGGCGGCCGCGGCGATGTCGGCGTCGTCGAACACGATCACCGGCGCCTTGCCACCGAGTTCGAGATGGACCCGCTTCAGCGACTTCGATGCGGCGGCGGCGACTTCCATGCCCGCGCGCACCGAGCCCGTGATCGACACCATGGCAGGTGTGTCGTGCTCGACCATCGCATTGCCAGTGGTGCGGTCGCCGCAGATGACGTTCAGCACGCCAGGCGGCAAGAACTCGGCGCAGATCTCCGCGAGCAGCGTCGTGGTGGCCGGCGTGGTGTCGCTCGGCTTGAGCACCACCGTGTTGCCGGCGGCAATCGCTGGAGCGAACTTCCACACGCCCATCATCATCGGATAGTTCCATGGCGCGACCTGGGCGCACACGCCAACCGGTTCCCGCCGGATGAACGATGTCATGTTCGCCATGTACTCGCCGGCCGCCTTGCCTTCGAGATGACGTGCTGCACCCGCGAAGAACCTGATCTGGTCGACCATCGGCGGGATCTCTTCGTCACGATGCACGGCGATCGGCTTGCCGGTGTTCTCCGATTCGAGCGCCATCAGTTCGTCGCCGCGAGCCTCGACCGCGTCGGCGATACGGATGAGAGCGAGCGAACGTTCCGACGGTGTCGAGTCGCGCCAGGTCTCGAATGCTGTGCCGGCGGCCGACATCGCAGCGTCGACGTCGGCCGCGCCCGACAGCGGTGCTGTCGCATAGACCTCACCCGTCGAAGGGTTGACGATCGAGGTGTTTGCTCCATCGGCAGCATCGACGTATGCACCGTTGACAAAGTTTTGGAAGGCCTTCATGGCGCTAGGTGTAGCAGATCGCGGCGGCCGCGGCGAGCCCGCCGATGGTCGCTCGTCACTCGGTCACGACACGCAGAACGAGTTTGCTCTCGGTGCGGGCGACACCCAGGTCGGAGCGCAGCCACCGTACGAAGGTGTCGAGCCCGTCGGCACCCTCACACTCGACGGTGATCGCGTAGTCGGCCGACCCCGTCACGTACGCAGCGAACACCACCTCGGGACGTTCGCGGAGGCGCTCTTCGAACGCATCGGCGGACGCGCCCGCCGCCAGACTGGTGTCGACGATTGCCCGAACCGTGCGCCCCAGCCGGGCCGGGTCGATTCGCACCGTGTACCCGTCGATCACACCGAGGCGTTCGAGTCGTCGGACGCGATCGGCCGCCGACGTCGACGACAAGTGCACCGCCTCACCGAGCTCCCGCCAGCTGATCCTGGCATCGGAACGCAACCGATCGAGGATTCTGAGGTCGATCTGATCGATCGTGCCCGATTCGAGTGCCATGGAGCCATTCTGCCAGGTATCTCCCTCACACACGGCGAGCGCGTGGATTGCATGATGAACCAATGACGCAGGCAACCATCCGAACCGTTGGAGTCCCCAAGGAAATCAAGATCGCCGAACACCGCGTCGCCATGACGCCCGACGGCGTGCGCGAGCTCGAACGCCACGGCATCCGAGTCCGCGTCGAGGCCGGCGCCGGCGTCGGTGCCTCGATCTCGGATGACGACTACCGCCAAGCCGGTGCCGACATCGTCCCGACGGCCGACGACGCATGGGCGCAAGAGATGGTTGTGAAGGTCAAGGAGCCCAAGGCCGAGGAGTTCGGATACATGCGACCCGACCTCACGTTGTTCACCTACCTCCACCTCGCCGCCTACCCCGACGTGGCCAGAGCGCTGATCGACACGAAGACGACGGCGCTCGCGTACGAGACGGTGCAACTCGACAACGGGCAGTTGCCGTTGCTCGCGCCGATGAGCGAGATCGCCGGCCGCCTCGCGCCACAAATGGGCGCCCACTTCCTCGAGCGGCACAACGGTGGCCGCGGTGTTCTCATGGGTGGCGCACCGGGCGTTCGTCCGGCACGGGTCGTCGTACTGGGTGCGGGCAATGTGGGTTGGAACGCAGCATGGATCGCCGCCGGCATGGAAGCCGAAGTGGTGCTCATCGACAAGAACCTCGATCGCCTGCGCTGGGTCGATCAGATTCACAAAGGCCGCATCATGACGCTCGCGTCGAACCGGGGCGCGATCGAGCGGTCGGTCGCCGAGGCCGATCTGCTCATCGGTGCGGTTCTCGTTGCGGGCGACCGGGCCCCTGTCGTCGTCAGCGAGGACATGGTCGCCAGCATGAAGCCGCGGTCCGTCATCGTCGACGTAGCGGTGGATCAAGGTGGGTGCATCGAGACCATTCACGAGACCACACACTCCGAACCCACCTACATGTTGCACGACGTCGTGCACTACGCCGTCGGCAACATGCCCGGCGCTGTGCCGCACTCGTCCACCTACGCGCTGACCAATGCAACGCTGCCGTATCTCCTCGGCGTTGCACTCGGCGGAGCAGGCGGCGCCGCTCGAACCGATCAGTCGATCGCGTTCGGGGTGAACACCGTCGCAGGCCACGTCACGAACGGCCCGGTCGCCGACTTCCTCGGCGTCCCCACCGTCGATCCGCTCGATGCTCTTGCGTGACCGATACCGTTTCGGGCGATGTATGCCACCTTGATCGAGCTCGTACAGCTGGGACGGCCGTTGCTGGCCGACGGCGCCACGGGCACCAACTATTTCGTGATGGGACTCGGTCCAGGCGATCCCCCTGAGTTCTGGAACATCGACTCGCCCGACAAGGTGCGCTCACTCCATCAACAGTTCGTCGACGCCGGGTCCGACGTGATCCTCACGAATACGTTCGGATGCAACCGCATGCGTCTCAAGCTGCATCGCGCCGAACACCGGGTCCACGAG
>JBBKWQ010000364.1:0-9724 GCA_037969115.1 Ilumatobacteraceae bacterium
CTGGCGACCCGACTGATACTCGGCTCGTGCGAGCAACGCCCATCGACGCTCGCGCAGCGGCTCCTGCTCCGCCAGCACCTGGGCACGCGGCATCACCGACCGGTGGTTGCCGGCGCGGATTGCGGCTTCGACAGCGAGCTCCTCGGCCTCGAAGCGCAACTCATCGAGCCGCCCCCGCTCGATCCGAGCTGCGTCCCATTCATCGAGGTCGGGGAACGGGCGACCACGCCACAACGCCAGAGCGTCGTCGACGGTGTGCGCTGCCCGTTCGGATTCGCCGACGACGAGGAGCTCTCCAGCGCGACCCACGAGTCGCTCGAATCGGGCCGCGTCGACCTCGGCGGCCGAGCACACCAGTCGGTATCCGAACGGTGTGGTCTCGATCGAATCCGCTCCGAGCAGCTGCCGCAACCGCATCACGCATCCCTGGAGCACCTTCCTCCACGACGCCGGCGGTGACCCGTCCCAGAGCACGTCGGCGAGCAGCTCGGCATCCACCGTACGGTCGCTTCGTAGCACCAGTGCTTCGAGGATCACACGATCCCTGGGCGCAGGCGTCACCTCGTCATCCACGACAAGAGGCCCCAGTACACCGATGTGCACGTTCCAAGTTTCACGAAGCGCCGACACCGCGTCAACCGGGCCGATACCGCACTGATACCGGACCGGCAGCCCGTTGATACCGCGGACGTTCACAACGGAGAGATCAGCCCAACGAACCATCGGGACAGGAGCCATCATGACCGCTACATCCACGACCACACCACTAGCGCCGTCGCCAGTTCACGGGTCGACGCATCGCAAGCGAGGGCTCGCCGCGTTCATCGCTGTCGCCGGACTCGCAGCGACGTCCGCATGCCGGGCCGAAGACGGGTCTTCGGCAAGTGAACCGCCACCACCGACAAGCGCAGCGTCTTCAAGCGCACCGACGTCAACGCCCTCGCTCGACGAGACCGATCCGGTCACCTCTGGTGCGCCAGGTGCCACCGCGCCAGGGCCTCTCGGTGAACTCGTCGAGCGGGAAGATCCATCGATCTTCGACTACGAAGTGATCAGGCCGGTGGAGTACGAGGTGTTCGACACGACCAAGTATCGCGGGATCGAGATGCAGCGCATCAAGTTCGAGAGCGATCGCGGCGACATGGCGTACGGGTACCTCTCGCTCCCCGTCGGCGAGCCTGTGCCAGGCGTCGGGTTCCTGTGGGCCCACGGGGCACCGAACGACGGTACAGACAGTTTCGATCCGATGGCGGTATTCGCCTGTGCCGGCGCGACGTCGATCGTCGTCGATGCGCCGTACGCCCGGCCCGGCGCTTTGCGTCAGGACGGTCCATTCACCTGGACGCCGAAAGATCGGGACGAACAGGTCCAGTTGGTCGTCGACATGCGGCGAGCCCTCGACATCCTGGCCGACCTGGGCGCGGAACGGTTCGGGATGAGCGGGATCAGCTACGGCGGGGCCATCGGCGGCCAGTTGATCGGTGTCGACGATCGCGTCGAGGCAGCGCTGCTCCTACTCGGCGACGGCGGCGTGGTCGAACGATTCACCACCGAAGAGGGTGAACCGACCTGGGAGATCGCCGGACTGACCGATTCGGTGCGGCTGGCGTGGTACGACGCGATGCTGCCCATCGAGCCGAGCCGCTACATAGGCGACAGTGAGGCACGGATCCTCTTCATGAACGGGTTGGACGATCCGATCATCCCCCCGGCAGAAGCCGAGCGGTATCACGCATCGGCTCGACCGGGCTACGAGGTGTACTGGATGGACATCGACCACAGCATCACGTTCTCGGACTTCTTCTTCCACAATCGGTGGCTCGGCGAGCCGTTCGGTCTCGATCCCGAGCGACTCGATGCGTGCACGCGCGAGATCTTCCCGAACGGATGGGACGATCTCTGACGTGGGGATGGAGCGTCGACCGCGACCGGTGCCTACGGAACGAGGGCCGAACGGAAGAACGCGACGATGTGCTCTTCGCGTGCCGCCAGGGCATCGACCGCCATGGGGTCGACGTCGAGCAGTCCGCGAAGAAAGGGCTCGTCGGAGAAGTAGCTGAGCAGCGCCCCGTAGCCGGTGATCAGCAACTGCCGCGGATCTTGCCGCTTGAACACGCCGGTGTCCATCTCGCGACCGAAGTAGTCACTCGCCAGGTCGAACATCGGCCGCAGCACACTCGCCAGGTCGATCGCGAGGTGTTCGCCGCCATCGATCGCCTCGCGACGGACCATCCGAACGTATTCCGGATTGTCGGCAAAAAAGCGGAAGCCGGCGCGCAAAACCAGCTCGACTTTCGACCAGCCGCGTTGCGGTGACGTGATCGCGCCGGCCAGCCGTTCGAACCAGTCGGACAACAACCGCTCGAAGACCTCCTGGTAGAGCGCCTCTTTCGACGCCACGTGATGCAGCAGACTCGGCCGCCGAATACCGACACCGGCGGCGATGTCGTTGAGAGACGTCCCCTCGTAGCCGGCATGAGCGAAACAGGTCAACGCTTCGTCGAGGATCTGATCGCGAGTGGACCGCCGATGGTCGATCGCAGGATCAGCGATATCGGCTGCTTCGTCACTGGAACTCGATCGCACGATTGCCATAGGGACCGTCAACCTATCTGGCCTACCGACCGGTCGGTAGTGACACGTCGGCAACATCACGAACCGACCGGCACGGCGGGCGCTGCGTCTGCTGCGCGTCCGTGCCGGCCGTTCACGATTGCGGTGCGATCAGGCCGGCGGGTAGACGCCCATCGCCTTCGACTTCTCCGTTTGCCAGAAGATGTCGGCGATCTCGTCGATGTAGGTGACGAGCTGCTCGCCCACGGCAGGATCCATGCTCTTCTTCGCCTCGCCGGCCTGGTGGACGGCCTTCCAGAACAGGTCGTGCAGGTTCGGGAACTGGGCGAAGTGGTCGGGAGCGAAGAAGTCGGCCCACAGCACCATGAGGTGATGCTTGGTCTCCTCCGCGCGCTGTTCCTTGATGAAGATGCAGCGGGCCCGGAAGACGTCGTCGTCGGACTCGTGGTACTTCTTCGCAGTCTTGACGACCGACAGCGCATCGATCTTTGCCTGCGCCGGGTCGTACACCCCGCAGTAGAGGTCGCAGTGGGCGTGAGCCACTGCGGCGTTGGCGAACAATCGACGGAACATGTGGTGTTCTCCTTTTTCTCGTTGAACGAACCTGTCGGCGACGAAATCGGCGAGTTGGCCCGGACCTACACTCGTCGAGTGCTTCGCTCGGGCCGCCGATTCAAACTCTTCGTCGTTGCCGAAGACTCTATGCGCCCAAGTTTGATCCCGGGCGATGCGGTCGTCGGATTTCGCAACAGTCGGCCTCGGATCGGCCAGGTTCGAATCTTTCGGTCGCCTCTGGATGAGAACATGTGGCTCGTCAAGCGCGTTTCGGAAATCGTGGATCCCAGCGAGATGTGTGTGCTGTCGGACAACGCCGACGCCACTCGCGCCGACTCGCGCACGTTCGGTCCGGTCGCCGTACAGGGCAGCTACCGGGTGCTGATCAGACTGCCGCGTCGACTCGTCGCTGCGCGATGAGCGTGGCCTCGCCGTGCCCTTCGACGTGTGACGAGACGTGCAATCCCGAGTCGTCGAAGGCGCGCATCAGTTCGCCGGGTGGGGCCCGGAACTCGCCCGGTTCGTTGTCGACCTCCGAGAGCACCGTGATGGCCAACCAGCCACTCGGAGCGACCGCCTGCGCGATTTCCCCGTACATGCTCGGCGCGCGAAAACGCTGACAGATGACGAGGTCGAAACCAGGGTCGCCCCCGAGAGCTCCCAGTCCGTGATCGAGATCGTGCACTCGCGCATCGACGAGCTCGGCCACGCCATAGGTCTGCGCGAGTTCGATCGTGGCTGCCACGGCGACGTCGGAGACGTCGACCGACACGACGTGTAACCCGCGTCGAGCGGCCCAGACCGACTGTTCACCGAGACCGCACGCGATGTCGAGACATCGGCCGGACGAAGGTGCGTCGCCGTCATCGAGCCCTTCGGGAGGGCGCGGCCACGAGCCGAGACGTCCGGCGTACCGCGCATTCCATCGGTCCGCATCGCCATCCACGGCTTCATGTTGGCAGATCCGTCCCGTAACCTCGGCCGCATGCAGATCGTCTCAGCACTGTTCGTCGAGAACTTCGAGATGCGACAGGCGCCCGGACCATCGACGCGCATCGACTTGACCGGAGCGATGTTCTCCATGGCTGCGCCCGGTCCGGCTCCGATCACGATCGATCCCCACCTCGTCGCCCTCATCTTCTGTCGACCCGACGAGACAGGTCAAGGTGTGTTCGAGGTGGTCTTCCGCAATGACCTCGAGCCCGACGCCGCCGACGAACCGATCGCTCGTAACGTCAGCCCGTTCAGCGTCGAGCCCGGCAAGTTCACTTATCGGCTGGTGAAGGGCGAGTTGGAATTCCCCCAGTTCGGGCAGATCTTCGCGCACTGTCGAGTCGACAAGGGGCCGTGGCACGTGGTGCCGTTCACGCTCCTGCCTCCGGTCGACTGAACCGCGTTACAGTCTGGCAACGTGCCCCACACGTTCTCAGACGAACTCGACCAACAAGCCGTCGCTCTGATTCGCGGCTTCGCGATGGATGCACCGCTCGCTGCGAACAGCGGACATCAGGGCACTGCGATGGCGCTCGCCCCGCTCGCTCACGTGCTCTACAGCCGTGTGATGAAGCACGACCCGGCTCAGCCAGTGTGGCCCGATCGCGACCGGTTCATCCTGTCGAACGGACACGCGTCGATCCTTCAGTATTCGCTGCTGTACCTGAACGGCTACGGGCTCGAACTCGACGACATCAAGCAGTTCCGCCAGTGGGGATCTGCCACGCCCGGCCACCCAGAGGTGGGCCACGCCGCAGGCATCGAAGTCACGACCGGCCCGCTCGGACAAGGATTCGCGAACGCAGTCGGCATGGCCATCGCCGAACGTTTCCTCGCCGATCGCTTCGGTGACGAATCCGTCGATCACCACACCTTCGTGATCGTCGGCGACGGCTGCCTCATGGAAGGCGTCAGCCACGAAGCCGGGTCGCTCGCCGGCCACCTCGGGCTCGGGAAGCTGATCTGCGTCTTCGACGACAATCGAATCACCATCGACGGCTCGACCGACTTGTCGACGAGCGATGACGTCGCCCGACGGTTCGAGGCCTACGGGTGGGACGTCCACCATCTCGGTGAGATCGCCGACGATCTCGACGCGCTGGAAGCCGGCCTGCTGGCCGCCAAGAAGGTTCACGATCAGCCCAGCCTGCTGATCCTGCGCAGTCACATCGGATTCCCCTCACCCGATCACACCGACGATCACGAAGCCCACGGGCTCGCGTTCGACGCCGACGACGTCACCCGCACGAAGGTGGTGCTCGGCATCCCCGACGAACCGTTCTGGGCGCCGGACGAAGTGGTCGACGAGTATCGAACCGCGGCCGCTGAACGAGGCGAGCGCCTGTACAAGACGTGGGTAGAGCGGTCCGCTTCGGTCACATCCACGCCCGAGTGGGTCGCAGCGTTGAACGGCGACGGTGTCGACGGGTGGGATGCGGAGTTGCCTCGTTACGAACTCGGCGCACAGGTTCCGACCCGAAAGGCCATCCAGGCAGCGTTCGATGCGACGATCGCCGGACTCCCCGGCCTGATCGCCGGTTCCGCTGACCTCACGGGCAACACCGGCACGAAGCTCGCCGGCCAGCGTGCGCAGACTGCAGATGAGCACGGCGGTCGGCAGGTCTACTTCGGAATCCGCGAACACGCCATGGGCGCCGCGCTCGTGGGGATGGCGCTGCACGGCGGCACCCTGCCCGTCGGGGGCACCTTCTTCGTCTTCCTCGACTACATGCGCCCCCCGGTTCGACTCGCCGCGATCTCCGGAGCGAAAGTCTGTTTCGTGTTCACCCACGACTCCGTTGGTGTGGGTGAGGACGGCCCGACGCATCAGCCGGTCGAACACATCGCGACGCTGCGTGCGATCCCGAACCTGCACGTGATCCGCCCCGC
Source organism: Ilumatobacteraceae bacterium (assembly GCA_037969115.1). GTDB lineage: Bacteria > Actinomycetota > Acidimicrobiia > Acidimicrobiales > Ilumatobacteraceae > JBBKWQ01. The sequence continues at coordinate 6,013 of JBBKWQ010000364.1, forward strand.
CGACGCCAACGAGACCGTTGCAGCGTGGCTCGACGTCGTACGGTCCGACCAACCGAGCGTGCTCGTGCTCAGCCGGCAGAACATCGAGGTCGTCACCGACGGTTCGGCCGTCGAGCGCGGCGGTGGCGTCGTCGTCGACTCAGTCACACCCCCGCAGGTCGTCCTCGTCGGCACCGGCAGCGAAGTAGCCGTCTGCGTGCACGCAGCCGGTCGTCTGGGCGAGTCCGGCCTCGCCACCCGGGTGGTCAGCCTGCCGAGCTGGGATCGATTCGAGCAGCAGGACGCCGACTACCGCTCCAGCGTCTTCCCTCCGGGTGTGCCCGTTCTGTCCGTCGAGGCCGCCGTTACGTTCGGATGGGCCCGCTATGCCGACGACTCCATCGGCATCGACCGCTTCGGTGCCAGCGCACCGGGTGCCGTCGTACTCGACCACCTGGGTATCAACGTCGACCACGTCGTCGATCGCGCCACCCGACTCGTCCACTGACCAGAACACGAACTTCAGCATCTCCACCAGAAGGAGCAACTCAGATGAATCGCCTCATGCGACTCTCCGCAGAATTCGGACAGAGCCCGTGGCTCGACAACCTCAAGCGCGGCTATCTCACCAGCGGCCAGCTGGCAGCGCTTCGCGACGCGGGCGTTCGTGGGCTCACCTCGAACCCCACCATCTTCCAGAAGGCCATCAGCGGCTCGAACGACTACGACGCCCAGTTCAGGGAGCTCGCCGTCGACAGCAACCCGGTCATCGACGACTACTGGGCAATGGTGGTCGCCGACATCCACGGAGCGTGCGATGTCTTCTCGCGCGTCCACGACCACACCGAAGGCGTCGACGGTTACGTGAGCGTCGAGGTCGCTCCGTCGCTCGCACATGACGGCCCAGGCACCGAGGCCGCCGCACGAGAACTGCACGAACGGATCAACCGTCGCAACCTGATGGTGAAGATCCCCGGTACGGCGGAGGGGCTGGCCCCGATCAAGCAGATGATCGCCGAGGGACGCAGTATCAACGTCACCTTGATCTTCAGCATCGACCGCCACCGGGACGTGATGGAGGCATACCTCGCCGGCCTCGAGCAACTGGCGCTCGACCCGAACGCCGATCTTTCGAGAGTGGCGAGCGTCGCCAGCTTCTTCATCAGCAGGGTCGACGTCGAGGTCGATCGCCGCCTCGAAGCCATCGGTACCGACGAGGCGCTCGCACTCCGTGGTCTCGCCGGTCTCACGCAAGGTCGCCTCGCATACGGTGCGTTCCTCGAAGTGTTCAGCGGCCCGCGCTGGGAGGCTCTGGCCGCGCGGGGAGCGCGCGTGCAGCGTCCGCTGTGGGCGAGCACCGGAACCAAGAACCCGGCGTATTCCGACGTGTTGTATGTCGACGGTCTGATCGCCCCGAACACCGTGAACACTCTTCCCGAAGACACGCTCAATGCGTTTGCCGATCACGGCGAACTCGCCCGCACCGCAGATGCCGACCTGGCCGGCTCTGCCGAGGTCTGGCGGCGACTCGCCGCCGTGGGCATCGACATGGACGACGTGGCCGCCACTCTCGAACGAGAGGGTGTCGACTCGTTCATCAAGAGCTTCGACGAGCTGATCGACGTCCTCGACGCCAAGGCCACAGAACTTCGCGCCTAGTTTGTCGGCGATGCCGGAATCGCGATTCGACCGCCACCCGAGATTCGAAGAACTCACCGGTTGGCTGCACGAGTACGCCGAAGCGTTCCCCGACTTGTTCCGCCTGGAGTCGGTCGGCACGTCTCGCGAAGGCCGTGCGATCTGGTTGGCAACCGTCACCAATCACACGATCGGGGACCACTCGACCAAACCGGCGCTCTGGCTCGATGGGAACATCCACGCCACCGAGACCACCGCATCGGTGGCGCTGGTCCATCTGATCGATCATCTGTGCACACGCTTCGGTGACGACGAGCGCATCACGCGAGCCCTCGACACCCGAACGTTCTACGTCATGCCCCGCGTCAATCCCGACGGCGCCGAGCTCGCCCTGGCCGAGGTTCCATCCATGGTGCGATCCAGCCCGAATGCCTGGCCCTACGCCGACCAGCACGATGGGTTGATCCCGGGCGACATCGACCACGACGGACGGCAGTTGCAAATGCGCATCGCCGACCCGAACGGCACGTGGAAGCCGTATCGGGACGACCCCCGCCTCATGGTCGCCCGTGAGCCCGACGAGGTCGGTCCCGGTCCCTACTACCGCATCGTCAGCGAGGGCCGCATCCAGGGTTTCGACGGCGTCACGGTGCGGACCGCTCCGCTGCGGGCGGGAGTGGATGCGAACAGGAACTTTCCGTACAAGTGGAAGCGCTTCCCAGGTGGCGCGCCCTGGGGCGCCGGCGACTACCCCACCAGTGAGCCCGAAGTCGGCGCGCTGGTCGACGCAATCACGAAGCGACCCAACGTGTGCGGGTACTTCGCCTACCACACGTTCTCGGGCGTCCATCTTCGTCCGTACGGCGATCAACCCGACGACGAGTTCCCCGCCAACGACCTCTGGACCTATGAAGCCTTGGGTAAACGCGCCACCGAGATCACGGGCTACCCGGCGATCTCCACGTACCACGATTTCCGCTACCACCCCAAGCAGATCATCACCGGCGTCGGCACCGACTGGGCCTATGACCACCTCGGTGTGTACTCGTGGACCACCGAGTTCTGGAGTGTCCTGCGTGCTGCCGGCCTCGACGATGCGCACCCGATCGACTGGCTGCGTATCCATCCGCTCGACGACGAACTCAAGCTCCTTGCCTGGGTCGACGAGAACGTGCCGGAGGGGTACGTGAACTGGTACGACTACGACCACCCCGAACTCGGGCCGGTCGAACTGGGTGGTTGGCACCATGCGCTGGTGTTTCGCAACCCCCCACCGCACCTTCTCGAGGCCGAGGTCGAGCCACACAGCGAACTGGCGGTCTTCCAAGCCTTGTGCAGCCCCCTGCTGCGGCACCGCGAAACGATCGTCGAACCCGTCGGACCTCAGACCTGGCGTATCCGCGTCGTGGTCGAGAACTGCGGTTGGATGGCGACGAACGTCACCCAGCGAGCCATCGATCAACAGGTGGTCAAACCGATCGAGGCCACAATCGCGCTACCGGAGGGCGCCTCGCTGGTGACCGGATCGACCCGCCTCGAACTCGGCCAGCTCACGGGTCGCGCACTGAGCGACAACGCCATCAGTGTGTTTGCGGGCGCCGACGACACGAGTGACCGAACGGTCGCCGAGTGGTTGGTCACCGCCGAACCAGGCACCGAGGTCTCGGCGCGTATCGCCCACGATCGCGCCGGTGTGGTCGAGGTGACGGTCGCTCTCGATTGACCGCGAGCGGCAATCAGGCGTCGGATTCGTCCACCCGGAACGACACCCGGTGGTAGCCCTCGGCGCCGTTGGGCGCGACGCTCGCCGGGCCGACGGGCTGCGGTTCACCGGATTTGTCGTACGCACGTGCCTCGATCTCGTGATTTCCCGGCGTGGCTTCGGTCCACGTATATCGCCACTGCCGCCAGGTGTCGTCGCTGGGCACGCCCGCGAGTTCACAGCCCAACCACTCGCCGCCGTCGATCCGGATCTCCACGGCGGAGATGCCACGGTGAATCGCCCACGCCACGCCGCCCACATCGAGCGTGCCTGCCGGCCAGCCGCGGCCGCGGCGCGGCCGATCGATGCGAGCCATCGTCTTCACCGGCCCAT
>JBBKWQ010000365.1:0-13401 GCA_037969115.1 Ilumatobacteraceae bacterium
AATCGTTCGGTCGTGAGTTCGGGGCGGTTGAGGTAGCCGCGGGCGACGCCGGCTCCACCGATGAACAACTCGCCGGGTACCCCGATCGGCAACAACTGCTGACGACGATCGAGCACATACAGCGCGGTGTTGTCGACCGCCGTTCCGAGGCAGACGTCAGGGCCGTCGACTTCGTGCACGAGCGCCGCTACGGCGATCTCGGTCGGACCGTACAGATTCCACACATGATCGGCCCGTCGGAGCAGATCCACGGCGAGGTCGGGTGCGAGCGCTTCGCCACCAGACCAGACGGTGAGTGGTTGATCACGCTCCCAGCCGTTCGCGATGGCCATCCGCCAGCTCGTCGGAGTCGCCATTGCGATCGTGATGCCCGCATCGGAGATGATGCGCTTCCAACGATTGCCGTCGGATCGCACGTCCTCGTCGACGACGACGATGGTGGCGCCCACGGTCAGCGGCAGGAACAGCTCCATGACCGACATGTCGAACGACAGTGTTGCCTGGGCGAGCACCACGTCACCGGCGTCCATGCCGGGCCGGCGAGCGAGCGATCTCATCAGGTTCGCGACGTTGCGATGCTCGACGGCGGTGCCCTTCGGGGTTCCGGTCGACCCCGACGTGTAGATGACGTACGCGACATCTTCTGGCGATACGTCGAGATCGAGATTGTGGTCGTCGGCGTTCGCTTCCGCTCCGTCGTGTGGCTCGATCAACACCTCGTTCGCGACACCGAGCGCTCCCGAGAGATCGCGGTCGGTGATCAGGGCCTTGAGGCCGGCGTCGTCCACCATGAACTGGAGGCGTCTGGTGGGAAAGGTCGGATCGAGTGGAACGTACGCAGCGCCGGCCTTCATGACGGCGAGGACCGCCGCCACCATGTCGGGTGATCGGGGAAGGTGAACGCCGACGAGGTCACCGCCGCACACGCCCGCATCGCGGAGGCGACGTGCGAGTCGGTTCGCCTGCTGATTGAGTTCGGCGTACGTGAGCGCTCTGTCTTCGTACCGCACAGCGGTGCTGTCGGGGTTCCCTGCGACGGTGCGCTCGACGGTGACATGCAGGGGGGTGAGTGAGGAATCGTCGTCGGACTGCAAAGATCTCGCGCCGATGGCTTCGTCGTGTTCGGCGGGGGTGAGCAGCGGAACGGTTGCGAGGCCCTGTGCCGGATCGTCGAGCACGCTGTTCATCACGGTCTCGATCTGTCCGAGCAGCCGTTGCATGGTTGCTTCGTCGAACAGGTCCGACATGTATTCGAGGGACAGTTCGTATTCGTCGCCCACATCGGCGACCATCATCGAGATCTCGTACACCGACGTGCGCTGGCCGAAGTAGGCGGTCTCGGCCTGGATCGGCCCGACCATGAGCGGAACGCCCGATCGGCCCATCGCTCCTGCCGACGCTGCGCTCTGATCGAGCGAACGCGTCGACTTCTGCCAGACGAACGAGTACTGCCCGAACAGGCGGTTCCCACCCGACCGTACGGTGTGTGTTGCGTCGAGAGCAGTCTGGAGCGGGTAGCGGCCGTGCGCAAAGGCTTGCTCGACGGTGCTCGAAACCTGCCCGACGAACGCGTCGAACGAGACGTCATCGGGAACAGCGGTCCGGAGCAAGACCGGATTGACGAAGCACCCGACGGTTCGTGCAGTTCGTGCGGTGCGGTTGGCTCGGACGGTCATGACCGTCAGGTCGTCCGACTGGGTGTAACGGTGAATGACCGTGTTGAAAACGGCGAGCAGGACGTCGAAGGGCGTGCTGCCGAGTGATGTGGCGAGCTCCTGAACGCCGGCTCGACGCATCGTGTCGATGGTGGTGGTCACGACGGCACCGCGGTGCCCGACGTCGGCGTCTCGCGGCCGGTCGCTCGGCAGCCCGGGTGTCGGGTTGACTCCCGTGAGCTGTTGCGCCCAGAACTGGGAACCCGCGAGGCCGATGTCGCTGTCGATGAACGCCACCTCGGCTGCGAGATGATCGGCGAATGATTGCCGACGACGTTGCTTCGTCGGTGTGGCATCGGGCGCCAGCGCTGCGTATTCATCGCCCAACTCGCGGACCATCGTGACGATCGACCACATGTCGCTGATGAGATGGTGGAATCCCATGGCGAACAAGTGGTCGTCGTCCGCCGTGGTCAGCAGCGAGAACCGGCACAGGGGACCGTTCTCGAGGTCGTACGGGGCGAGTGCCCAGTCGCGAATGTGGCGTTCGATGTCGAGTTCGGACCATTCGGTGATCGTCTCGGTCGCGACGGAGATGTTGCTGTCACCGCCGAACACGAAGAACGGTTCGCCATCGTCGTTCCTGACGGTCGCCGTGAGCGCCTCGTGACGTGCGACGACGATGGCGGTGGCCTGCTGAAGTCGTTTGATGTCGATGTGGGAGCGGAAGCGAAGCACGAACCCGAGTTGGTTGACCACCGTGTCTGGATCGAGTTGCTCCTGGAGCCACATGGAGCGGGTGACCGCACTCATCGGGAGCGTCACGACGTCGCAAAAGTCCGCGTTGCCTGCGTCCGCGTCCTTTCGCCGACTTGTATCGAGACCCACCGTTTCCAACGCTCTTCCTTCCGCTCGGCACCGCTCGCAGCCAGCAACCGCAGTGTAAGGGCCACGTTCGATTTGTCCTGGGCTATTGCGCTGCCGGGATCGAAGTTCTGCAAACGGTCTCGATTCTTATCGACGTGAGATCGCCGAAGATTGAGCGTCGCGCCGCGGAATCCTCAAATCGCGTCAGAATCGGTGTCGACCCAGGCCACATCGGCGGTGTACAGAACCCACGACTCGGCGATCTTGCCGGCATCGTCGATGCGGTGCACTTGCAGCCACGACACTGATCTGGGCTCTCCGGTCTCGAGATTGATGCCACGCATGGTGACGCGGCTCCAGACCTTCTGGCCGTTGACAGCCTGGTCGTCGATGCGCACGACGGGTCTGTGCAGCACCCGTTGATACCGGCACATGTCGTCGGCGAACTCGGCGCGGGTTCGGTGCACCGTGCCGGTCGCTCCGTGGCGGGTGTACCGGTCGGCGACGAGACGTTCGATGGCATCTGCGCTGTTCTCGCCCCACGCTTCGTCCCACCATTGCTGCACGACAGCGGTGGGGTCGACGTCCATCGCCCTAGTATCGCAGAACGTCCTCGGGGCGAAGGGTTCGGGTCGTCAGCCGTGCGTGGAAATGCCCCCGTCGACAGGAATCACTGCGCCTGTCAGGAACGCTCCCGCCCGGCTCGCGAGAAAGATCACTGTTCCGGCGACGTCCTCGGGCGTGCCGATCCGTCCACGCGGAACGCTGGACTCGACCATCTCGCGGCTGTCGGGATCGCTCAGCATGTAGGCCATCATCTGCGACTCGAACGGACCCGGCGCGATCGAGTTGACCGTGATGTGATCGGCCACCACGAAGTGTGCGAGATGGCGGGCCAGCATGTGCAACCCGGCCTTCGACGCGGAGTACGAGAAGTTGTCGCCGCGAGGCACCCTGATGCCATCGATCGAGCCGATCATGATGACTCGAGCCGGATCATCGGCGGTTGCGCGTGCCCTGAGGAGCGGCAAGAGCGCCTGGGTGAGCAAGAAGGGAGCCTTGACGTTGATGTCGAGAACCTTGTCGAAGCCGTGCTCCGGGAAGTCGCCCAGCGGTGCACCCCACGCCGCACCGGCGTTGTTGACGAGAATGTCGACGTGGTCCTCGCGGCCGTTGATCTCGGAGACGAATGACTGCAACCCGTCGGCCGACGACAGATCAGCCGGTAGCGAGATGCACTCACCCAGCTTCGACAGTTCTGCGGCAGCGGCGTCGCATGCGTCGGCCTTGCGCGCGGTGATGTAGGTACGGACGCCGTTCGCGACCAGACCCGACGCGATCATGTAGCCGATGCCGCGGGACCCGCCGGTGACGATCGCGGTCTTGCCATCGACAGAGAAGAGTTGTTCGAGATCCATCGTGTCATCTGAGCAGACCGGGTGCGGCCGCCGAGAACCGGCGGCCCTCAGTGATCGAGCGCAGCGCAGAGCCGGTCGAGGAGTTCGTCGTAACGGTCGATCGGCGGGAACTGCGGGAACTCCTCGGAGACGTTCGGCGGCGAACGGAAGAGGAACGCAGCGTCGGCGGCCGACAGCATTGTGATGTCGTTGTACGAGTCGCCCGCCGCCACGACGTGGTAGTTGAGCGATTGGAACGCTCGAACGGCATGTCGCTTCTGATCGGGCATGCGCAAGCGGTATCCCGTGATGGCTCCAACGTCGTCGACGACGAGACGGTGACACAGGATCGTCGGCAGACCGAGTTGCACCATGAACGGAGCTGCGAACTGTTCGAACGTGTCGGACAGGATGACGACTTGTGTGCGCAGCCTCAGCTCATGGAGGAACTCGACGGCACCGTCGAGCGGGTTGAGCCGGCCGATGACGTCCGCGATGAGTGGCATGGTCAGCCCATGGCGCGCCAGCAGATCGATTCGCCCACGCATCAACACCTCGTAGTCGGGCTCGTCGCGTGTCGTGCGGCGAAGTTCGTCGATACCCGTTCGGTCGGCGACGGCGATCCACACCTCGGGGATGAGCACACCTTCGAGGTCGAGGGTCACGATCGTCTGTTTTCGCTCGTTGTTCGGACCGCGCTCGGCCGTCACAGCACCGCGTTCCCGTACATCTCGCCGAGCGGGTCGGCGATCAGTTCGAGTCGTTCGCCGTCGGGTCCTGCGAAGTACACGGATGTGCCGGCCACGATGTGGGTGTCGATGCCGGCCGCCCGCAACTTGTCGACGAGTCGGCGCCAGGTGTCGGGATCGACGGAAATCGCGAGGTGGTGGAACCCGCCCAGGACCTCGCTGTATGGGAGCAAACCCAAGTTGGGGAAGTCGAAGAAGGCGAGCGCATTGCCGTTTCCGATGTCGAAGAAGAAGTGGGTCGAACCGGGGTAGTCGCGGTTCTCGAACAGTTCCGTCAGCGGAAATTCGAGCAGGCCCTGGTAGAAGTTGATCGTTCGCTCGACGTCGCTCGAGAGCAAGGCCAGATGATGGCTTCCCCGGGCACTCGACGCGGGCCGCTCGGAGCTGTCGCGTAGATGGGTGTTGCGCAGGTGTTGCCACTCCGCTTCTCGATCGTTCGGCGTGTCACTCATGGTCGATTCTTGCTCCTGTCCCGATCGGTTCTGATGACCGAACGTATCCGAGCAGAGGTGTCGCTCGCACGCGTGCCTGGGCACCCTGCGGTGCAGCGGTACGTTCGTTCGCGATCCACGATGAGATGCGTTTGCGTCGCCCGTCGTCGATCGCGAGGAAGACGGCATACCGGTCTCGCTCGGCCAACGGCTGCAGGAGGCGCGGCAGGGGGACCACGGCGGCGGGATGCCGGGTCCGCACGATGACACCTGTTCGCTCGCGTGTCGCCACGGAATCGATGATGCCGGCCACGATCGCCCAGAGTGAGATGAGCAGCGGAACGATCATCAGCCACGCGAGGACCGACGCGAACCCTTCGATGAGGCCGGCCTGATCAGCGACGTTGCCGATCAGCGACGTGAGGGCGTCGCCGTCGGCCACCCGCTGGAGGAATCGGCGGAGCAAGAACGAAACGATCATTGTGATCGCACCGACGCCGAGGACCAGGAGCGGATGGATGCCGTAACCGGGCCGCAACGGATACCAGACCTTGACGACGTGCGGCGTTCCACCTGCCTCGCTCCACGCGTTCCGGTCGTCCTCGGGAGCGACCGGAATCTGGTTGTTGACGTGCTCGGCAACCCCCATGACGAGCCCGTGAGCGAGTGCGAGTTGCTGGGCGGGAGCGGCGAGCACGGTGGCGCGCTCGGGAATGCGCGACCGGAGTCGGCTGCGGTAACCGATCCAGGCAGCCGCTCGTCGTTCGCCCAACTCGGTCGGAACTTGAGCGGACCCACGCCACCGGTCGAGGGTCTGCCACAACACGAACCCCGACCCGATCATGGTGACGAGCAGTACGAACCGTGACAGGTAGGAGTCGGCAAGGTCGACGGTTGCGTCACCGCGACGCCATGAACCCAGTGCGAGCAACAGGCCGACGGCCGATGCAATGGCGGGCGGAACGAGTGCTTGTGACGAGTAGCGCGGTTCCGTGAGGCCCAGCTCTTGACTCACCTTGACCACGTCTGCATCGAACCGACGCCACCATCGGCGCCCCAGCCGATACTGCGACGCAGCCAACGTGCCGGCTGAGCATGCACCGCCCAACGAACGCGCCACGACGTGGTTCAAGACCTGCTGTTCGAAACCACGAAGGGCATCGCTCGCGCCCGCTGGTGAGTTGGTGACCACCACGAGTTCACCGTCGTTGTGACCGAACCTCGCCCAACGCCTTGCCGCAAGATCGAGCAGGGTCGCAGCACAAGCGGACGGAGGGACGACGTAGCCGTTCGTGAGTAGGGCCACCACCGCCGGTGGTTCCAGCATCTGCTTGCCGTCGACGTCGAGGCCGTCGGGTCGTTTCGAACCCTGTGCGACGGGTGTCGCTGGGCGCGTGGTCGTCGAGGCGTTCCACAATGCGAACAACGCAATTCCGACAGCGACGACCGATGCGACCAGAAACGGAGTTGCGGGCCGGTTCGTGAGCGCCATGATCGGGACACACACACTGTGCACCGCCGACGCCGCCCCGATCATCTGGGCCATCATGGCACGCGGCTCGCTATCACGCGAGGTCCTCGTCGGAGGACGGTTGCGGTCGATTCTGCTCGAGCCGGTTCCAGATCGCGCGATGCAGGTCGGGAATCTCGATGCCGGCCTCCTCGAATGCGATCTTGATCTGCTCTCGCAGGGCGCGCTGGAGGTCCCACTGTGCGCCGGGGTGCACTCGTACCGTGAGGCGGAGTATGACGCCGTCGGGGCCGAGCGATTCGGCCCCGAGCACCGTCGGTCCGTCGAGCACCTTGCCGGCCATTTCGTCGCGCTCGCACACCTCGACCGCAGCGTCGTGGAGCAGCGCCTTGGCACGAGCGAGATCGGTACCCAATGACACGGTCACGTCCAGGACGGCGACCGACCAGAGCTGTGAACGATTGCCGACACGCGTGATCTCGCCGTTGGGTACGTGCCACACCGTTCCGTCGAGGCCGCGCAGCACCGTGGCCCGGAGTGACACCTCCTCGACCACCCCCGACGCTTCGCCGAGGTCGACGACATCGCCGATGCCGAACTGATCCTCGAGCAGCATGAAGAACCCGGCGATGCAGTCACGCACGAGACTCTGGGCGCCGAAACCGAGCGCCACGCCGGCAATACCTGCACCTGCGATGAGCGGAGCGAGGTCGAGCCCCAGTTGGCCCACGATCGAGATGAAAGCGACGGTCCAGATGATCACGCTGATGGTGCTGCCGAGCACGAGGCCGATCGATTGAGCCCGTGAAGCTCGGCGCGGATCGGACGTCGGAGCCAAGAGATCTCCGGCAGCGCCGAGACGTTGCAGGGTGGCCTCACTGAAGTGTCGGTCGCTGTCGACCACCCGTGCGACGATGCGTCCGGCCCAACGCCGCGCCAGCCGCGCCAGGATCCAGGCGATGACCAGCGTGAGGAGGATGCGAAGCGGTCGATCGATGAACCAGTCGGCGCCGCGCGCCAACGACTCGCTCGATCCGCTGTGCTCGTAGACCCATTGGCAGAGCGATCCGTCTCGTTCGAAACATGGCACGGTGCTTCCGAAGAACCTCATGCCCGTGTTCGCCATGTGTCGAAACGTAGTGGCACACGCGCTCACGGTCATGTTCTTGGAGGACCTACATCGACTCTTGAGCGGAAAGTCGGATCACTGACGGGCCGAAGCCGTTATGGTTCGACGCTGTGAAAGCGGGAACGATAGGCGTCGTTGGAACCGGATACGTGGGATTGACGACTGGGGCATGCCTCGCGCACCTCGGTCATCACGTGGTGTGTGCCGATATCGACGAGGGCAAAGTGGACCGACTCCGTCGGGGCGAGATCCCGATCGTGGAGGAGGGCATCGCAGAACTCGTCCACGATGCTCAGGCGGCCGGCCGACTCGAGTTCGTGGTGGGTTCGAGGGCGGCCGCCGAGCGATCGGACGTGGTGTTTCTCTGCGTTCCGACGCCGCAGAGCGACGACGGTTCGGCCGATCTCTCCTACGTCGAGGCCGCGGCTGCCGAGATCCGCGAGTTTCTCCGCCCCGGGACCGTCATCGTCAACAAGTCGACGGTACCGGTCGGCTCGACCCAGGTGGTCGAAGCCGTGCTCGAACGCGACGACGTGTCGGTCGTGTCGAATCCCGAGTTCTTGCGGGAGGGCACTGCCGTGCACGACTTCCTGCATCCCGACCGGGTGGTGATCGGCTCCGCCACCCGCGAGGCGGCCGAGCGGGTTGCGGCCCTCTACGAGACGCTCGACGCACCCATCATCATCACCGACCCGGCATCGGCTGAAACCATCAAGTACGCCGCCAACGGATTCCTGGCGATGAAGATCAGCTTCGTCAACGCGATCGCCGCCATGTGCGAAGCGGTCGGCGCCGATGTCGCCGACGTGGTCAAGGGCATCGGATCCGACCACCGCATCGGATCGGCGTTCTTGAATCCCGGACCGGGATGGGGCGGCAGTTGCTTCCCGAAGGATTCGCGGGCACTCGTGAAGATCGCAGAGGATCACGGCTACGACTTCGAGATGATGCGTGGCGTCATCAGCGTGAACGACGATCAACGATCACGCATGGTCGACAAGATCATTCGGGGTTCGGGGCGGCGCGGCCGCAACCTCAAGGGCGTGACGGTCGGCGCGCTCGGGTTGGCCTTCAAGGCCGGCACAGACGACCTCCGTGAGTCGCCGAGTCTGGCAATTCTCGACCAGCTGATCGCTGCGGGCGCAACCGTGAGGGGATACGACCCGACCACCACGGGGGGCAACCTCGATGAGCATCGATCTTCGCGGCTCGACACCTACTGCCTGGTCGACACCGCCATCGAGGCTGCGACCGGCGCCGACGTCGTCGTCGTCCTGACCGAGTGGCCCGAGTTCAGCGAACTCGACATCGTCAAGCTCGCCGGTGTCATGCGTGGTTCGTCGATCGTCGACACTCGAAATCTGCTCGAGCCGTCAGCGGTGCGCGAAGCCGGGCTGTCGTACGAAGGCGTGGGAAGGTTGTGACGAGCCGCTGCACGATCGTCGCCGGCGGCGCCGGTTTCCTCGGCTCACACCTCTGCGACCAGCTGATCGGCCGCGGCGAACGAGTCATCTGCGTCGACGATCTCTCCACGGGCGACTCGGCCAACGTCGCCCACCTGGTCGTTCAGACCGATTTTCGATTCGTGCAGTGCGACATCGTCGATCCCGCGCTCACCGATCTACTCGCGGACGAGCCGATCACCGGCATCATGAACATGGCGAGTCCTGCCTCGCCCCCGGCGTATCTGCTCCGCCCGATCGAAACGTTGCGCACAGGCAGTCGTGGCACCGAGCAGCTGCTCGAGATCGCACGAGCCCACTCGGCCCGCTTCTTCCTCGCGTCGACCAGCGAGGTGTACGGCGACCCGCTCGAACACCCCCAACGCGAGACCTACTGGGGCAACGTCAATCCGATCGGTGAACGATCGGTGTACGACGAAGCGAAACGGTACGCCGAGGCGCTCACCATGGCGTACCACCGCGCCCATGGGATCGATGTGCGCATCGTGCGCATCTTCAACACGTACGGGCCTCGGATGCAGCCGGACGACGGGCGTGTCGTGACGAACTTCATCAATCAAGCGCTGTCGGGCGAACCCCTGACGATCTACGGGGACGGCTCGCAGACTCGAAGCTTCTGCTACGTCGACGACGAAGTAGCCGGTCTGTTGGCATTGTTCGACTCCGACGTCACCGGCCCAGTGAACGTCGGCAACCCGAACGAGTTCACGATGCTCGAGTTGGCACGTGAAGTTCTCGATCTCGTCGGGTCCGATCTGCCGCTCGTCACTCGGCCTCTGCCGTCCGACGACCCGAAGCTCAGGCGGCCGGACATCACGCTGGCGCGAGACCTGCTGGGCTGGGAACCGACCGTCAGCCTCCGCGACGGACTACGCGAGACGATCGACTACTTCAGCGCCGCGCGCGGCTGACGAACGCTGGCCGTGCGGCCTACACTGCGCACCCGTGTGGCGCCGTCGACGGACTCTGGGGATGCGCCCCAACTCGTTGCAGGTCCGACGCGAAGAGCTGCGCAGCCTCGTTCGACGCTCACGTGAGGCAGTGCTGCTCGCCGCCATCACGGGGGTCGTGACCGGCCTCGCCGTTCGAGGATTCGAGTACATCGTCGATGAACTGTTCCACCGTGTTCTCGTTGCCGAAGACCTGTGGGTCGCCGCCATCGCACCCGTGGCAGGGCTCATCACGGCTGCGCTGATCCTGCAGTTCGTGGGCGGTGGAGCCTCATCGGCCACCTCCGACGAGTACCTGCGTGCGTTTCACGACCCCGCGTACATCTTGAAGCCCCGTCACCTGGTCGCTCGGACCATGGCTGCGGTCGCCACGTTGGGATCGGGCGGTGCGTTGGGGCTCGAAGGCCCGTCGCTGTATGGCGGATCGTCGTTCGGAGCGATGATCCAGCAGCGGCTACCCCGGCCGTTCCGGGGAAGTGATCACCGCACACTGCTCGTCGCCGGCGCGGCCGCAGGGGTGGCTGCCATCTTCAAGGCGCCCGCAACCGGCGCGATCTTCGCTCTTGAGGTGCCATACCGCGACGACATGGCACGCCGGATGCTCCTCCCTGCGCTGGTGGCGAGTGCGGCCGGATACTTCACGTTCGTGTCGCTGAGCACGACGGCACCGCTGTTCCGCGGCGGCCCGATTCCACAGTTCGAGTTCATCGACCTGTTGGGCGCACTTGCCGTCGGCGCGGCCTGCGCCGTCGGTGCCCGCGCCTTCGCCAAGCTGATGCGCATCGCCAAGGGCTTCTCACTTCGCGCGTTGCCGGGTCGTCTCGTGTTGACGGGCGGTGGCCTGATCGGTTTGTTCGTGATCTCCCGCTCGCTGACCGGCGACAACCTGACGCTCGGTGGCGGTTACGAGGTGATCAACGATTGGCTCGTCGACCCTGACCTCGCGTTGTGGCTGCTCGTGGCGGTGTTCATGCTCCGTTGTCTGGCATCGGCATTCACCGTCGCCGGCAGCGGTGTGGGCGGGATCTTCATTCCGCTCGTGGTCGGTGGGGCGCTGGTCGGTCGAGGCGTCGCCGAAGTCGTGCACCCGGAGCGGTTTCCCCTGTACACCCTGCTCGGCATGGCGGCATTCCTCGGGGCTGGCTATCGCGTGCCGCTCGCTGCTGTCATGTTCGTTGCCGAAACCACGGGCCGGCCGAATTTCGTCGTGCCGGCGCTGGTGGCGACGGTGGCTGCGGAACTGGTGATGGGGGAGCAATCGGTCACGGCGTTCCAACGTCGTGCCGGCGTCGACTGAGTGCAAGGATCACGGGTCATGTCTGTCGATCCGTTCACCGACGTCGTTTCCGAACTGCTGGGCACGATCGGGACGCTCGATGTCGCAGTCGGCGATCGGGTGCGGGCCGGGCACGTGCTGGCGCTCGTCGAATCGATGAAGCTGCACCACGAGATCGCAGCGAGCGCGAGCGGCGCGGTGGCAGCGATCGCGGTCGATGTGGGCAGCACCGTTCGACCCGGCGATCTGCTGTTCCGGATCGACGTGAGCGTGCCGATCGACCACGACGCCGGCGCCCTCCAGCCCGCGGATTCGGGACCGCGTGGTCTTGATCGCGCCGATCTCGCCGAGGTGATCGAACGGCACGAAGTCGGCCACGACGCCGCCCGCCCCGACGCCGTGCGCCGTCGGCGCGACCGCCGGCGCCGCACGACGCGGGAGAACCTCGCCGACCTGGTCGATGAAGGTACATTCGTCGAATATGGCCCCCTCGTGATCGCGGCTCAGCGCCGACGAAAGAACTTGGACGAACTGATCGCCCGCACCCCCGGCGATGGCCTGGTGGGTGGAATCGGCTCCGTCAACAGCGACATGTTCACTGGTCGGGCCGCCCAATGTGTCGCCGTGTCGTACGACTACACCGTCATGGCGGGAACCCAGGGTTTTCAGAATCATCGCAAGAAGGACCGCCTCTTCGAGCTGGCTCGGCAATTGCAACTGCCGGTCGTGTTCTTCACCGAAGGTGGGGGTGGTCGCCCGGGCGACACCGACAGCTCCGGCGTGACCGGGCTGGATTGCCTCGCGTTCATGTGGCTCGCCGAGTTGTCGGGCACAGTTCCACTCGTGGCGATCAACGCTGGATACTGCTTCGCCGGCAACGCCGCGATCCTGGGATGTTGCGATGTGGTGATCGCGACCGAGGACTCGAACATCGGGATGGGGGGACCGGCCATGATCGAGGGTGGCGGTCTGGGTGTGTACGAACCCACCGAGGTGGGTCCGATCGGCGTGCAATCGTCGAACGGGGTCGTCGATATCGTCGTACCGGACGAGGCCGCCGCCGTGGCCGCGGCAAAACGGTACCTGGCGTACTTCCAGGGCGAGCTCGACGATTGGTCGTGTGCCGACCAGGCCGATCTGCGCGATGTGGTACCGACCGATCGGCTGAGGAGCTACGACGTCCGCGAGGCGATCGCCGTGCTGTTCGACGCCGAGAGTGTTCTGGAGCTCCGTGAGGGGTTCGGCGTCGGCATGATCACAGCGCTGGCGCGCGTCGAAGGTCGGCCAGTCGGCGTCATCGCGAACAACCCGGCACATCTGGCCGGGGCGATCGACAGTGACGGGGCCGACAAGGCAGCTCGCTTCATGCAACTGTGCGACGCGCACGGGCTTCCGATCGTCACGCTGGTCGACACACCGGGCATGATGGTCGGCCCTGACGTCGAGGCCACGGCCCTCGTACGACACTGTTGCCGTTTGTTCGTCACAGGCGCGAACGTGTCGGTACCGATGATGACGATCGTGCTGCGCAAGTCGTACGGGCTCGGCGCGCAAGCCATGATGGGCGGCAGCACCAAGGCACCGCTCGCGTGCGTGGCCTGGCCGACCGGCGAGTTCGGCGGCATGGGGTTGGAGGGTTCCGTCCGGCTCGGCTACCGGCGTGAGCTCGATGAGGCTCCCAGTGACACCGAACGCGAGGTCCTCTACCAGGAGCTCGTCGATCGGCTGTATCAGCAGGGGAAGGCCGTCAACATCGCCAGCTACTTCGAGATCGACGACGTCATCGATCCGGCGACCACGCGTACCTGGCTCACCACGCTGCTGGTCTCGTCACCCCACATCGAACGCACCGGACGACGGCGCCCCAACATCGACACGTGGTGACCGATCACCCGCCGTCGACCCGCTGGCGTCAGCTCGGCGACCGGGTGTAGATCGCTTCGTACGTCTGGAGTTCGAACCCCAAGCCGGTGTAGAGCTGGAACGCCCCGCCGGGATTGTTCGTGTCGACAC
>JBBKWQ010000366.1:0-2823 GCA_037969115.1 Ilumatobacteraceae bacterium
TCATCTGGTGGCGCAACGGTGGCCGAACCGACCTGTCGAACTTGCTGCCGTTGTGCACCCACCACCACACCAAAGTTCACGACGCCGGCTGGAACCTCCGGTTGGGGCCAAACCGAGAACTCGAGATCACCTTCCCTGACGGCACCATCCACAACACCGGCCCACCCAGCAGACGAGCCGCGTGAGCGGGGCGACGCATCGGTGGAGCCGCAGACCGATAGGACCAAGGCGTCGTTCGGCCCGCGGCCACGAGCAGTGGTTCGCGTCGGCCACTCCGGCAGTGAGCGAGCTGCACGTCACCGGGACGTTGTCACTCCGGAAACGAGCTGCACGCCGCCGTACTACAGTCGCCAGCATCGTCTTTGAGGAGGTTCACCATGCCCGAGTTCACGTCCCACCCGCCGGGAACACCCAACTGGGTCGACCTGATGAGTCCTGACGTCGATGCGTCGAAGGCGTTCTACACGGCCGTTTTCGGCTGGGACGCCGACGACCAGTTCGACGACGACGGCAACCGGATCTACGTCATGTTCTCCCTCGACGGCAAGAGCGTCGCCGGGCTCGGTGGCCAGCCGCCCGGGATGCCGGAGGGGATGCCGCCGGTCTGGAACACATACATCGCGACCGACGACGTCGCCGCCACCGCCGAGAAGGTCACCGCCGGCGGCGGATCGGTGATGATGCCGCCGATGCAGGTCATGGAGTCCGGCGAGATGGCGATCTTCACCGATCCCGGTGGTGCCGCGTTCTCGGTCTGGAAGGCCGGCGAGCACATCGGTGCCCAGGTCTGCAACGAGAACAACACCTACAGCTGGAACGAGCTGATGACCCGCGACATCGACAACGCTCTGCCGTTCTACAGCGCGGTGTTCGGATGGTCGTACGACCCGCAGGACATGGGCCCGATGGGCACGTATCACGTCATCGCCGGCGGCGAGAGCCAGGGCTTGGGCGGGCTCATGGCCATGCCGCCCGACGTGCCCGACATGGTGCCCAATCACTGGGGTGTCTACTTCACGGTCGAGAGCGTCGACGCTACGGTCGACTTGATCACGGGTGCGGGTGGCCAGGTGGTCAACGGTCCGATGGACATCCCCGGCGTCGGGCGCATGGCCACGGTGCACGACCCGGCAGGTGGCAACTTCAACGTCATGCAGCCCGCCAGCTAGACCGCGTCGGCCGGTGTCCGGCGGGCGGGGACGTCCCTACCCGCCGTGCCCGGCGACCACGTCGAACTCGCGGTAGGTCGGACCATCGCTGCACAGCGACGTGAACTCTTCGGCGAACGCGCCGGTCTCGGGCCGGTCCGAGTTCTCGGCCGCCGACTCCGCCGACTCGAACCAGACAGCCGTCACGAAACGTCCGGGCGCCGACCGGTCCTCGGCCGTAGTCGATCGCTGAGCCGTGCCGTTCTGCACCGCATCGGCCTCCCAGCGCCCCATCAGTTCGAGGAGCTCATCCCGACGCTCGGTCGCGAACTCTATGGACTGAATGAATGCCATCGTGGGCCTCGGTTCTATGGTCCGCAGCCGGAGCCTCCGACGACGGGTTGATCGCGCCGTGCAGTCTTCCACAGAATCGCCGAGGCGTCGTCGAGGTCGCAAGCCCCGCCCGCCGTCTCGGCTTGCGCATGCCCGGACCCGAGCTCTGAGGCGCTGACGCAGGTGTCGGATTACCAGGGCCTCAGGGCGCTCCCGGGCCATGTTTGCGTCGTGCCAACAGGCCGGTCGAACGGGACCGTCACTACGATCGGCGGTTCACGAGGGGGTGGGCATGTCCACGGCTGGCATCGAATCAAGAGGATCAACCGAGTTCGTCGACGGCCCGGAGAGGGTTGCGTCGATGACGACGTCGCGGCCGACCGGGCACGGCTCGGTGCGTGCCTATGACTGGATCGAACATCACGCTGCGAACCGACCCAACCACGAGGCCGTCCGCGACCTCGGGACCGACCGATCGTTCACGTACGCCGAGCTCGACGAGCGGATCGACGCCATGGCCGCCCATCTCACCTCGCTCGGCATCGGCCGCGGTGACCGTGTCGCTGTTCTCGCTCACAACGGCGTCGAGTTCTTCGACATCCAGTTCGCGTGCGCACGCACGGGTGCGATCTGCGTGCTGTTGAACTGGCGGCTCACGGTCACCGAGCTCGAGTACATCCTGAACGACAGCTCACCGATACTGCTCGTCCACGATGTCGAGTTCACCGATGCGGCGATCGAGCTCCAACGGCGTTGCGAGATCGCCACGCTCCTCGAGATCAACGGTGGCACGCCCGCCAGCCCATACGAGACCGCGCTCGCCGCCAACGCCGACCAGCCCGTGCAGCGGGTCGAGCTCACGCACGACGACGTCATCACGATCATGTACACCTCCGGCACCACCGGGCTGCCCAAGGGGGCGATGATCACACACGGCATGAACTTCTGGAACGCCGTCAACCTCGGCATCCCGGCCGGGCTCGGGCTCGACACGGTGCATCTCAACGTGCTCCCGCTGTTCCACACCGGCGGCCTCAACTGCTACAGCAACCCGGTGCTCCACGCCGGCGGCACCGTCGTCATCCTCAAGACATTCGACCCGGGAGAGACCCTGCGGGTGCTCGGCGACCCTGGTCAGGGCATCACCCACTTCTTCGCCGTTCCGGCGCCGTATCAGTTCATGATGCAGCACCCGGATTTCGCCGACACCGACCTGTCGCGGCTGCGTGTCGCCGGCGTCGGTGGCGCGCCGTGCGCGTTGGCGATCATGGAGGCCTGGATCGAACGCGGCGTCAGCTTGATGCAGGGGTTCGGGATGACCGAGACGAGCCCGGCGTGCATC
>JBBKWQ010000367.1:0-7650 GCA_037969115.1 Ilumatobacteraceae bacterium
ACGATGTCACCGGCGAACGCTTCATCCGATCCCATCGTCAGCTCGATCGTGATCACGTCGCCGAGGGTGATCGCAGCGGAACCGTCGGTGGTCGTTGCCGGCTCGCGCTCGACGTTCGCCAGGACGACGCTGTCGTCGCCCGAGCTGACGCTCAGATC
This sequence comes from Ilumatobacteraceae bacterium, assembly GCA_037969115.1. Lineage (GTDB taxonomy): Bacteria > Actinomycetota > Acidimicrobiia > Acidimicrobiales > Ilumatobacteraceae > JBBKWQ01. Next base: position 159 of record JBBKWQ010000367.1, read on the forward strand.
GTTGCCTTCGTGGACAGGCCCTGAACCGTCACGAACAGCACGCGCGGTGCAGCTCTGGCCCGCGAAGCCGGCGGATGCCACGCTCGCGAGTTCGACGTCGTTGCCCTCGGCGACGCCCGACACGATGACGGTGTCGATCGGGATGTCCACATCGGCTGCATACGCGGTCGACGGCCCGGCGAGCGCACAAGCAACCACACCGACGACGAGAACCCCGACGCGCTTGTTCATCGTGCAGTTCCCCCCTTGCTCGAAATCAAGTTGCCAGTCTCCCACATCGGATCACCGACGCATGCCGGTCGACCGGTCTACTCGCCGCGCGGTTTCGGGGTCACGCCAGCTGATTCGACTCCAACTCCGCGGTAAATGACGGGCGGCGGTTCGTCAGTGTGGTGTTACGTCCTCGTGGTCAGGAGCCCTGGTGCATGCGGTCCCATGTCTGCTGACCGGCTTCTCCAACAGCGTTTTCCCAGCCCCAGCTGTTCTGCATCCTCAGCACGGCCTTCTGCATACCGTCGCCGAAATCGCCGTCGTGGTTGTCGACGGTGTCCCGAATGTGGCCGTGGGCGATCATCGCTTCCTGCCAGGCAACCACGATCGGTCCCTTCATGCCCAGCTTGGCCTCGCCGGGAAAATCGGGGGTGCCGGACGACGTTGACGTGGACGCGGTGGACGTCGTTTCGGTCGTCGTCGTGGATCCGGCTTGCCCTCTGGCAGCTCGTACCTCGGCACGGAACTTGTCCATGTCCCAAGTGCCTTTCCGATTGATTGATCCGAAACGACTCGGCCCGGCCGGGTCATGTTTGCCGCGCGGGGGATTCCCAGCGTCCTCCCAAGGCTTGCACCACTCGACGTGCGACAGTACATCGTCGGTATCGACGCCGTAATGATCTGCCAGGGCCGCAACGCCCTTGATGAAGGAATCCTGCTGGGCAACCGGCCACGATTCCCCCTTGCCGTCGTTTCCTGCTTCGATGCCGATGCAGCGCAAGTTCGCGGTGTGGCGCGGCAAGGTGTTCCGCCACGGCCCGCCCTTCCCGTTCGTGTTCGTTTGGCCGGCTGCGAGCACCCACCACAGTCCCTGTCGAGAGAGGTAGATGTTCGCCAAAGGCTTGTCCTTTGGATGGTTCAGAATCCAGCTGACTTCGCCGTTCCCGTTCGTCGTCGGATCTCCGCCCGCCGTGTGGTGGACCACGATGCCCTGGATTCCACTGAGGAAGCCGCCGCGCCGGGAAGCCCGCGTTTTCCAACCCGGTTGTTCTTTGACCGAGAGCCCAGCTCCCCGGAGCACGTCAGCAAGGTCGGTCAGATAACGCCCGTCACCGGCGCCTCGCGTACCTTCTCCTGGGAGCTCCTCGGTGCCGGCGTCGTACGCGTCGTAAGCATCGTCTTCGGAATAGTCACCGTACGGCTCGGGGTTTGCAGTCAGTTCGTCTGATGGTTCTTCGGCGGTTGGTTCCATATCCGAGTGTCCCACCGCGCGCAAGTTGTGGTCAATGGTCGATGGTCACAGGTCGAATCATCGATGTGGCCTGTCCAGGACCGACCTAAGAGGCGGCTCGGCTTCTCCGCAAAGGCTGTCTGCGCGACTGGTTCGATTTCGCGAACCATCGCCGAGACAATGGGTCGGCGGAGCGCGCCGCGAGCGGACCGATGACGGCGAGGATCAGAACGTACGCGGCCGACAGCGCTCCGATGTCGGACTCCACGCCCTCGGCAACGGCGATGCCGGCGATGACGATCGAGAACTCGCCTCTCGCGATCAACGTGAATCCGGCGCGGAGCCGCCCTGGGCGCGAGACACCCGCGCGGGCGGCGGCCCACCAACCCGTCGCCACCTTCGTCGCCGCCGTCACCAACGCCAGCACGCACGCGATCAACAACATCGGGGGCAACGTTGCGGGGTCGACCTGCAACCCGAAGAACACGAAGAACAGCGCAGCGAACAGATCCTTCAAAGGCGTCAGCACCTGACGTGCGGCGTGTTCGGCCGGTCCACTCAAGGCGATACCCACCAAGAACGCGCCAACCGCGGCCGACGCCTGAACCTGCTCGGCCAAGCCGGCGACGAGCAGCGCCAGGCCGAGCAGCGTGAGCAGCAGATGCTCATCCGATCGGCTGAACACGAGTTTGCTGAGTCGTTGCCCGAACAGGATCGCAAAGCCGAGCGCGACCACGACCGCGGCGACGGCCACGCCGATCTCGAGACCGATCGCAAGAGCGCTGCCGCCGATGAGCAGTCCCGCCATCAGGGGCAGGTACAACGCCATCACCAGGTCCTCCGTCACCAGCAGCGCCAGGACAACGGGCGTTTCGCGGTTACCGAGATTGCCGAGATCGCTGAGTACCCGGGCGATGATGCCCGACGACGAGATGTACGTGACACCTCCGAGGAGGAGCGCCGCTCGATAGTCCCATCCCAGCAGCACGCCGGTCAGCAGTCCGGGCGTGAAGTTCAAGGCGAGGTCGACCGCCCCCGCGGGCGCGCCGGTGCGCAACGCGCCCATCAGCTCGCCCCCTGTGTATTCGAGGCCGAGGAGGAGCAGGAGCAGGATCACTCCGATCTCGGCGCCCGTCTGGATGAAGTCGCGGGCCGGCACGATCGGAACGAGCCCGCCGTCACCGATGACGATCCCGGCGATGAGGTACAACGGGATCGACGGAATCCCCAGCCGAGATGCGAGCCTGCCCAACACGGCCAAGCCGAGCAATATGCCCCCGAGCTCGAGAAAGAGCTCCGCAAACCCCGACGAGGCTGCGACCATCAAGATGCCGGGTCGGTCAGAATCTTCGCGGCCGCGTCGATGCCGTCGGCAGTTCCCACGACGACTGCGATGTCCTCGGCCAGCATCACATCGTCTGGGCCTGGCGCGGGAATCGCGGTGTCGCCCCGGACCAGGGCGACGATCGACACCCCGGTTCGCGTGCGCATCGCGCTGTCGCCCAGTCGACGCCCGGCGTAGCTGCTGTGCGGCGAGATCTTGAGCCATGCGATCTCGAGTCCGACCACCTGTTGACGGAGTTCGTCGAACCGCTCGGTGATGTTCGGCCCACCGAGCAGCGCCCCGAGCGATCTCGCTTCGTCGGCCGACATCGTCACGGTGTCGCGGACGCGGTCGGGGTCGGCGCGGTCGTAGACGATGAGGTCACGCCGGCCCGAGTGATGAGAAACGACCCCCACACGGGCCTCGCTCGCGCAGGCGAAATCGTGGCGCACCCCGACGCCCGGCAGTTGTGTTTCGATGATCTCGGTCACGTCGGCTCCCTGGCTGGCCCTCGACGGCGCGACGAGCCGCGCCTTCTGCCGACACGATATGTGTGCAACGTGTAGGTGACACCAGTCCACGTGTAGGTGACACCAGACCAAAGAGCCGGAGATGGCGGCGTCTCGGCCAAGCTCGCTCGATAGTCGACTTTCTGCCGACGCCCGTTAGCCGGGCCGTGCTCAGCTGTAGTGGCCGAGACGCCAGGTCTCGTGAGTCACCGACGAGACGGTGACCGCTTCTGTCAACATTGTGCGTGGCCGGGCCCCGGACGGGCAGGGCCGAAGGTCACGACGGTTCGGCGGACTCGCCGGCCAGACGCAGCAGCCACTTCCAGTGCTGCGGTCGAATCCACCGCAGCACGGCCTGAAGCGCGAACACACTTCCCACCACGACAGCAGCGACGACGCCGAGACCGGTGACCGACGGCAGATCGAGCGCGTAGAACCGCCGCGTCGGCCCGAACGTCACCAAAACGCCGAAGACCGCGATCATCGATACCAGCAGCACGGTGTCGTACCGGTCGAGCGGTCGCATCAACCGGTACAGGATCCACAACGCCATCGACGTCAGCGCAAGGGTCGACGCCGTCCGCGCCTCCTCGAGCGACGCATCGATCGGCGGAGATTGCATCAGCCAATAGATGGCGAGCGTGATCGCGGCCACGATCAGCCCGGCGGGCACGGCGAATCGGAGGACGCGTCGCAGGTAACCCGGTCGGGTCGGGTGGTCGGCCGCGCGGAAGCTCAGCAGGAATGCGGGCACGCCGATGGTCACCTCCGAGACCAGACTCATGTGTCGAGGCAAGAACGGAAACACTGCTCCCGACAACCCGATCGACAGGGCGAACACCGCCGCGTAGACCGTCTTGGTGACGAATAGCGACGACACGCGTTCCATGTTGGCCACCACCCGTCGTCCCTCTGCAACGACGTTGGGGAGTCGGTCGAAACGGCCGTCGAGCAGGACGAGCTGCGCGACCGACTTCGTGGCGGCGGTCGCGGTGTCCATCGCGATGCCGATGTCGGCCTTCTTCAATGCGGGGATGTCGTTGACGCCGTCGCCGGTCATCGCCACCGTGTGCCCGGATCGTTGTAGGGCCGCGACGAGCTCGCGCTTCTGCTCCGGCAGCACACGACCGAACACCGTGGTGTGCTCGACCAGGTCGTCGAGCGCCGCACCGTCGACCCGGCGGAGGTCGACGTGCTGATCTCCGCCGGGCACGCCGAGTCGGCATGCGACCGCCGACACCGTGTCCGGGTTGTCGCCGGAGACGACCTTCACCACAACATGCTGGCGGGCGAAGTAGTCCATGATCTCGGCAGCGTCCGGCCGGACCTCTTCGGTGAGGACGACGAGGCCGACGGGCTCGACGGCGTCGGGAAGGGTTGCGTCGCCTTCCAGCGGATGATCGGACCGTGCGATGAGCAGGACGCGTTTCGCCGCAGCCGTCAGCACCGACACCTGTGCCCGCGACGGCGCGTCGATCCCCACGCCGGCCGCGTCCAGGAGCACCTCCGGTGCACCGAGGATCCACGTGCCGTGATCTTCGAACGTCGTGGCACTCCACTTTCGTGCCGACGAGAACGCGACATGGTCGACGGCCAGCCAGCTTGCGGGCGCCGGCACCGCTTCGAGAAGGACCCTGCTCGACGAGGTCGGCGACACCTCGGAAGCCACGAACGCACCGAGCCCAGCACGAACGACGTCGAGGTCGGCGCCCAGGCCGATGATCTCGTCGAGCACGAACCGTCCCGTGGTGAGGGTTCCCGTCTTGTCGACACAGAGCACATCGATGCGAGCGAGTCCTTCGACGGCGTGCAACTCCTGCACGACGACGTGGTTCTTGCTGAGACGGATGATCGCGACGGCCATCGCCATGCTGACCAGCAGCACCAGACCCTGCGGCACCAGCCCGACGACGCCGGCGACTGCGGCCACCAACGCCTCGCCGACGCCGTCATTGCTCCGCAGCTGGCTCCAGAGCAACAACGCAGCCAACGGCCCGATGAGCCAGCTGACGACTCGAAGCAGCCGATCGACTCCGCTGCGGATCTCCGACGTCGTCAGCACGAACTCCTTGGCCTGCTCCACCAGTTGGTGGATCCACGCATCGCTGCCGACACGAATGGCGACCACCAGTGCCGAGCCGGCGATCACGGCACTGCCGGACCGCACTTCGTCGTCCACTCGCTTCGAGACAGGATCCGCCTCACCGGTGAGCGCCGATTCGTCGACCTCGAGCGCCCGGGATTCGACAACAACGGCATCGACGGGAACCTGGTCACCCTGACGGAGCTCGATGAGATCGTCGATGACCAGCTCGGGCGGTGTCACCGGCTGCTCGGTGCCGTCGCGTCTCACCATGATGGTCGGGGCGATGAGGACCTTGAGTTGGTCGAGCGTGCGCTTGGCCCGTACTTCCTGCACGATGCCGATCCCCGTGTTCAACACCATCACCAGGGCGAAGAGCGCGTCGATCGGATGCCCGACGACCAGGATGACGCCGGCCAGGACGGTGATGATGGCGTTGAATCTCGTCAGGACATTGCTGCGAACGATGCTGCCGTACGTGCGTGAGGTGCGGTCCGGGACCGCGTTGACCCGCCCGGCGGCTCGCCGTTGGGCTACCTCCGAACTGGTCAGTCCGCACGCCACCCGAGCAGGTGCGGGCGCGGTTCCACTCCCCGTGGACACCTCTTCAGTCCTGCGATGGAGCTGGTGGTACCACGACGACCGGGCACGGAGCGTGGGTGATGACATGACGCAACACAGGCTGGATCGTATGCGTCGCTCCCGCCGACCCGTGACGACCGACCACCAGCAACTTCGCGTCGGCGCCCGCTTCGACGAGACGCGGACCCGGCTCACCCGACGCGGCGGACCACGTGATCGGCAGCTCGGTCTCGGTCGACCGCTGGATCTCGTCGGCAAACTTGGTGAGGTCCTCGATCGCCCAGTCGTGCAGCACGCCCGGGTCGACGTAGAACGCTGCCACCTCGAGAAAGCCGTCGATTCCGAAGATCGGTCGATGCGGCACGGCCTTGATGAGGCTGAGCGCAGTGCCATATCGCTCGCAGTAGCCCGCAGCCCACTGCAGCGCCGCTCTGGTCGCCGCACCCCGGCCGGCGCCCGACACGACGGTGTCGCCCACCCCGAAAGCGCTGTGAGCGCCGTCCTCGATGATCGCCAGCGGTCGATCGGTCCGGTGGATCAACTTCGTGGTCACCCGGCAGATCGTGCGCGGCGCCAGCTTGGGCTTGGAGTGCACCCCGACCACCACGAGATCGGCGTCGACATCCACGGCCGCCCGCAGTAGAGCGTCGGCAGGATCGTCCTCGACGACTCGGCAGACCACCTCGTGCCCGGCGGCGCGACAACCAGCGACCCAGTCCGATTCGAGGTCGCTCGTGACTCGTTCGATCAACTTGGCCGAGTCGTACTGCGCTGCGGCCAACACGAGCTCCAACCCGGGTGACACTGCCGAAATCGCATGGATGACGGTGTCGTCGCCGGCGATGCGCGCCGCCCAGTCGAGCGCGGCCGACGACTCGGGGGAGCCGTCGACACCGACGACGATCCGACGAAGCTTCCATGGTCCGGGCCCGGCTTGGCGATCGGTCTCCATACATCCAGGTTCGGACGTGCGGAGGTCGATCGCTAGAGCACAAAGGCCAGTCGTGGGCCGCGCTCGATAGATTCCGGTGTCTCGACGACGGTCTCCGCCGTCGGGCTCGATCCCCGCCACGCAGCCCGAAGGTTCCCCAACACATGCGTACCCCTCGCCAACTCGTCGCACCGCTGCTCGTCCTGATGTCGGTGGCCACGATCGCGGTCGTGTTCTCGGCCGTCGACCCCGTCGGTGCGGCAGTCGACACGAGCAGATTCGTGGCCGTCGGCCCACACCGCCTGGCTGACTCACGCTCCGAGCAATGTGGTTGCCGGCAGATCGACGCGACGACGATCCGGGTGGACGTCGGCGGTCGTTTCGGCATCCCGAGCGACATCAGCGCGGCGGCGATCACCGTCACGGCCACCGGCGTGTCTGCTGACGCTTTCGTGACCGCGTTTCCAACGGGAAGTCCGGAGCCGGAGACCTCCATGATGAACCCACGAGCCGGGCGCGACGTCGCCAACTCCGCCATCGTCGCCATTGGCACCGGCGGCTCGATCGACGTGCGGAGCACGCTGGCCATCGGCAGTGGCATCGACCTCGTCGTCGATGTCAC
>JBBKWQ010000368.1:0-3571 GCA_037969115.1 Ilumatobacteraceae bacterium
ACGACGTCGACATTCAGGCCGTAGCGGGCCTTGCCGGCAAGATCCAGGAAGCACCCGAGGTGGCGCGGACGACCTGGCGGGCCAACGTCGCATGGGACGGCGGGTTCCGCTCGTACGCGACGATTCGCGACTTCGCACCGGCCGCTTCGGATGAGCCCGAAACTCTCGGTGGCACGAACACCGGCCCGAACCCGGTCGAGCAACTCCTCGCGGCCCTCGGCAATTGTCTCGCTGTGGGTTATGCCGCCAATGCAACGGCGTCGGGTATCACCATCAACGACCTGACCATCGATCTCGACGGAGACCTCGACCTGCACACGTTCCTTGGCCTCAACCCCGACGGCAACGCCGGTTTCAGCGGCATCCAGGTCAAGGTGAACCTCGACTCCGACGCCTCACCCGAACAACTCGCCGCGCTGCACCAGACCGTGACCGCGACCTCACCCGTCGGCCACACCCTGAGCCGAGCGGTCCCGGTCGCCATCGACCTGGCGTGAGATGGAGCCGGGAGAGCCCATAGTCGAGGCTCGCCCGGCTACCGGTCGGCTGCTGCTCGGAGATAGCCGACTATCGCGCTCACCTTGTCGCGGGTGGTGTGACCGCCCGGGTATTCGTCCAAAGTGACGGCGAGCCCAGCCGCCGCGAGCCGAAACTCCAACAGCTGGCCGGCATCGATGGCAGTGACGACCCCGTCCGCGAACTGATCGAGACTCTCGAGATCGGCCTGGATCGATCCATCCGGGTCGCGCGCTTCGAACCATCCTGATTCGTCAGCGGAGTCACCGACCGCTCTCGGGCTCGTGCCGTCTGCGGCCACCCATATGAAGTACTCGGCGCCTGGATTGGCGGACCATGAAGCCGGCCCGATCAAGGACGCGAGCCTGGCCTGCGTCGCTTCGAGATCTGCGTCGAACGCACCATCGAAGTTCTCGGAGTACAACCACGATTCCACCTCGCCGAAGACAAAACCGACCACCGGAGTCGGCACGGCATCGGTCTCACACCCCACGACCGGATCCGTTCTCGGTTCGAGCGACGCAAACAGCAGCGTTGCACCGGCGCCCGCCGAGAACCCGTCGACGACCGTCCTGGTGGCATCGCCGCCGTACTCGGCTGCATGCTGCTGGGCGAACGCAACGGCGCAGCTCACGGTGTCGTCCCACGTCTCGATGGTGTCGATCGTGATCGGGAATGGGTTGCCTGCGATCCATGTCGGGGTGAACACCACCATGTCGTTGGCCGCTGCTTCCTCGGCAACGACGGTCGTGTCCGTGAAGTCCTTGCCATTGGACGCGAGGCCATGGAACGACACAACTACAGGCCATGGCCCATCACCGACGGGGGTGAAGACATCTATCAACAGCTCGACGCCATCGACCGTCCTGTAGACGAGGTCGGAGGTCTCGGTGAACACCGGATCTTCAGGCACCGGCGACACGTCGGCCACTGACTCGGTCGGCGTTGGTTCGGCGACCGGTGCCGCTGCGGTGGCAGTTACGGCCGGGGATGTGGTCAGAGCCGCAGCAATCGTGTCTCCAGTGTCGGAACCACCCGAACACGCACCAGCAAGCAACCCGAACGCGAGCACCGCTGCGAAGGCTGTTCGACGCATTGATCTCTCCTTTGTGTTAGGTGTATCGAACCTACACAAGGCTCGGAACGGGTTGAAGCCATTGGCGCGCGGCCGCGACGATTCAAGTCGGAGCAGACAACCCGCCACCGCGTCGACTGGGGATCGTCACGCGCGGGATCTGGAAGGCTCGTCAGACTCGGGCTCTCCGCTGAACCCGGAGACGGACGCGTTGTCTCAGGTGGCGGCGGTCACATTGCGGAACCGATCCGTGCCGCCCAACGTCATACTTCCCGACCCCCATCGACGAACGCCGCGATAAGGAAGCCCGTCATGAAGAAGCTCGTTGCCCTATCCGTCTTCGTGGCGGCGATCGCCGTGTTAACTGCCTCGTGCGGCAATGATGGCCCGGTGGCCGCGGGATCCTCTGACGGGGAATCGGCAGGCCAGCTCGCTCCAGGTGAGGAAATCCAGCGACTCTGGGTCGGCCCGCAACTCGTCGATTGCGTCGGCGAGGCGCCGCAGAAGTGCATGCAGATCCGCCGCAGTGTCGACGGTGAGATCGAGTGGTTCTACGACTCGATCGACGGCTTCACCCACGAGGCCGGCACGTCGTACGTACTCGACGTCGCCGTCAGCACGGTGGACAATCCTCCGGCCGATGCATCCTCGCTTCGCTACCGCCTCGTCGAGATCGTCGAGTCGACAACCGTGAGCGCCACCGCAGAACTGGAGGGAACCTCGTGGACGCTGCTCGGCTTTCGTGACGGTGACCTGTTCGACCCCGTGCTTGCCGAAGCGCCGGCCACCATTACATTCTCCGACGGGCAAGCATCGGGCACGGCCGGTTGCAACAACTTCAGCGGTTCGTACACCGTCGACGGCGACACGCTTGTCTCCAGCCCGCTCGCCTCGACGCTGAAGGAATGCGAGAGTCCGCGCATGGACCAGGAAAGGCGATTCCTGACAGTGCTCGAATCGGTCGAAACCGCCAGCCTCGGCTTCGACGGCACGCTCGTGCTCGCCCCGTCGTCGGGACCTACTCTCGTCTTCGCCCCCGCTTCGGCCGCCAACTGACGGCGGTGATTCACCGCGAGCGGTCGGCGTTCGCGTCGGCGAGCAGGTCGATCGAGCGCAGCCGTTCGTCGATCGTCTGCGATGGGTGCACGGTGATCAGCTCATCGACGTCGGCCTCGCGGGCCAGGTTGTCGAGGTAGCGGATCACAAGCTCGGGTGTTCCCGCGGCCGTGTAGTGCATCATCTCGGCGATCTGACGACCCTGCGGTGACTCGAGCACCTGGTCGGCCTCGTCCTCGGTCAGTTCACGCGGGACACGGAGGAAGCGAGCGACTCGACGCCGACTGACATCGCGGACCTGGCGCTGTGCGTCTGCGTCAGTCTCGGCCGCGATGACATTCACGCCGGCGATGACGTAGGGCTCAGCGAGCTGTTCTGACGGCTGAAATTCCTGGCGGTACAACGCGACCGCGTTCAGCAGATGTCCGGGAGCGAAGTGCGACGCGAACCCGTACGGCAAACCGAGCTTGGCGGCGAGCTGAGCGCCGAAGAGCGACGATCCCAGGATGTACAGCGGCACGTTCGTGCCGGCTCCTGGTACGGCCTCGACTCCCTCGACGAGACTTTCGCCGCGCAGGTATGCCTGGAGCTCGACGACGTCTTGCGGAAAGCGCTCCGAGGCCATCGGGTCGACCCGCATCGCATACATGGCGGGCCGGTCGGTGCCCGGTGCGCGCCCGAGGCCCAGGTCGATGCGACCGGGATGCAGGGTGGCCAGAGTGCCGAACTGCTCGGCGATGACCAGCGGGGAATGGTTCGGCAGCATGACACCGCCCGACCCGAGTCGGATCGTCGAGGTCTGTGTCGCGATATGTGCGATCAAAACACTCGTCGCGGACGATGCGATCGATGCCATGTTGTGGTGCTCGGCGTACCAGATGCGCTGGTAGCCACGTTCCTCGGCCCGCTGGGCGACAGCGACAC
>JBBKWQ010000369.1:0-4159 GCA_037969115.1 Ilumatobacteraceae bacterium
TGCGATGGCGAGTCCCTCGGCCAGTCCCACTTCTTCATCCGCGACAAAGAACGGGACAACGAGCGCGACAGCCAATATGACAAACCCGACCTTGCGCCAGTACCGGTTGCTTGCCACCCGAGAACCCCGCAGTCGAAGGCGACCAGTTCCTGTTCGTTGCGGCTGTCAACTTCGCCGTGCGTACGTTCCGAAAGTTGCGAGCGAAGCTGCGCCGCTGAGCACGCGCAGGCCTTCCGTACCGCTGCTGCGCTTCGCCATCGTTCGCCGGCCGGCCCAACGGTCAGCAGAGCGATCTGGAGAAGGTCACCGCTCCCGTACGTGCCGATCTCGGACGGCTTGCGTCCCAATGCCGGTTGGCGATTATGCGCTACGCGAGTGGCAGGTTGGCCTCCCACAGTGCGCCGACAGTCGAGCAGTCGACGTTGCGTAGGTGCCGGCGATTTCGAGCCGAACTTGCAACTGCTCGAGCGAGAATATTCGCAGGCGAGGTCGGGTCTGTCGACGGGTGCCGCGATCGTGGTGTGCTGCGGGTGACACAGTGTTCGTCGTGAGTGACGCTGACCCGACACCTGGAGCGGTAGAAGCGAAGGGCGCGTTCATGGCGTTGCGCACGGTGGCGGGCGTGACTGTTGGCGTCACCTGGGCTGGATACATGCTCGCCCTCGTCACGCTTGGCAGCTGTGGGGCATTCGGTGGACGGTGCGATGGGACCAGCCCGCCAGTGTTCGAAGACGATGTCGCCGGTGGAGCGTTTGTCGGTACGGCGGCCGCGGTCTGGGTGCTCTGGTGGCTACGTCGCCCATCGATACGGCAGGCAGTTGTTGGCGTCCCAGTAGCGTTCGTTGCAGCCGTCATCGTCGCTTTCATTGCGCGCGGCATTGCACACGGTTGAACCTCCCAGGCGCCGTTCCTACCGGTCGTGCGTCTGGTGCGATGCGTGATCAGCAGCTGTAACCGCTCGGAGATGTGCCTGATTGATGATGGAGGCAGAGGTTGCGGTGGTTCCGTAGCTTCGGGGTGCTGGTCGGTGAGGATCTTCAAGTGCGTGCCGCCCGCTGGGTTGGCTTCCTAACGAACTGCCTTCCGGCCGGTTCCCTTGCCGTGGTATGGCTCGAAAGAGCGGTAGCGATCCCCACAAGGCAACCCACACCGCTGTTGCCATCGACGACAACGAGCGCGTGATCGACGAGTTCAAACTCCGAGCCTCGACGGCACAGGCCGAACACCTACGCGAGTGGGCGGGCCGCTTCACCAAAACCGAGTGGGCAATCGAGTCCGCGAATGGTCTCGGCTATCTCGTTGACCAGCAACTTGTTGCCGCCGGCGAAACCGTGTTCGATGTCCCACCGGTGCGCGTTGTGTAACTCAGAGATAGACGCCGTCTGGACGTGGGCCAGTCCAGGTGTCGGGGTCGAGATATTCATCCGCGAAGTCGAGCGACCGCACCCACTCATAGAAGGTGCCCTTCACCGTCGAGAGCACGACGCCAGCGTCTCGCATTCTCGTGATGCCAGCCTCGTGGCACGGACCAGGCGACGCGGACGCGTCCGACAACACGACGACCCTGAATCCACGTTCCAACAAGCCGAGAGCGGACTGCATGACACACACATCCGTTTCGAACCCGACGACGACCGCTGTGCGTCGTCCGTGCTCCTCGACGGCAGACAGGATGGACGGGTTGCCAGCCAGACCAAACGTCATCTTGTCATGCTGGATGGTGCCGTCTGGGAAGCCGTCAGCGACTGCCGGGACCGTTGGCCCGACCTCGTCGATGTCCTCTGCGGTCACCACGATGGGGACACCCAACTTGACAGCAATCCTCACGATCCAGGCGATCCGATTGACCACCGGTACTCGCTCCTCAGAAGCAAGCTTGTCGACGAACGACTGCTGCACGTCGACGACGACGAGTACCGAGTCCTGGACTTCGGTCAGAGAATGGGCCACCTGTTCCCGAACTCTGGTGCCATCTCGCATGCGACGACGATAGCTCCGCCAGGCCGAGACTCGAAGAGTGGTGGCTGTTGCCCAACGGAGGTTCAGCGAGCGCATATCCGGCGCTATTCGCACGGCGGGGTGACCCATAACGGTCGCTTGTCGACACTTGCCGAGCATCGCAAATGTGCGTGTTCAGGACGCGCCGAACGTTGCCTGACGGCCCGAGTTCGCGGTGAAGCTGATCGGCAGCGATTCCGGGCCGAAGATGCCGACGGTCGAAGGCTTCCACTTGACCTCGCCGGCGATGGCCAGGTCGGGCAGGCGCTTCGACATGATCGTCAGCGCCTCCTGTTGCTCTGCGCGTGCCAACGCCGCGCCGAGGCAGTAGTGGATTCCCGATCCGAACGTGAGTTGCGGCTTGCCTGCCGGTTCACGGGTGATGTCGAACGTACCAGGGGACTCGAAGACCTCGGCGTCCCGGTTCGCCGTCGACAGCGAGGGCATCACGAAGGTGCCGGCCGGAAAGACGATGTCGCGGTATTCGATGTCCTCACTGGCGAACCGGCCGGTGCCTCGCACGGTGCCGAAGAACCGCATGGTCTCCTCGACCGCCTGCGGCGCGAGCTCGGGCTGATCTGCCAGCAGCTTCCACTGCGCCGGGTGTTCGGCGAACAGCGCGAGTGAGCACCCGAGCTGGTTGCGGGTGGTGTCGGTACCGGCCATCAGCACGGCCTCGGCCATCTTGGCGACCTCGTCGCCGGTGAGGCGGTCGCCGGCATCGTCGGCGGCGATCATCGACGTCAGCAGATCGTCTCGAGGGTCGTTCCGGCGCTCGGCGATGAGTGTTCGCACGTATCCATCGAGCTCGTCCTGAGCCTTGACGATCACGGGTAGGTCAACCTTCAGGTTGCCGTTGAAGATGCGGAAGATGTCGGTGGCCCAGTTGCTGAAGAGTTGCCAATCGTCCTGCGGGGCACCGAGCAGCTCGCAGATGATCGGGATCGGATACGGCTCGCAGATGTCGATGGCCGCATCGGCGGAGCCGACTGGCGCGACGGGGTCGATCAGCTGATTGACGACGTCTCGCATGAAGGGCCGCAACGCATCGGCAGCACGCGGCGAGAACGCCTGACCGGCAAGTCGTCGAAGGCGGAGGTGCTCGTCTCCCTCGGCTGACAAGATGGAGGTGCGCCGACGATCGAGGTACTCGGGGGCGTCGATGCCCTGCATCTCCATCAGCTTGCCGCTGAGATTGTGCCACCGCCGGTCGCGCATGATGTTCACGACGTCGTCGTACCGCAAGATCGAGAATCCGAAGAGGTTGCGGGCGATCCACGTGTCGTGCGAGAGCTCCACGAGCCGACGGTCCTTTTCGGCGAAGCCCACCGTCGGGTCGTCCGCCCAGTCGAGTACCGGCAAGTCGAGTTCGGTGATCGTGGACGCCATCTACACAGACTACGGACCGGCTCGATCGGGGCCGAACGTGGAAGGCGGATCAGCCGCGGCGTCGACGTCTCGCCGGGCGGTCGGCGTCGGCGGCGGCATCGCGTGGAGGGTTCGTGAGTGGGCCGACACCGGCGATGATGTCGTCGAGGCCGGGGCGAACACCGGGCTCCCAGCTGTCGAGCGCTGTACGCATCGCGGCGAGATGGTCGGGCGTGGTGCCGCAACATCCGCCGATGATCGTGACGCCCGAATCTGCGGCGAGGCGTGCGTAGCGCCCCATCAGAGCGGGATCGCCGTTGTACACGACCTCGGCGCCCTTGAACTCGGGAATGCCGCAGTTGCTCTTCGCAATCAGTGGAATGGAACTCGGCGACATAGCCTGCACCGATACGAGCAGGTCGGAAGCCCCGACGCCGCAGTTGGCGCCGACGGCGACCGGCAGCACGTCGAGATCGTCGAAGAGCGAGGGCATGTCGGACGGTGGCACCCCCATCATCGTCTTTCCTGCGGTATCGAACGACGCCGTCACGGTGTACGGCATACCGACCGCAATCGCAGCCTTGGCGGCAGCTCGCATTTCCTCGATCGACGACTTCGTCTCGATCCAAGCCACCGTCGCGCCACCGTCTCGGAGGCCCTCGATCTCCTCGATGAACACCTCGATGGCGACGTCCTCGGTGAGCGCGCCCATCGGCTCGAACAGCTCGCCCGTCGGCCCGACCGACCCCGCGACGGCAACCGGGCGGTCGGAAGTGTCGGCAACGTCGCGGGG
>JBBKWQ010000370.1:0-3279 GCA_037969115.1 Ilumatobacteraceae bacterium
GGCCAAGCACCTCGGCTTCGTCGATACCGATGTCCTCTACTGCCCGTTTCCTTTGTTCCACATCGACGCCACCGTGTTGACGGTTGGACCCGCGCTCGTGCTCGGTGCCACAGCGGCGATTGGAGAGCGCTTTTCGGTGTCGGGGTTCTGGCCCGAGGTCCGGCGGTTCGGCGCGACCGTGTTCGACTTCATGGGTGCGACACTCAGCATGCTGCACAAGGCCGATCCGACACCCGACGACGCGGACAACCCGGTTCGGTTGGCGTGGGGAGTGCCGGTACCCGACGGGATCGCGAGCGAGTTCGAGCAACGATTCGGGCTGCAGCTCGTCGAGTTGTACGGCAGCACCGATGCGGGGATCCCGATGTATCACCCGATCGACCAACCCCGTCGGCCAGGCTCGTGCGGCATCGTCACCGACGCCTACGAAGCAGAGTTGCACGATGACGACGGCTTCGCAGTCGCGCTCGGTGAGGTGGGTGAACTCGTGGTGCGGCCCACCGAACCGTCGATCATGGCCGACGGCTACCTCGATCTACCCGAAGCGACGTTACGGGCAAGACGAAACCTGTGGTTCCACACCGGTGACCGCCTCCGTCGGGACGCTGACGGTTTCCACTATTTCATCGGTCGTAGTGCAGACAGCATCCGTCGGCGAGGCGAGAACATCTCGGCATTCGAGGTGGAGGAGGTCGTGAAGCTGCATCCCGATGTGCTCGATGCGGCCGCATTTGGCGTGCCCAGCGATTTCACCGAGGACGACCTCATGACGGCAGTTGTGGTCCGACCCGGGTGCACCATCGATCCGGCGACCCTGGTCGAGTTCTGCGCCGCGCGCTCGGCGCGCCACATGGTGCCGCGATTCTTCGATTTCGTCGACGACCTGCCTCGAACGCCGACCGAGAAGATCCGCAAGGATGTGCTCCGCGACCGGGGAATCACGCCGACGACATGGGATGCCCAACATCCGTCCACGACTCAGCAACACGAATAGCGGTGGGCAACCCGACGCTCTGATCACGATCGACGAATCACTCGCCGCGAAGGCCGAGGGCATCGTGCCGCTGGCTCCAATCGACGCACTGTCCGCTGGCTAGTTCAATCTGCTCCCATCATCTGTCGACCACCTCGGCTCGCCCGCGCTGCAGTTCCACTCCGGTGAGCGCACACGATCACTCCGTATCAGGCGTAACGAGGCTTCGTCATCATGATCTCGCTCTCTTGGCGATGCAGGGCCTCGTCGTAACCGATCTGGCGGAACATGTCGGCCAGGCTGTCGTAGGCACCGAAGTCGTCCTGGAACTGACTCTCGAACGGGGCCGTCTCCCACTTGGGATGTTCCTGCACCAGCAGGGCGTACTCGTGCGCGGCATGGTCTTCGAAGTCAGCGTTGAGCTGATAGCTCCGCTTCGGTCGTATCACGAACAGGATCCATGAAAGCTGGTAGTAGGACAGCGCCAGAATCTGAGGAATGATGCGACCCTTGAGCCACGGGCGAGGTTGGTCGCGCGTGAGCTCTTCCAAGATCAGCAGATGCCACTGTTCGTTGTCCTGTTCGACCCGGGCGATGCGTGCTCGGTCATAAACCCGCCGAGCGAAGTCAGGGTTCTTCGATGTGTGTGTCATGGCCACGTAGGCCACGCTCTCCCATGCCTGATACGGCACACGCGCCACGACTTCGAGCACCCGGAACTTCTCCAGCGTGCGCTCCTTGCCATACACCAGGTCCATGACCGCAAACAGGGCCCGAGAACTCAGCGTGTAGGTACGTCGAGAGCCACCGAGCTCAGACTGCTGATTTGCCACCAGCGCATCGTGGTCAAGACGCTCGATCGGGCCCAGTGGTGGACGATCCTCGAGGGCGCGGGTCACTGGCGTCTCGAATGTCGGGGAACGGTGAACGTCGGGCTGCGTCAGGTCCGCTTGGCGAGAGCCAGCCGAGTCGGGACTCTCGACAAGGTGTGTCCGTTGGTTCTCGGGAGTCATGTCCGACCGTCCTTCAGCTGGGGTGAGTCCAGTTTCGCAGCAATACGCGCATCTCGGCTCGACGAGGCTGTGGCGTCGAACACATCGAGGGAACGACCTCGCGATCGGCGGATCGGAACTTCCGGCGCCTGAGCGCTGCCCTGCGGCACGATCGGCGAGGGCCGCGGGGGAGATCTGCAGGGTGCCGAATCTCAGCGGATGCGATGCGTCCGGATTCCGTTCTAGATTCAGAGCATGGACATCGTGCTCATTGCTGGTCTCTGGCTGCCGGCGTCGGTTTGGGCCGGCGTGGCATCCGAACTCGACGCACTAGGTCATCGCGCCCTGCCCGTCGCCCTGCCCGGCGTCGACGACGGATCCGCGGCGGCGACGATCGACGATCAGTTGGCGACCGTGGTTGCGGTCGTGGATGCCGCTACGAAACCGTTGGTAGTTGGGCACTCCGCGGCGGCGACGTTGGCGTGGCTGGTCGCCGACCGACGCCCCACCTCGATCGCCGGCGTCGTGATGGTCGGGGGGTTCCCGAGCAGCGATGGCTCGACGTACGCCGATCTCTTTGACGTCGTGAACGGGGCGATGGCGTTCCCCGGATGGAAACCCTTCGACGGGCCTGACAGCGCCGACTTCGACGCCGATGCCCGCGCCGAGCTCGAGTCGATGGCGGTACCGGTTCCGTCCGGTGTCGCGCAGGCCACCGTCGTACTCACCGACGATCGACGGTTCGGTGTCGCGGTGGCGCTCGTCTGCCCCGAGTACACGCCCGACCAGGCGCGCGTGTGGATTGGCGACGGCGAGATCCCGGAGCTGGAGCGCGCCGAACACATCTCGTTCGTCGACATCGATTCCGGGCATTGGCCGATGATCACCCGGCCGACCGAACTGGCACGAATCCTCCACGACATCGCGAAGGGGCAGTGAATCAATGGCCTTTACTGTCACCGAACTCAACCCGTCCACGTGGGACGCGTTCGCGGAACTCGTCGAGCGCAACAACGGCATTTTCGGCGGGTGCTGGTGTATCGGCTGGCACCCCGAGTGCGGCCAGCAGAACATCAGTCATCGTCAAGTCAAAGAAGACCGTGTGCGCACCGGTCGCGCCCACGCCGCGCTCGTGATCGATGAATGCGGCGCCGCCCAAGGCTGGTGCCAGTACGGCAGCGCGGAAGAACTGTCGAACATCAAACACAAGCGCAAGTACGACCAGGCTTCCCCGCCAGTTCCGGACTGGCGGATCGCGTGCTTCTACGTCGACCCGAAGCATCGGGCGCAGGGGATCGCCCGATGCTTCGGGTC
>JBBKWQ010000371.1:0-9879 GCA_037969115.1 Ilumatobacteraceae bacterium
GTTCTCGTGGTGTTCGGCTCCGATGAGCGTCCGGATCGCGGCAGGTCGTGCCGTTCCGTATTCGCGGGCGAGCTGCTCGATCGTGTCGGCCGCGACACCGGTTGCCACGGCCGCACGCACAGGGGTCCACGCATCGACTTCGGCCGCGAGTTCATCGAAGCCGCTCACGTGATCGTTGATCCACTCGTGGTCGACGAGGTCGTCACGCACGAGCACGTGCATCATCGCCAACATCAGCGCGATGTCGGTGCCGGGTAGCGGCTGGATGAACTGGTCGGCGTCGTCGGCGGTGAGCGTGCGAATCGGGTCGATCACCACGACCTTGGCGCCGTTTGCACGTGCCCGCTCGATCGTGGGCCAGAGATGGCGGTTGGTGAGTTTGGTGTTGGTCGCCCACAGCAGGATGAGTTTCGAATGCTCGAGATCGAGCGAGTCGAAACCGAGCGACGACCCGTTCGTCATCCGGACACCGGCGCCGACGGTCGGCCCGCAGATCGCCCGGTCGAGTCGGGTCGATCCGAGATGGTTGAAGAACCGAGTCGACACACCTTCGAGCGCCAAGAGGCTCTGATTTCCTGCGTCACTGAACGGCATCACGGCCTGTTCGCCGTGCGAATCGATCACGTCGTGCAGGCGGGTGGCGATCTCGGTGAGTGCGTCGTCCCAACTGATCTGCTCGAATTGTCCGCTGCCCTTCGGGCCCGAGCGGCGAAGCGGGTGCAGCACGCGGTCGGGGCTGTAGACGCGGTCGAGGAAACGGTTGACCTTCGGGCACAACTCGCCCTTGCTGAACGGGTGGTCCGGGTTGCCACGCAGTTTCACCGCGATCGGCGCCGACTCACCGCGTTCGTCGCGCCGATCGTCGTCGACGGTCACCGTCCACCCGCACGAGTCAGGGCAGTCGTGATGGCACGTTCCGTTCACAGTCCTCACGGTCATCATCGTACGCCGGTCGGGGGGTATCGATCAGCGGGATTCGGTCGTGGTCGATCGGCGCGAACCTCGCTACTGTCGGCACGATGCGGTCGAAGGGCGGAACCGTCGTGAGGAACTGGGCAGGGAACCAGGCCTGCGTCCCCGACCATTTCGTGCGTCCGACGACGACGGCCGATGTCGTTGCCGTGGTGGTCGACGCGCACGAGCGCGGCCGCACGGTCAAGACGATCGGGGCGGGTCACTCGTTCACCGGTGCCGCCATGACCGCGGGCACCCTTCTGTCGCTCGATGGCATGAACCAGGTGTTGTCGGTCGATCGTGAAACCGGCCGGGTCACCGTGCAGGCGGGGATCAGCTTGAGGTCGCTCGGCGATCAGCTTGCTGCCGTCGGGCTGGCCATGCCGAACCTCGGCGACATCGACGTGCAATCGGCCGCGGGAGCGACCAGCACGGCCACCCACGGCACCGGGATCGGATTGGGCAACCTGGCGACCACCATCGTCGGCATGGAACTGGTCGACGGACGCGGCAACGTGGTGCGATGTGACGAGCACACCAACGCGGATGTTCTCCGCGTGGCTCGGGTCGGTGTGGGGGCGCTGGGCGTGGTCACCGAGCTCACACTGCAATGCGTCCCGGCGTTCAACCTTCATGCTCACGAGACGATCGAGTCGCTCGACGACGTTTTGGCTGATCTCGAGAGTTTCGTGACCAGCGCCGATCACGCCGAGTTCTTCTGGATGCCGGGTGCCCGACGCTGTCAGGTGAAACGAAATCGACGAACCGACGAACCCGTCCGCCCGCAGCCGAAGCTCGCGTACGTGCGGGACAAGTACCTCGCCGAGAACCTTGCGTTCGACCTGGTCTGCCGGGTCGGACGCCGATTTCCGACGCTCGCGCCGAAGGTCGCCAAAGCGATGACGAGCGCCGCCGGTGAGCGAGATCTGATCGACCGGAGCGATCGGGTGTTCTCCAGCCCGCGTCACGTGAAGTTCGTCGAGATGGAGTACGGCGTGGCGTTCGAGGCGCTGGGAGAGGCCGTGTCCCGGGTCCGTGACCTGACCGCCGGCCTCAGCTTTCCGACCCTTTTCCCGATCGAGGTACGGGTGTCGGCGGGCGACGACATTCCGTTGTCGACGGGCTGCGGACGTCGCAACGGATGGGTCGCGGTCCACCAGTATCGCGGTGCGCCGTACGAGGCGTACTTTCAGGGCGTCGAGGCGATCATGAACGACTATGGCGGGCGCCCACACTGGGGCAAGATGCACTACCAGACCGCCGCGACGCTGCGCGACCGGTACCCGGAATGGGATGTGTTCGCTGCGATGCGAGCCCGTCTGGACCCCGACGGCTCGTTCCGCAACGAGTATCTCGACCGCGTGCTCGGCCGGATCGAGGGCTGAACACCCGATCGAAGCCCATATCGCGCGGGCATCGGTGGCACCGGCGTACCCTGGCCCCGTGCAAGAGCGCCGGCGTACCACCACATCGAACTTCGGGGTCGGCCGTCGCGAGTCGCACGATGCATCCGGTTTCTACGATCGGTTCGATCCGCCGACGGTCGATCACGACGATACGGTCCTGCCGCCTGATCCGGTCGCCGAGCCGTTCGTGTGTGGCGACGCTCGCGACATGCACAGCGTCGCCGATGGCTCGGTGGCACTCGTCGTCACGTCGCCGCCGTACTTCGCCGGCAAGCAGTACGAGGAAGAACTCGAACGCGACGGCGTTCCCGGTTCATACCTCGAGTACCTCGATCTGCTGCGCGACGTGTTTGCCGATTGTGTCCGCGTACTCGAACCGGGCGGCCGGATCGCGGTGAACGTGGCCAATCTCGGTCGCAAGCCGTATCGCAGC
Source organism: Ilumatobacteraceae bacterium (assembly GCA_037969115.1). Classification (GTDB taxonomy): domain Bacteria; phylum Actinomycetota; class Acidimicrobiia; order Acidimicrobiales; family Ilumatobacteraceae; genus JBBKWQ01. The sequence continues at coordinate 2,794 of JBBKWQ010000371.1, forward strand.
CTGGGTGCCGACGTGGTGCACATCCTCCAGGACGAGCTCGGCCTGCTGCTGCGCGGCGAGATCGTCTGGCAGAAGGGGGCGGGAGCCAGCGGCTCGTGCGCATGGGGTTCGTTTCGGAGTGCCTCGAACCCCGTGCTGCGCGACGTGACCGAACGCGTCATCGTGGCGAGCAAGGGCAGGTTCGAACGGGCCCGCAAGGTCGACCAGCGCAAGAACGAAGGGTTGCCGCACGAATCGACGGTGTCCGCCGAGGACTTCATGGCGATGACCATCGATGTCTGGCAGTTGCCGTCGGAGAGCGCACGCCGGGTCGGCCATCCGGCGCCGTTCCCCATAGAGCTTCCCGAGAAGTTGATCGATCTCTACACGTTCGTCGACGACCTCGTGCTCGACCCGTTCATGGGGAGCGGATCGACGTTGGTCGCCGCGTCGCGGCTGGGTCGCCGATATGTGGGTTACGACCTCGACGCGGGTTATGTCGAACTGTCGCGTGAGCGAGTGGCCCAGGAAGGCCATGCCGTCGAGGCGCGCGATGGTGCGAGCGGCAAGGACACGATCGACACCGTATTGGAGGCAGCTGGATTCGAGACCGTGGAGACTCCCGCCCGCCTGACCGGAACGGGTCTGAGCGTGCACGCAGTGGTGAACGACGGCGCGGGTGAGCGATGGGTGATCGAGCAGGGCGGACCGTTCGTGACTCATCGCGGCGGCCTGACCTCGGCCGACGCCGTGTGGCGCACGCTGGGTCGACTCCACGCGTTGCGCGGGGCGGGGGAGCGCGTGTTGGTGCTCACGTCGAGCCTGCCGCGCCGCCGCACCGAGTTCGACATGGCCCTCCGCACCGTGGGCCCGGCCGGCGTGTTCGATGTGATCGATGTGTTCGATCCAGAGGCACTCGAACGGCTCGCCAAGTATGGCGACGGCCACGCCACGCCACGTCCTGGTTTCTGGAACGACGACGAGCTCGATGCAGGGTAGTTCGGCCCGGCGACTGAACCCGTCGCGGCTCAGCCGAAGCAGCTGGCGGGGTCGTATTCGTCGGGGATCGAGCCGGTAGCGAGCTGGTCGAGCACGCTGTTCGGTGCGTTCGGATCAATCGCCCAGGCTCGCTGATCACTCTGACGGCTCCGACTCCAGATCACTGCGACGGCTTCGCCGTCGACGACGACGACTCCGCCTGAGTCGCCGCTCTGGATCTCCGCATCGAGCTCGTAGCCGGGTCGCTCAGTCTCGCCTTTGATGTAGATGTCTTCGGTGCGGATGATCACGTCGCGCACGATGGTGATGGGCAGGGCGACCTGGGTGTCCCCGCGGTAGACGATCGCCTCGCCGATGTCGCCCGATTCCGCTGAGCCGATGGGTATCGCCGGTGCCAGGCCGGTGTCGACGGCCAGAACGGCAAGGTCGTTGTTGGGGTCGAACGCCACCACCGCCGCGCTGTTCGGCCCACCGTCGCCGGCCCCGGAACCGGTCACGGTGATCGAGCTCGCGCCGGCGATGACGTGGGCCGCAGTGAGGACCAGCCCGGATTCGATCACGAGTCCCGAGCCGTACTCGTCGATGTTGGCGCAGGTACGAGCGATCACCTGAACGGCGGAGCGTGATGCGGCGGCGTCGTTGGCATCGTCGCCGCAACCGACGGCACTGATCACGGAGATCGCCGCAACGATCATGGGGCGTCGGCCGCGCATCGTCATCGTGAACCGCGCCGCGCCGGCGCTGTGGTCGCACGGGTGACGAGCCGAGGGGAGACGACTCGCTGCTCGGTGATCTCGCGACCGTTGCGGCGTTCTAGGAGCAGCTCGACCGCGAGATTGCCCATGGCCAATCGGGGCTGGTCGACGGTAGTGAGGTCGACCGTTCGGAGCGCTGCGAGCGAACTGTTGTCGTACCCCACGAGTGAAACGTCGTCGGGCACTTGCATGCCGTGGTCGATCAGACGATTCAGGGCGCCGAGCGCAATCAGATCGTTCGCTGCGAACAGCGCTGTCGGTGGCTCGTCGTCGCCAACGGTGCCGTACAGCTGGTCGATTGCCTCGCTGCCCGCACGTTCGGTGAACTCGCCGGTGACGACGCGGATGTGTGCCTCGATGTCGAGCCCACGCATCGCCGCGACGTAGCCGTTGCGCCGGGGTGTCGCGCTGGCGCCGGTGCCGCCATCGAGGTGTGCGATCCGACGGTGACCGAGGTCGAAGAGGTGTTCGACGGCGAGACGCGCGCCGACACGTTCGTCGGAGTTGATCGTGTCGACCAGGTCGCTGCGCAGCGAACGTCCGATCGACACCACGGGCGTGCGTTCGCCGAGCTCGTCGATGCGCGCCGCACTCAGCCGGCAGCTGACCAGGATCATGCCGTCGACGCGCGCCGCGAGGAATGCTTCGGCCGACCGATCTTCCACGTCGGCGGAGCGCCGCCCGCTCGCCAGGACGATCTGGTAGCCGGCGGCTTCTGCGGTGTCTTGGATGCCGTCGGCGACATCAGCGAACCACGGGTTGTGGAGGTCGTCGAGAAGCACGCCGAACGTGCTCGTGCGCCCCGTCGCCAAGTTTCTGGCAGCCAGGTTGGGGCGATATCCGAGCCGTTCGGCGGCTTCGAGGACGGCCGCCTTCGACTTCTGGCTCACCCGGTCGGAGTTGCGCATGACGAGTGAGACGAGTGCACGCGACACGTCGGCTGCCGCTGCCACATCATCCATCGTGGGTTCACCAGCCATCGGGACGAGTCTTGCCGATCGGTGTCTTCAGAGTGATTTCGACATCCAGATCGAGTCGTCCTCGACGAATCCGAGTCGGCCGTACAGGCGGCGAGCCCGGTCGTTGGCGCGCTCGGTTTCCAGGAAGATCCGGCTCGCACCGTGCCGACGACAATGCGCCTCGATCACCGGCATTGCTGCGGAGCCGAGACCCCGGCCCTGCGTGTGCACGAAGATCTCGTCGAGCAGCGCCTCGAGGCCGCCGCCCTCGATCGACCAACCCCAGGTGACGACTGCGTAGCCGATGTCGTTCCGGCTCTCGTCGAGGATGACCCAGACGGTGCCGTGGCGATCGGGCGGGCTGCTGTGGAGGAGGGGAGCGAATGCGGCACGCGTGGTGGCCTCGTGGAAGATGTGGCCGTCGGCGATGCAGTACTCGGCTGCAAGTTCCAGCAGTACCGGCAGGTCGTCGATCGTGGCACGGCGCAGTGGCCCGACGGACGATTCCGAGTCGAGTCGGTCGTCTGGCGTGTCCATTTCGTCGTTCGGTCAGATCTTGACGAACGCGATCAAGCCGGTGAGCGTGCCGAGCGCGACGCGTTCGGTGTCCGGATCGGTCGAGACCAGCTCGGTGGTGCCGGTGGGTGGTACGACCACGGCCGATCGGCCGTCGGGAGCGAACTCGACCGGCGCAGTGCCGAGCATCGTGGCAGCGTCGCGGCCGACGATGCTGTGCACGCCGGCGCGATTGATGATGAGGCCGCACCCGTCGGCGCTGCTGCGAACGATCTGGGTACCGGCGATGCCGACCACGGTCGATCCGTCGCTGAGGTCGGTGAGCCTCGTCGCTCCGCCGGCCGGAATGCACCGCGTATCGCTGCTCACCATGCTCGCCGGTGCGCCGGGAACTGCCTCGGCCGGATCGGCGTCCTCGATCGGAGCACTGGTCTCCATGAGGATGATGCCGCTCAGGTCGATGACGGCCTCGAACGCTTGTCCGGTGACGACCAGACGCGTGTCGTCGAGGGCACTGCGCACCGACACGATTCGATCGCCATCGGGGATCGTCACGGTGCCGAGCCGGTCGGCCTTGTCGGAGTCGGTGGCCATCCGGTAGATGCCGCCGGTGCCTGCGACGAAGAGGAACTCGTTGTCGACGAACAACCCACCGACCGGGGGGTCGGTGCGGACGCTCGTGAGCTCCTGGCCGGTCTGATCGAACAGTCCGACATCGGCAGACGTGCCGATGACGCCGGCCGTGGCGACGAAATTGTCGCTGACAGCGACCGGTATGTCGGGATAGAACACCGGTGCCTCGGCGTCGGGCTCGACGACGAGTGTCTGGAAGTTCCGCGTATCGGCGACGGCAAACTTCGTGCCATCCGGATTGAACCGGAGTGAGTCGACGAAGAAGCGCGGCGATGTTTGGTTGGCAAGCATTCCCACGTCGAGAGACTCGCCCGTGAGTCCGTCGACGATGATGACGTTGCCGCCTGCCGCGTTGCCGACGACGAACTGGAAGGTGGCGCCGTTGGCGATGCGCGCCAACGTGCTTCCGGCTGCGATCTCCACCTCGACCGGATCGACCTCGGCGCTCAGATCGTGGAACACGATCGCGTCGCTGCGCATCAGAGCGACGCGGGAACCGAACGCCGAGATCTCGGTGACGCGTCCTGCTCCTTCTCGTGTCTGTTCGAGCTCGCCGTCGGTGTTGTAGACCTCGACGACGCCCGTGATGCGGTCGACGTTCACGATCTTGTTCCAGCGAGCGGATTCGGACGACTCGCCGGAGTCGGCCTGCAACGTGCGCCAAGCGACGAATCCGCCGGCGGCCACGACGGCAACGGCGACGAGCCCGACGAGCGCCCGGCGGGCTCCGTAGTTCGGTCTCTTCTTCCTGATCGCCGACCGAGCGTCAGCGAGACTGCGAGACCGGCGCGGCGGTCTGGGCGCTGCCACCGACTCCTGGTCGGGATACGGCGGCGGGAACGGATCGTGCATCACTGCTGACTGTACGAGAAGTAGGGTCCTCCGTCGTGGAGTTCACGTGTCCGAGGTGCGAATCGTCAGTCGAGGCTGCCTACTACGGCCCCTGTGAGCCGTGTCGTGGGCAACTCCGTGACACCTACCGCTCGGAAGGCCGTGTGGTCGAGATCGCCGAGTACGAACCGAAGATGAACGTCACACCCAACGCCGTGGCGCTGAAGGACGATTAGCGAGCACCCGTTCGGGTGTGCGCAGTGGCGCGTCGCCGCTATCGTGAGGCTTCCCGAAATCTCGGGGACGTAGCTCAGTTGGCTAGAGCACCTGCTTTGCAAGCAGGAAGTCGTGGGTTCGAGTCCCATCGTCTCCACCATCGTCTACCAGGTCGAACGGCGCTCGAGCGCGTGACGCGACGACCGCACCGTGCCAGCCGCATGCCACTCCGATACTCCGGATTTGCACGATTCTTCGCTTGCGGCGATGATCGGTGGGGATGAAATCGCTGATCATGACGGCCGCCGCTGGCAGCGATCTGGCGACCCCCTGCCAAGATCGCAAGGGGCCGCTCGCTCCATGCAAGGGCCTCGACAGTCGAGGTTCACCCGGCTAGCAGACACGTATCTCCGTATCCACCTGCCCGGCTTGTGGCGCCGGCGGGTAGGGCGGTCTTTGTGGAAGGCACGATTGCGTGACGGGATTGAGGGTCTGAGTACGGACGGGTTGCTATTCCCGGGATTGTTGCCTGGCACTCAACTCCCTGGCACCGCTGAACCTGGACCGTACGACTCCCGATCAGGCGTCGGTGAGATGCGTAACGTGCCGAGCGCATCCATGCCGTCTCGGACAGTGCGCAGCCGGACCGAGGGTCGGACCTCCAAAATATCGCCGGAAGCGTGCGGTTTGCTGACGCCTCACAGCGATTATCGCACGGTCTCCGGTCGCCATGTGTTGGCCAGACCGAGACGAGGTCCGGTCGACTCGCCTTGGCAGGGTACGAGGTGTTCAAATCGGACCGGGCAGGCCAACCTAGCCAGCTACGTCTCAGTTCCGGCGTCGCGCGACTCGCGATGCGCGCTGTCGCCCCGGTCGCACCCATCGGGTGAGTGCTGATACATGACATTGGAATGTTGGACCGTCGCCTGTGCGACGATCGCTTCGACCATGAATGCGATGTCGAGTGGTGCATCGAGTGGCCACGCTATGTCAATCGCAGCACGGGGGGCTCCGTCGATCGGCAAGAGGGTGAGGTCCGCGAATCCGTAAAGATCGCGGAATCCAACCGGTACACAACACACACCTCGGCCACGCCGCACGGAGAGCAGAAGCTCCTGTGGTGACTCACACATTCTTGTGTGATGCGGGGGTTTACCGCGGACGTGATCGAGGCGCCAGTAGGCATGCGCTACTTCGTCGCCGTCCCGGCACCAGATGAAACCGACCTCGTCGAGAGCGCCGATGTCGATCGACGGCTGACCCGCGAGTGGATGCCGCGACGAGATGACTGCTGCGACCGGTTCGTCCCAGAGCCGTCGGCGGTGGAGATTGCTGTCGATCGAGTTGGGACCCACAAGTATTGCAATGTCGCTCTCGCCACTTGCGAGTCCTGCGCTGGCGTCCTGCCAAGAGCTGACCTTGATCTCAAGATCGACATCGTGGCCGGCGTCGGCCAACCGCGATGCGGCGGCGTGGAGGATCGAGCCACCGAACCCAGTGATCGTTCCGGCGCGAATCCGAGGACGTCCCGCGAGAGCCGTGGCGGTGCGCTCGAGCAGGCATGCGTTGCCAAGGAGCTCTTTCGCGTGGGGCAGCAACTCCTCTCCGGCGGTAGACAATCGGACCGCGCGAGTAGAGCGTTCGACCAATGTCACTCCAAGTCGTTGCTCGAGCGACTTGATACCACCGCTCAGCGTTGCTGGCGACACGTACAATCGCGCCGCTGCCCTTGTGAAGCTGCGTTCATCAGCCACCGCGACGAAATAGTTCAGCAGTTGCAGGTTCAACACGAAGCAGTCTCCGATTTACAGGCGCCCTGATGGAAAGGGTACTACCAGTCGTCGATGCTCCTCGATGGGAATTCGGCCGAACCTAATTCTGACTTCAGGACTTTCCCCTCACGGTCGGTGCTGTCATGGCATGACAATGAAGGTGTCCCAGTGCCGACGAAGCGGCGGTCGCTGCAGGGGGTGGACTCGTCGTAGGACACGAAGCGTGAGGAGACTGCTCGTGGTATACCGAGTATTTGGACGGGTTGTGGTGGACGAGACCGGTGCGCCAATCCGCGACGTCCTCGTCTCAGCCTACGACACCGACCGAACCGACCAGCAACCGTCCTTGACAGAGGTGTCCGACGAAGTGGTGGCGCAGCAACTCGATGATGCGCTAGGCACCGCGATCACCGACGAAGCCGGCGC
>JBBKWQ010000372.1:0-3212 GCA_037969115.1 Ilumatobacteraceae bacterium
CACGTGATCTTCAGCGATCACGCCACCACGGGTGACGGCCTATTGACGGCCGTGGCACTGCTCGACATCGTCCAACGATCGAGCCGACCGCTGGCCGACATCGCAGCGCAGGCCATGACCTCGCTCCCGCAGGTGCTCGTCAACGTCCGCGTCGGCGAGCGGGTCCCCGATGTGGCGCAGCGTCTGGCGGTCGAGGTCGAGCAGGTCGAGGCCGAACTCGGCGACACCGGCCGCGTCCTCCTGCGAGCGAGCGGAACCGAGCCATTGATTCGCGTGATGGTCGAAGCGGCAACCGCTGAGCAAGCCCAGTCGTCGGCCGACCGACTCGCCGACATCGCCCGCACCCGCTTCGCCTGACCGCTGAATCTCGTCAGTCCGGCGCCGGGCGCGCGGTCCCACCCAGACGGTTCCGTAGCTCATCCGAGAGTCCGGTCAGCACGGGATCGTCCTCGATGACGAGCCGGCCGTCGCCGGGATCGGCGAAGAAGAACCAGACCGCGAGGCGCGCATCGAGACCCAGGGCGCCCTCTGGGTCCGAATGGTCCAGCCTTCGGAGTCGGCGTACGAGGTCCTGAGCTCCGGCGTGCTCGGCCCACTGCGCAAGGAGTGCGTGACGAAGGGTGTCTGCGTCTCGGTTCGTGGCATTGATGCACCCAGCGAGAAGCCGGAAGGTCGAACGCGACGTCGGAGCTGTCGCGCCGATGGCTGCGCGCGGGATCGGTGAGGTCATGCAGTGAGTCTCTCGCTCGTGCCTCGGTCGCGCCGCATTCGAACGGCCCGGCTGCGACGCGTGCGGTCGGATCAGACTCTGATCTATGGTTGAGGTGTGCTGCTGGACGGCGTCAACCACGTGGCCATACTCACCCAGGACACGCAGCGTTTGTCGCGTTTCTACGCAGACGTCTTCGACGCCCCTCCAGCGCGCACGATCGAGCAGCAGCCAGGTTTCATGCTCTCGCTCATCAACATCGGCGACGGGCGCGAGCTGAACGTGTTCGAGATCGACGGCAATGCGGAGTCTGACCGTCAGACGCCGATGTTCGGTCGTGGCCGTCTCGATCACCTGGGACTTCAGGCGGCTTCGCTCGAAGCGTTCGAGGAAATCCGGCGGCGCCTGATCGCACGTGGCGCCGCTGATGACTTCGTGACCGACTTCGGCCCGGCGTTCTCGCTGTTCTTCGTCGACCCGGACGGTCTCGAAGGCGAGGTCCTCGTCGCAAATCCCGACGCAAAGCCGGGGGTCTTCAACCCGCCAGGCACCCGAGCAAGCCGCTTCTGACCGGTGCGATATCGGTACCGATCCGAAGGTTTCGTAGCAGCCCAGCGCGGTGCTCGACGGTCCGCCGCTCCGTCCGCTGGGGAGCGTCGCCTGGATGCCAAAACACTTGCGCTTGCGACCACCCTCGAACTGGCCCCGGAGTATCACTACTGGGCACGTTCCGGCAGGTCCGCCGAGCGATGTCCGATCTCAATTCGAAGATGCGACCACCGCAGAGGTGCGAGCGTCGATGCGGGCTCGTCCAGCGGCCCTTTCATCTGCGAACGTTCTGGTCGACGTGAGTCGTCGAACCGCTCCAGACCGGTTCGGGCGTGCTCGACGAGATCATCGAGCACGTCTGCCGGGCGTCGACGGTCACGACGACCGTGCCGACCCGCGGGCGAGCAGGTATCGACGGCATCGACAGCTCAGTTCGCGGCCGGCTGGGGTGTCGCCAGTTGACATGTCGACGACGCCCCACGATGGGGAACGAGTACCCGAATCAGAACAACGACGAGAACTCCGACGGGTGTGAATGGACCAATCATCTTGTCGCTGTGTGGCAACACCACAATCTCGATGCGCGACTCACGATCGGGTCAGATGTGACCTCAACGACCGCGCCATGCGCTCGAGACGTGCGGCAATCGGGGGACTGGATGAGCGCACCCCGCCCGCAGCCGAACCGACGTCGGTGAGCTTCTGTGCCCAGCCCCAGTTGCCGTCGTAGTGCGTTTCGTATCTGCCGTCGCCCTGAACGAGGGTGTCGACCACCATACGCACCTGCTCGGCTTCGCGTTCCTCCTCCGAATATCGAGCCCATTGCCCGCCGGACAGCGACGGACTCTTGGCGATCGACCAGTTCAGGTCGTCGAAGAGCATCCAACCGCCGGGTTTGAGCATCCGGTCGACGAGGAAGAAGGCGAAGCCGGTGACGTCCCAGGTGTGCCCCGCGTCCAAGAAGACGAAGTCGAACTGTGGTGGGCTCGGCTGATCGAGGAGTCGACGCAGCTCCCACGTGAATGTCCGTTCTGCGAGGATGACGTCGACATGCTGGCTCAGTTGCGTCCGGGCGAGCAGCTCGAAGACGTTGGGCTCGAGTGACTCGGCAATCCGTCTGTCGAGCGTGACCACCCGCCCCTCGCCGAGTTCGTCGACCGCTGCAGCCAGGTAGCAGGTCGACACGCCGTGCGACGTCCCGAGTTCGAGCACCGACCGGAGTTCGTGTTCGACGACGAAGTCGTAGAGGCGTCGCCCCGCCGACTTTCGGATGTGAGGGACGCCGTCGACGTGGCTCGCGACCTGGTCGAAGTCCATGGGCTGCAGTGTCGCACAACAGCCCGCTGCGCGTTCGCTACCAGATCGTCTCGCACCGATTGCCCGAGTTTCGGGTCCGCGCGGGCCATGTGAGGCGTCGGCGGGAAGCAACCGTAGGTTCGAAAAAATCGCGGAAGTCGCATCATCTCGACGGATCGGAGTTTGTCTCCGCTTCGCCGCTGCCGGGCTGGCGCGAAGCAGAGTCGGTAGCGTGGTCCGCCATGTGCGGCATCATCGGCGTCGTCAGCCGACCTCCCACCCGACCGACTCCTCGGACGGAGAATCTACTCGGCGGGCTCGATGCGGCCATCGAGTCGATTCCCGACGTCCCCGCGGTTGCGTCCGCGGCCTCAGAGGTCGATTTCGCTCTGCGCGGGCTGCCCGGCGTCCTTGCGCTGAGCGGCCAACCAGAACTGGTGGCCGCCCTGTCGAGGCGCCTCGATCGGCTCGACGCATTTCGCGCCGAACGCGAAGCCGAGCTCGACGCGAACGAAGCGGGCGTGTCAGGTGAACTCCTCGAGGCGGCGAACGCGGAGTTGATCGCGCTTGCCGATGTGCTGTGGGCCATTCGCAACGATCGATTCCGCACCGCTCGCGAAGTCGAAGCCCTCGCGGGTCGCAACGCTCCCGCCTCGGC
>JBBKWQ010000373.1:0-17335 GCA_037969115.1 Ilumatobacteraceae bacterium
CGCCAGCCCTGGCAGAACAGCAAGGTCACCGCAGCGCCGAGCCGCAGCGGTTCGGCTGCCCGCACGAGCGCCTTGGCCTCATCCGGCGCCAATGCCCGACCCGCCTTCACTCGCTTCGCCTTCGGCGCCTTGACGAGATCGAACGGGCTCGATGCGATGAGGCCGACCTTGACCGCCTCCACAAATGCTTGACGGCAGACCTTGCGGCAGTTGAGCACGGTGAACGGTGCGTACTTGTCGAGCAGCTTCGACTGCCAAGCGGTGATCGTCTCGGAGCCGACGTCGACGACAGCGAGCGCCCCGATGTCGTCGGCCAGGTAGCCGGCGAATCGGCGGTAGCTGTCGAAGGTCGAGGTCCTCACCTGGTGACGTGCGACCGAATCGAGCCACCACTCGATCAACTCCGCAACGGTCGTGTCGCGCGAGAACCGGCTGCCGACCTTCGGTGCGTTGTCAATCTCGGCGAGCTTCTCGCTGCGCCGAACTTCCGCTTGCACCCGCGTGGATGCCGACACCCGCTTGGTCTTGCCCGCAGCATTGCGGTACGTGGCTCGCCACATTCCCTTGCGGACTCGACCGTCCTTCTCGGTGCGGCCCGGCTCGAAGTAGACCGACCCGTCGCCGTTCGAGTTCTTGGACACGACGGCGAATTCGTGGTCGTCGGACCCGATTCGCTTGCCCCGAGGCTGCTTCGGCATGGCGTCACTTCCCCTCTGTGGCGTTACACCACCGAGGTGGGTGGTGGAGTAACCGGTGGAGTAACGCTACCCCGTGGTGGAGTAACCGGTGGAGTAACACTCCAGCAACGGTGACGCACGTCGACGCATCTCAGCGGACGATTCCCCTGTTCAGAGACCTATTTTCTGGACTTTCGCGAATTTCGGCGGACTTCCAGAAACGGGGTGGTGGAGCTAAAGGGAATCGAACCCTTGACCTCTTCCATGCCATGGAAGCGCTCTACCAACTGAGCTATAGCCCCGAGAAAGGACACATAAGAATACCGCCGAGACGCTATCGACACGCCCCGGCGGCAGCAACAAATCGTCAGTCGGTCGACTCCGCGGCCACCCAGGCGATCGTGGGCACGTCCTTGTACAGGCGCTCGATCTCGTAGTACTCGCGAATCTCCTGCAGGAAGACGTGCACAACGACGTCGCCGTAGTCGACCAGCACCCACTCGTGCTCGCGTGCACCCTCGACCCGCAACGGCGAGCGGCCCGTTCGCTCCCGCGTCTTCATCTCGACCTCGTCGACGAGCGCTCGCACCAGGCGCCGGTTCGAGGCACCCACGATCACGAAATACTCGGTGACGCCCAGCACGTTGCCGACTTCCAGCACGACGATGTCGGTGCCGTTGTGAGCATCGGCGACCTGCGCCGTCGTGCACGCCAACTCGCGAGCATCCTCGTCGAACATCGGCTCGGTCGTTTCCGGGGCGTCGTCGGGTTCCATGCCGTCGTCGGCAGCTCGCTCTTCACTCATCGGCTCGTGGCCATTCTCATCCAGCCGTCCTCATGCAATCGTCCTCATGTCATCGTCCTCATCCTGTCGTCCTCATCCAGCGGTCCTCATCCTGTCGTCTTATTCGTCCTCGGCGTCGGTGTCGATCCCGAAGTCCTCGAGATCTACGTCGATCGTGTCACCGATGTACTCGAGATACGACTCACCCAGCACAACAATCGCGTCGACACCCTCGATCCGGTACGGGGCCGGCAACACCTCCAGCTCGCCGAACACGAGTGGGTAGTTCTCCTCCAACACGCCGACGATCGACAGATCGGCGGGGTAGATCTGCGTGATCGCCGGGACATCCCCCACGGTCGTCTCGACCGAAACGACGTTCGCCTGCACGAACAGCAGCCGGTTGATCGCATCGACCGCCACGTCGGAACTGTTCGCACCCACGACAGCCGTCTGATCGGCCGAGAAGTGCGACTCGACCCGGAACGTGATCGACGGGTTCGGAGCGCCGAGCCGCGCCGGCGCCACCTGCCCGAACACCAACAACAGCTCGGCACGGTCCGGCACCACCACATCGACACCCCTGGAATTCTCGGCCGGCTCCGTGAACGCAATGCCCCGCCAACCGACCGATCCGGCGAACAAACGGTCTCCGAACTCGTCGACATCGACCGGCGGCGGAACTTGACCGTCGTCGACCGGTTCGGCCGAACCGATGCCTGCGCCGACGCGATCGGCAACCGCCTGCCACACGGCGTTGCGAGCCGGCTCGGCGAACGCATCGCTCTCGTCCGACGAGTACGCCGTCAGCACGTTCGCCGAGTCGATCGCCGACAAACGGTTCAGGCCGGCCTCGGCAACCGGAGCGAGCCGATCGTCGTCGAGCACCGGCCGGTCGAATTCGACCACCAACTCCCCCAACGGCTCCAGGAACTCGGCAAGCCGGTCGATCTCCATCAACTCGGCCACGTCGAAGGAGATCCCGGCCAGGCCCTCGAACTCCTCGCGCAATACCTCGGGCCCGCTGAGCTCGAGCACCTCGTTGATCGGAACCCGATCGTCGCCCAGCCCCAACGACGCGTCGGCCGTCGCCGGAATCGACACGATGCTGCCGCCCACCCCGTTCGGCGCCAGCACCATCGCCACCACCGAAGTGAGCCGGCCGTCGTCGTCGATCACGCCGACCATCGCCGTGCGAGTGACCGGAAGCTGCCTGACCTCGTCGACATGATCAGAAGCCGCGTCGCGGCCGACCTGCGAATCGGCCAACGTCCGAGCGCCGACCGCGCCCAACGCGACGATGAAGCCGAGCGCAACCAGTCCGCCGATCAGCCCGACCCACGTGCTCTTCCGACGAGCCGCACGCGACGCCGTCATCGGGAAGCCCCATCGACGGCAGACCCGTACAGGCGAAGCGACTCGATCACATCGAGGACGCCGCGTGGAATCAGATAGTCGAGCGGGCGTCCGTCGACGAAACGGGCACGCAGGTCGGTACTCGACACCTCGAGACGTGGCACCTCGACCCTGATCCACTCGATGCCCGACGGCAGGACCACTGGCGCACCCGGACGATCGACCACCACCATCTGCGAGCGCTCCACCACCTCGTCGGCTCGCTCCCACGTGCCCAACCCGGCCGCAGCATCGTCGCCTACCACCGTGAACAACTCGGCATCTGGGTACTCGGCCGCCAGCACGTCCAATGTGTCAGCGGTATAACTCGGGCCACCCTGCATGATCTCATGAGCACCTGCCGCGAGGTGCGACACCCCGGCAACCGCAGCATCGACCATGGCGAGGCGATGTTCGGCCGGCGTGATCGCCCGACTCCCGACCTTTTGCCACGGCACGTTCGCCACCATCAACAACAACAGATCGAGCGCCAGCTCGTGACGGACGTTGACCGCCGTGACGAGATGCCCCACATGGGGAGGGTCGAACGTACCGCCGAAAATACCGATACGCAGGGGTTTCCCAGAGTCGACGGGCATGCCGGGACGAGTGTATGTGCCTCGTCTGGCGATACGGCGCGTTCGCGCTCGATACGGGGTTGACACGTTTGTTACAGTAGAAAGGCTGCCTACCCCCACCGGTGCACCTATCGGCCCGGGACACCGCCAAATCGATCACCCGGAGACCGGGAACAAATCGCAGCCATCGAGTGTTCTACTCACCAGCGGCAACGAGACCGCGTCAGATCCTCGAACTCCCCGAATCTCCAACACCCCCATCGAAACCGAGTTGCTCTGTAGCGCATGCAACAGTAGCCGCCGGAATGCCCAACAACAACGGACGGTTGTACGAATAACATGAATGATTCCATTGGTCTTTACCTCAACGACATCGGCAAAGTGCCCCTCCTCAATGCAGAGGACGAGCGAGAGCTGTCGCGCATCATCGAAGACGGCCGCGACGCAGCCGAGCTGCTCGAGAACGGCAAGCGCAGCGCCGAACTGAAGGGCAAGGTCGCAGCAGCGGCCGAAGCCAAGGACCGGTTCATCCGCTCCAACCTTCGCCTCGTGGTCAGCATCGCCCGCCGCTAGCCCCTGCCCCAGGGCATGGATCTGCTCGACCTCATCCAGGAGGGCAACCTCGGCCTCGAGCATGCGGTCGACAAGTTCGACTGGCGGCGTGGCTTCAAGTTCTCCACCTACGCCACGTTCTGGATCCGCCAGGCGATCGGCCGTGCCCTCGACCAGAAGGCCAGCCTCATCCGCATCCCCGGCGACCGCTCCGCCAGCCTCCGTGCTGCGCTACGTCAGGCCTCCGGTGATGGCGAGACCCTCGATCAGACCAACGCCGAGCTGCACCGCCTCACCACGCCGGTCAGCCTCGACAAGACCGTCGGCGACGACGGTGATGCCACCCTCGGCGACCTGATGGCCAACGGTGACGGCACGCCCGAAGACCACGTGATGACCCTGGTCGAGAGCGATCTGCTCGACGAGTTGCTGGGCACGCTCGACGCCCGGGCGCGTTTCGCAGTCGAAGCTCGCTTCGGCCTGCTCGACGGTGAGCGCAAGAGCTTCCGCGAAGTCGGCGAAAGCCTCGGCGTCACCGCCGAAGCAGCCCGCCGCCTCGTCAGCCGTGCCGTCGCAGGCCTGCGTGACGACGCCGAGCGCATCCTCGCCGTCTGATCACCATCATGAACTGAACGACAACTGAATCACTGGCGGGCCCTCCGGGGCCCGCCAGTGGCAATTCCGGCCGCAGGCGACCGAGAGCAATCCGAGACCTGTTCGAGCTTCTCCGCGATCTGTCCGGGCCGTTCACCGGAACGCGGCCGCTCGGGTCGTTTTCCTCACGGATAGGCTGGATGCAATGTCAGAGCCTTGGTCTCCATCGTCATGGCGGGCGTTCCCCGTTGGGCAACAACCGACCTGGCCCGACGAGGGCGAGCTCGAACGTGCCCTGAAGCAGATCGAGGCCATGCCGCCGTTGGTGTTCGCCGGCGAGGCACGGTCGTTGCAGTCCGGACTCGCGCAGGTCGCCGCCGGCAACGCCTTCCTGCTGCAGGCCGGTGACTGCGCCGAGTCGTTCGAGGACTTCTCGGCCGACAACATCCGAGAAAAGCTCCGCGTCATCCTCCAGATGGCGATCGTGCTCACCTACTCGATGGGTGTGCCCGTCATGAAGGTCGGCCGTATCGCCGGCCAGTTCGCCAAGCCACGGTCGAGCAGCCACGAGACGATCGGCGGCACCGAGATGGAGTCGTTCCGCGGCCACATCGTGAACGACGCCGCACCCAACGCCGCCGCCCGCGTCGCGTCGCCCGAACGGCTCGTGCAGGCCTACCACCAGTCGGCCTCCACCCTGAATCTCCTGCGGGCATTCACCAAGGGCGGCTTCGCCGCTCTCGACCGCGTGCACCAGTGGACCCAGGAGTTCGTCGGATCCAGCCCGCAAGGCCAGCGCTACGAACAGGTCGCCACCGACATCGAGCGGGCGCTCCGTTTCATGCGCGCAACCGGCATGGACACCGAGTCGAACAGCAACCTCCGCGAAGTCGACGTGTGGACCAGCCACGAGGCCTTGCTGCTCGGCTACGAGCAGGCCCTCACGCGCCGCGACTCCACCACCGGCACCTGGTACGACTGTTCGGCCCACATGCTCTGGATCGGTGAACGCACCCGCGAACTCGACGGGGCTCACATCGAGTTCATGCGTGGCATCGGCAACCCGATCGGTTGCAAGATCGGTCCGAGCATGTCGGGAGACCAGATCCTCGATCTCTGCGAGGCACTCAACCCGTCCCGCGTCGCCGGCCGCCTCACGCTCATCTCGCGCATGGGCGCCGACGGCGTGGAAGACAAGCTGCGGCCCCTGCTCAGCGCCGTCCGTGACTCCGGACATCCGGTGGTCTGGGCGTGCGACCCCATGCACGGCAACACGTACACGGCGCCCAACGGCCGCAAGACCCGCAGCTTCGAAGACATCGCCCGCGAGATCGAGGGCTTCGTGCGTGCTCACCGGGCCGAGGGCACCTGGCCCGGCGGCATCCACGTCGAGCTCACCGGCGAGAACGTGACCGAGTGCATCGGTGGCGCCGACGAGCTGTCCGACGACGACCTCGACCACCGCTACGAGACCGTGTGCGACCCGCGCCTCAACGGCCGCCAAGGTCTGGAACTCGCGTTCCGTACGGCCGAGCTCATCAGCTCCAACCGGCTCTGACCGATCGGCATGGGTGCACTGGATCGAGTCACCTCCTGGCCGGCCGACCACACCTCCGCCGCCATCGTCACGCCGACCGTCGCACCGCACACGACCGGTTCTCCACCGACGATCTCGACCGTCGGCGACGTCGACCGCGTGTACCGGCTCGCCTCGCTGACCAAGCCGCTCAGCGCGTGGGCGATCATGATCGGTTCCGAGGAAGGCATCGTGCACCTCGATGCGGAACTCGATCATCCGAACGTGCAATCGGGCTGCACATTGCGGCACCTGCTCGCTCACGCCGGCGGGTACGGGTTCGCCGATCGCACTCCCCTCTCGGTACCCGAACGGCGCCGCATGTACTCGAACGCCGGCATCGAACTCGCCGCCGAGGTACTCGCCGGAGCCGCCGACATGCCCTTCGACGACTACGTCACCGAGGCGGTACTCACCCCGCTCGGCATGCAGCACACCGAGATGCGCGGCTCCCCGGCCCACGGCGCTCGCTCGACGGTGACCGACATGGTCCGCTTCGTGGCCGAGATGCTGCGACCCCAACTGGTCGCGCCCGAAACGGCCGCCGACATCAAGCGTCCACAGTACCCATCGCTCGCGGGTATCGTTCCGGACGTGGGCCGCTTTGATCCATGTCCCTGGGGGCTCGGGGTTGAGATCCGTGGCGAGAAATCGCCGCACTGGACCGGCTCCACGAACGCGCCGTCGACATTCGGGCACTTCGGCGGCTCCGGCACGATGATGTGGGTCGACCCCGACGCCGACGTCGGCGTGATCGCCCTCACCGATCGCCGATTCGACGAATGGCGTGACGACGCGTTGCGGCTCTGGCCCGAGTTCTCCGACGACGTGCTCGCAGAACTGTCGCCAGCGAACCATTCGGTGACGCCGCGATGATCCCACTCGTTCACGGCGACCGCATCCGATGGGAGACCACCGACGACGACGGCCTGCCCATGGTGCGCTACGGATTCGTGGGCGGCGTGTCACAGAACGGCACCGCCGTGGTGATGCTCGACGGCGACCTCAAGGGCAACACCGTCGTGAGGGTCAACGAGATCGAGCGAGTCAGCATCACCAACGTCGAGCTGCGACTCACCGGCTCCGATCTGCTCGACGACCCGTCGTTGCGGCAGGGGCTCGTGCAGATGTGGAGCGCCGAGGCCGACCAGGCGGGGCTCGAGGTCAACGCCGTCCAACGACTCGGCACGGGCGTGCGCGACACCGCCTCCGAGTATGCACTCGCCGAGCTCCAGTCAGGTGGACGGCACTACGTGCTTCGGGCCATCCGCGAGCAGATCGACGTGGTCTGCGTGCGGGCCGACCTGCCACGACGCTGGGAATAACGCACAACACCCCCCGCCGCCGGAACGAATCCGGCACCGAGGGGTGCGTGAGCGGGTCGTCGCCGATCCGCGTGCGTTACCGGATCAGCGGTGACGTCGGCGTGCGCCGCGGTCGCCGCCATCGCGACCTTCGCCGGCAGGGCCGAGATCGCCCTGCTCGCTGGCGAGTTCGGAATCGAACGAGTCGGAGAAGCTCACCGTCTCGACAGCCGACGATGCCGAACCGCCGTCGCTCGACGACTGGGTCCGCGGCTGGCGATCACCGCGGCCACCGCGATCACCGCGATCACCGCGATCATTCCGGTCGTTGCGACCACGTCCACCGTCGCCGCGATCGTTGCGGTCGTTGCCGCCGCGATCGTCGTTGCCGCCCGCGGATTCAGACTGCTCGGCCAGATCGCCGGCCGGAACCAGGCTGACCTTGCCGCGATCGTCGATCTCCTCGACCGACACTTCGATCTCGTCGCCGAGCGAGAGCACGTCGTCGACCGAGTTGATCCGCTTGCCGCGGCCCAACTTGGAGATGTGCACCAGGCCGTCGCGGCCCGGCAGGATGTTGACGAACGCACCGAACTTGGTGATGTTCACGACACGACCCGTGTAGGTCTTGCCGATCTCGGCCTTCGGCGGATCGACGATGGCCATGATGGCGTCGCGTGCCGCTTCCATGCGCCAAGCCTCGACCGCGCCGATCGTGACGATGCCCACGGCACCGTCGTCATCGACGCCGATGTCGGCACCCGTCTCGGACTGGATCGTGTTGATGACCTTGCCCTTCGGCCCGATGACCTCGCCGACCTTGTCGATCGGGATGGTGATCGACACGATCTTCGGAGCGGTTGCAGCCACTTCGGGACGGGATTCCGGGATCGCCGCGTTCATCACGTCGAGGATCGCCAGGCGGGCATCGCGTGCCTGTCCGAGCGCAGCGGTGAGCACGTCGGCGGGGATGCCGTCGATCTTCGTGTCGAGCTGCAGAGCGGTGATCGCGTCAGCCGTGCCGGCCACCTTGAAGTCCATGTCGCCGAAAGCGTCTTCGGCGCCGAGGATGTCGGTGAGCGTGATGTACTTGTCGCCGTCCTTCACCAGACCCATTGCAATTCCTGCGACGGCGCCACGAGTGGGCACGCCGGCATCCATGAGCGACAGGCTCGACGAACACACCGAACCCATCGACGTGGAACCGTTCGATGCCATGACCTCGGACACCAGGCGCAGCGTGTAGGAGAAGTCCTCCTGGCTGGGCACCACCGGCAGCACCGCACGGGCGGCGAGCGCACCGTGGCCGATCTCGCGGCGCTTGGGGGAACCGACACGGCCGGTCTCACCATTCGCCCACGGCGGCATGTTGTAGTGGTGCAGGTAGCGCTTCTCGTTCTGCGGCGAGAGCGAGTCGATCATCTGATTCATCCGTGGCATGGCCAGGGTGCAGACGTTCATGACCTGGGTCTCGCCACGCTGGAACAGGCCTGAGCCGTGAGCGGTGGGCAGGACGCCGACTTCGGCCGAGACCTCACGCAGATCGGCAACACCTCGGCCGTCGATACGCAGACCCTCGTCGATGATCCGCTTGCGGACCAGCTTCTTGGTGAGCGAGCGGATCGCTTCTTTGACTTCCTTCTCGCGCCCGGCGAACTCCTTGCCGTCGGCGCACAACTCGTCGAGGGCCAGGTGCTTGGCCTCGTCGGTGGCGGCGTTGCGGTCGGCCTTGCCGGCGATGGTGACGGCCACGGCGAGCTTGTCGGTGGCGATCTTCTCGACGGCTTCGAACACCTCAGGGGCATAGTCGATGACCGGGTTGAACGACAGCTCACGGATTGGACCGTGCGTGGCGATGACGCTGGCGACGAGCTGACGCTGCAGAGCGATGGACTCCTTGATCCACACCTTGCAGGCCTCGAGCCCGTCGGCGAGGACCGCCTCGTCGACCTTGGGAGCCCCGTCGTCGTAGTACGAGAAGCTCTTCTCGGTGCCGCCGGCCTCGACCATCATGACGGCGACATCGCCGTTGTCGAGCTCACGACCGGCGACGACGAGGTCGAACGTGCCTTCCTCGACTTCCTGATACGTGGGATGCGGGATCCAGGTGCCGTCGACCGAATACGCCATGCGCACCGAACCGAGCGGCCCGTCGAACGGGATACCCGAGATCATCAGCGCAGCAGAGGCGGCATTGATAGACAGCACGTCGTGCTGGTTCTCCTGGTCGGCGCCGATGACCGTGGTGACGATCTGGGTCTCGTTGCGGAAACCCTCGGCGAACGACGGGCGCAACGGACGGTCGGTGAGACGACAGGTGAGAATCGCCTCTTCGGTGGGACGGCCTTCACGGCGGAAGAACGAACCGGGGATCTTGCCTGCTGCGTACGCACGCTCTTCGACGTCGACGGTCAGCGGGAAGAAGTCGATACCGGCTCGGATGTCATCGGCCGCGTTCGCAGTCGTGAGCACCTTCGTACCGCCGATCGAGGCGACAACTGCGCCCTGACTCTGCGGCGCGAACTTGCCGGTCTCGAAGGTGAGCGTCTTCTCGGAACCTGAAATTGGTCCAGAGACGCTAATGGGGTCAGCCACAAGTGGCTCCTTTCCGACCTCGAACCTCGTGTTCGGGTCGATCTGGAACGACATGGCCGGTTCCCAGTTGGCGACCCTGCCGCTCACGCATGATCGTGAACACAGGATGGGCAACCGGCAACCGACAGCGATGTCGCTCGTATTGCCGCGTGCGGACCTTCCGCACGTCGGAGATCACAGGATACCGCGTCACGCAGGGCAAACGGCGGAAAACGAACAAAGCCGATCTCCTGGCGGGGAGATCGGCTTCGCGCCATCAGGAACCCGGAGGCGCCTGATGAGGACCGTGGTACGTGGCGTGGTCAGCCGCGTGGTCGGGGCGTCGTCAGCGGCGCAGGCCCTGGTCGGCCACGATCTTGCGATAGCGCTCGACGTCGAGACCGCGCACGTAGTCGAGCATGCGGCGGCGACGGCCGACCAGCATGAGCAGACCACGACGGCTGTGGTGGTCTTTCTTGTGCATCTTCAGGTGCTCGGTGAGGTGCAGGATGCGCTCGGTGAGCAGTGCGATCTGGACTTCGGGAGAACCCGTGTCGCCCTCTTGGAGCTGGAACTTCTCGATGGTCTCGTTCTTCGGCGCAATGGCCATGGAAATCTGCCTTCCGGTGTGGAGGTCGCGTCGCCCCACTCGGAGCGTCCGCATCACGTCGGAGTCGGAACCCCGACGGACCCCGCAATGCTACGGCGACCCGGTGACGCTCACAACCGAACACCGGCTGCGCACCGCTGCGCACGATCGCCTTCGACCCGGCCGGTACGCTCAGCGGCCGTGACGCTCGGGATCAACGTCGTCGGCGTGTCGAAACGATTCGACACGACCGAGGTGCTCGATCACATCGACCTGCACGTCGAGCCGGGGCGCATCGTCACCCTGCTCGGACCCAGCGGTTGTGGCAAGACCACGCTGCTGCGCATGACCGCCGGGCTCGAGGCACCCACGACGGGCACGATCACGATCGACCGCGAGTCGGCCGAGGAGGCCCGCAGGCACAAACGCATCGGATTCGTGCCGCAGTCGCCCGCCCTGTTGCCCTGGCGGAGCGTTGCGTCGAACGCGCGGCTGCTGCTCGATGTGAACCGGCGGTCCAATCCCGACACCGTCGTCGACCCGGCCGATCTGCTCCGTGAGGTCGGGCTCGGCGGATTCGAGGATGCCTACCCGCACGAGCTCTCCGGCGGGATGCAACAGCGAGTTGCCCTCGTCCGCGCGTTCGCCCTCGGATCGCCGTATCTGCTGATGGACGAACCCTTCGCCGCACTCGACGAGATCACCAGAGCCGACATGCGGTACCTGCTCGCCCGGCTGTGCGAACCGCTCAACACCGCGGTGCTGTTCGTCACTCACTCGATCGCTGAGGCGGTGTTCCTCTCCGACGAGGTGGCTGTGATGTCCAGTCGACCCGGCCGATTCGTGGGCAAAGAGTCGATCGAGTTGCCACGTCCGCGCATTCCGGAACTGGAGGATGATCCGTCGTTCTTCGCCAGCGAAACGCGTTTGCGTCAACTCCTCCACACCGGGGCGGGCCGATGAGCAGCGCGGCGAGCCGGGTCCGTTCGAGTTCGGCCCTTTGGGCGATCGTCGGAGCCACCGCGCTCGCGCTCGTCTGGGAGGCATTCGTGCGCGTGCGTGACGTTCGTCCGTTCGTGCTGCTGCCACCGTCCAGAATCGCCACGACGTTCGCAGACACCCCACGCTTCTACCTCGACAACATCGGCGTCACTGCGTTCCACATGGTGGTCGGCATCGTCATCTCGTTGATCCTCTCCGTCGCGTTCGGCGCGTTGCTGGCCGCCTACCGCCCACTCGAACACGCCTCGCAGCCCCTCCTCGTCTTGATGCTCGTGACGCCCTGGGTCGCCTACATCAGCTCGATCGTGTTGTGGCTTGGCACCGGCCGACCCTCGATCATCTTCCTCGTGTCGTTCGTGACCGTTCCGGCGTTCACCTATGCAGCGGTCGCCGGGATGCGCGGCGCCGACTCGGCCGCACGGGAACTCTTCGAGTCGATCGACGCGTCCAAACGCGAGGTGTTCTGGCGGCTACGCCTTCCCTCGGCACTGCCGGCCATCTTCACCGCCGCCCGCTTCAACGTCGGCCTTGGTCTGGCGGCCGCCTACTTCGCGGAAGGGGCGGCACTCAGCCGGAGCGGGCTCGGCGAAGCCGGCAAACGCGCAGCCGCACTGAACGCCGGAACGGTGCTGTGGACCACGATCATGTGCGCGGCAGCACTCGGCGTCGCAGGCCAGGTTGCCGTGGCGATGCTCGAGCGCTGGCTGCTCCGCTGGCATGTGTCGCAGCGCACCGCTGCGTGACGCGTCGACGCTCCTACCCGCCGGTAGTGTGGGCACGCACGAAGAACACGGGCTGGGTTCGCACCTCTTGCAGCGATCCGAGTCCAGTCGTGCGCTGACAGACAACCTGAACCATCGACCCTTCCGGAGGATTCATTCATGCTGCGTCAGCGCGCCAGAACCATCTCGACGGTGACCGCCATCGTGTCGTTGTCCCTCGTCGCCGCGTCGTGCGGCAGCGACGACACCGCCAGCTCCGCCACGTCGGTAGCTTCAGGCGACACGTCGGAAACGACCACCCAGTCTCCGGTCGAGACGACCGAATCACCCGACACCACCGACGCGACCGCGCCTTCGGACACGACGGTCGAGACGACGGAGAGCGCCCCTGCCACGGGCGGCACCGAGGTCGTCGCAGGGGCGGCATTCCCCGAGGCCCGGTGCGAGGCCAACCAGGCTGCCGGCACCATCGATTACTTCACCGGCTTCGACTACGCAGCCACTGCCTCGATCATCGACATCCTCGTCGCCGACTCGAAGGGTTACTACGACGAACTCTGCCTCGATGTCGCGATCACGCCATCGTTCTCCACGGCGAACTACCCGCTCGTCGCCGGCAACGAGGCACAGTTCTCGTCGTCGGGTTCGTTCAGCGAACTCGCGAGCTTCTCCGCCGCCAACGACGCCGATCTCGTGGCGCTCGCCGTCGAAGGTCGGGTCGCCATCGACGCCCTGATGGTCAAGCCCGACGTGGCCGACTCGCTGGAGGCGCTCGCCGGCACCACCATCGGTGTCAAGGGCAAGTTACCGCCCAGCATCGCGGCGATGCTCGGCCAGCTCGGCCTCGTCGAAAACACCGACTACGACACCGTGCTGCTCGATGGCTTCGACCCCGTCGCCCACATGGCGATCGACTCCATCTCGGCGGTGCCGGGCTGGAAGAGCAACGAGCCGGGAGCCCTCGATCGGGCCGGTGTCGCCTACAACCTCTTCGACCCTGCCGACTTCGACATTCCGGGGTCGTTCGGGCTCATCTACACCAATCGAGAATTCCTCGACGAGCACCGCACCGCTGCCGAAGACTTCATGCGGGCCACCATGCGGGGTCTGGCCGACGCCATCGCCGATCCCGACGCCGCCGCGGCGATCGCGTTCGGACTCATCAACGGTGGCGGCAACCCGAACTTCTTGTCTGAAGCGGGTGAGGAGTTCCGGTGGAGCACCGACGCCGCGCTCATCACCGAGACGACGCCTGACGGCAGTTTCCCGGGCGTTCCCGACCCGGCCGGCCTCGCAGCCGAGATCGCTGCGTACGACTCCGTCGGCGTCTACGGCGCCGGTGGGGCGCCACCCATCGACGGTCGTTTCGACGCCGAACTCCTCGCCGGGCTGTACGACGCCGACGGTTCGGTCATCTGGCCCGGCTGAACCCTGCGACCGCACGCCACATGCTCGGCGCCCGCCGGGTCAGGCGGGTGCGTCGAGCAGTTCGCGAGCATGTTCGATGTCGTGCTTGAGCTGGGTCACGAGCGCATCGATGCCGTCGAACTTTCGCTCGGATCGCAGAAAATAGCCGAACCGGATCTTGGCCTCCTCGCCGTAGAGGTCATCGTCGAAATCGATCAGGTGAGCCTCGAGCAGCGAATGGTCGGCATGTTCGTAGAACGTCGGTCGACGACCCAGATTGATCGCGCACGGCCGCTCGACGCCGTCGGGCCGCTCGTACCAACCGGCGTACACGCCGTCGGCCGGAAGACACAGACGGTTCGACACCTCGACGTTGGCCGTGGGGAAACCGAGCAGCCTGCCACGCTGGTCGCCGGCGACCACCGTGCCCCGCGCCTCGAACGGGCGCCCGAGCAGCGTCGTTGCCAGGGTGACGTTGCCGCCGGCGAGCGCTCGGCGAATTGCCGTGCTGCTGATGGGTTCGTCGACGCCGTCGAGACGCGACACCAATGCCACCGGTTCGACGTCGAAGCCGTACGTGCGTCCGTACCCACGCAACAACTGCACGTTGCCCTCGCGATGACGTCCGAAGTGGAAGTCTTCACCCACCACGATCAGCTCGGTGCGCAGGCAACGCACGAGTACCCGCTCGACGAACGACAACGGCGATTCCTGCGACTGCGCCAAGTCGAACGGCAACACGACTGCGGCGTCGAGACCGGTCTGTTCGAACAACTCCATGCGCTGGTCGTGATCGGTGAGCAGCTTCGGTGCCGACTCGGGCCGAACGACCGTGGCCGGATGACGATCGAAGGTGACCAGCGCCGAGCGCGCATGGCGACTTGCGGCAAGGTCACGCACCTGGGCGATCACCGCCTGGTGACCGTGATGCAGGCCGTCGTAGGCACCAATCGTGATGACCGTGCGTTCGTCCGGGAACGGAACGATTGCTGGGTCGGTGAGGACGAGCACGGTGCAGACGCTACCCCTCGACGAGCGAGGGCAGCACGACGGAGGGTTTCGCCGTGCCGTCCCGAAATGGCTCGTAGACGGCCAGCAATTGCTCGGATCCGTCGAACAACGCCCACGGCCCGCCGCCCGGAAAGGTCGGCAACACTCGGCCGTTGGCGACCAACGCGGCGGTCTCGTCGTCGACCTCCACCCGATTCAGCGATCGCACGGCCGTGGCGACCGGAAGCAGCTCGCAGTCGTCGGGCGACCCCGACTCGTCGATCGTGAACGAGCCGACCATCGTGCGTCGAAGGCTTCGCAAGTGTGCGCCACCGCCCAGCAGCCTGCCCAGGTCAGCAGCCAGTGTGCGGATGTATGTGCCGGATGAACACTCGACCGAGACCGACAAGACGCCGGGCTCGGGGCCGTCGTCGACGTCGAACGAATAGATCGTGACCGGGCGAGGCTCGCGGTCGATCTCGATGCCCTCACGGGCCAACTCGTGAAGCCGTTTGCCGTCGACCCGGATCGCCGAGACCATCGGCGGGATCTGTTCGATGTCGCCCACGAGGTGCCCGGCGACGGCTCGCCGGGCCTGGTCGAGCGTCACCGCCGACATGTCGTACGTGGCGGTGACGTCACCCGAGGAATCGAGCGTGTTCGTCTCGGTACCGAGCACGACCTCACCGGTATAGCGCTTGCGCGAGTCGCCGACGAACTTGAGCAGGCGCGTCGCTGAGCCGACCGCGATGACGAGCACGCCGGTCGCGTCGGGATCGAGTGTTCCGGCGTGGCCGACACGGCGCTCGCCGAGTCGTCGCCGGAGCATCGCCACCACATCGTGGCTGGTGACACCTGCCGGTTTGTCGACCACGCACACGCCGTGCACGGTCGGCGGCCTACGGCGTGCCACCGGAGGTCAGGACTCGCTGGTCTCGTCGGCGGCGGCGGATTCCCCGTCGTCGGCACCCGACTCCCCGTCGGCGCGGCCTTCCCGGTCGTGACGCAGGATCTCGTCGATACGTTCGGCCGAACGGATCACGATGTCGGGCCGAAACTCGAGAATCGGAGTCTTCTTGGTTCTGATCTGGCGAGCGATCGACGACTGCATCCGCACTCGGTAGGTCCCGAGTACATCGAGAATCGCGTCGTCACCGTCGGCTCCAGCCAAAGAATCGAAGAACACATATGCCCGATTCAGTTCGTCATCGACGTCGATCTTGGTGACCGTGACGAACTCGAGTCGTTCGTCGTCGATGCGTACCAACTCCTCGGCAATGATCTCGCGCAGCGTCTCGCTCACCCGCGCCGAACGAGGGTACTTGTGCCCGCCCGACCGTGTGTCGGGGCGGCGAGTGGACTTTCGACGCCTGCCAGCCATCGCGGCGTCAGCTCAAGGTGCGAGCGACTTCTCGCTCGTCGAACGTTTCGATGACGTCGCCCGGCTTCAGGTCCTGGAAATCGCTGAGACCGATACCGCACTCGAAGCCCGCTCTCACTTCGGTGGTGTCGTCCTTGAATCGCTTGAGTGATGTGATCGCGCCCTTCCAGATGATGGTGCCATCTCGCAGGAAGCGGACCTTGGAGCCACGCGTGATGACGCCGTTCTGCACGAGGCAGCCGGCGATCGCACCGATCCTGGGAACGCGGAAGATCTCGCGCACTTCGGCGTCGCCGGTGACGACCTCCTCGAACTCGGGAGCGAGCAGACCGACCATCGCCTGCTCGATGTCTTCGAGCAGCTTGTAGATGATCTCGTAGGTGCGGATCTCGACGTCTTCGGTGTCCGCGAGCTCACGGGCCTTGCGGTCGGGTCGCACGTTGAACCCGATGATGGTCGAGTTGGTGGTGGCCGCGAGCACGATGTCGTTCTCGGTGATGGCGCCCACCGAGCGCTGCACGAAGGTGAGGTCGACCTCGTTGCGTTCGAGCTTCTTCAAGCTCTCGGTCACGGCTTCGAGTGAACCCTGTACGTCGGCACGCAGGATCAGGTTGAGCGTGGCGGATTCGCCCGACTGGATCTGCGAGAAGATGTCTTCGAGCTTCATCCCGGTCTTCACACGGGCATCGGCGCGCTGGTCTTTGATCTTGCGATGATGTTCGCGAGCCTCGCCGACCGTACGGGCGATCTTCTCGTCGGGAGCGGCGCGGAACTCGTCGCCCGCGGCGGGCACTGACGACAGACCCAGCACCTCGACCGGCGTGGACGGACCAGCAGTCTTGATCTGCTCGCCCTTGTCGTTGATCATGGCCCTCACGCGACCCCATGAAGCGCCGGCCACGATGGGGTCACCGACATTGAGTTCGCCCTTGTCGACGAGGATTGTCGCAACCGGTCCACGGCCTTTGTCGAGGTTGGCTTCGAGAACGATGCCCTTGGCTCGACCGGTGGGATTTGCCTGCAATTCCTCGAGCTCGGCGACCACCAGGAGCTGGTCGAGCAGGTCGTCGATACCGAGATTCTCGAGAGCAGACATCTCGACGACGATCGTGTCGCCGCCCCACGATTCGGGGACCAGTTCGTATTCGGCGAGTTGCGTGAGCACCCGCTGAGGATCCGCGTTGTCCTTGTCGATCTTGTTGACGGCGAC
>JBBKWQ010000374.1:0-36255 GCA_037969115.1 Ilumatobacteraceae bacterium
TCCCCCACCACCCCCGCCGCCGGGGGGCGGTCGGTCGCAGGGCTCGAACAAGTCGCCCCGCGACCAACACGACTTCCGGCCCCAGGGTGATGGCCCGAAACTGCCGGGCAAGCAGCCGAACTGGCGCCGCTGGGCCGTGCCGATCGCGCTCGGCGTGCTCCTCGCCGCACTCCTGTTCTCGCAGATGTCGGGAACGAGCAATGGCAACGAGGTCAGCTACTCCGAGTTCATCGACCTCGTCGTGGAAGGCAAGGTCGACAAGGTCGAGATCGAGAACGGCACCGGCAAGATCACCGGTGACCTGCGCGACGGCCAGAGCTTCACGTCGAATGGCGGCGGTGATCGTGGTCTGTCCGAGGCCGACGAGGCGATCCTGAAGGACAACGGCGTCTTCTACACGTTCAGCCAGCCCAGCTCGAACTGGCTGCTCGGCGTCCTCAGTCTGATGCTTCCCGTCATGCTCATCATCGGATTCTTCGTCTGGATGCAGCGACGCGCGTCCGGGCAGATGGGCAACGTCATGTCGATCGGCCGGAGCCGGGCCAAGGCGTATTCCGCCGACAAGCCGAGCACCACCTTCTCGGACATCGCCGGATACGACGGGGTGAAGCAGGAAATCAACGAGGTCGTCGACTTCCTTCGCATGCCCGAACGTTTCCGAGAGATCGGCGCGAGGGTTCCGAAGGGCATTCTGCTCGTCGGTCCTCCCGGCACGGGCAAGACGCTTTTCGCGCGGGCCGTCGCCGGTGAGGCGGGCGTCGGATTTCTCAGCGTCACCGGATCCGACTTCATGGAGATGTTCGTCGGGGTGGGCGCCAGCCGCGTTCGCGACCTCTTCCAGCAGGCACGCCGTATGGGCAAGGCCATCATCTTCGTCGACGAGATCGATTCGATCGGACGGAAGCGTGGAGCCGGTCTCGGCGGTGGCCACGACGAGCGCGAGCAGACGCTGAACCAGATGTTGTCCGAGATGGACGGGTTCGAGACGTCCGAGGGCATCGTCATCTTGGCGGCGACGAACCGCCCCGACATTCTCGATCCGGCGCTTCTCCGCCCCGGTCGTTTCGACCGGCAGATCGTCGTTCCGTTGCCGGAGCACAGCGAGCGCAAGGCGATTCTCGAGGTCCATTCGCGCGACAAGCGCATGGGTCCCGATGTCGACCTCGACACCATGGCTCGGGCGACGCCGGGTATGTCCGGAGCCGACCTGGCGAACCTGGTCAACGAGGCCGCCCTCATCGCCGTGCGGCGCAGTTCGAAAGAGATCGAACGGATCGACTTCGAGAACGCCCGTGACCGAGTGGTGCTCGGAGCTCGACGTGAGTCGATGGTGCTCAGCGCCGAGGAGAAGAAGGCAACGGCCTACCACGAGGGCGGCCATGCGCTCCTCGCCACGGTGCTCACGCACGGCGATCCACTGCACAAGGTCACGATCCTGCCGCGAGGGATGGCTCTCGGGGTCACTTGGAGCCTGCCACAGGAACGCCACACCTACTCGAAGGAGTACTTCGAGGACACCATCTGCAAGGCGATGGGTGGACGGGTTGCCGAGATGCTCGTGTTCGGCCACCTCAACTCGGGGGCAGCCAACGATCTCGAGCAGGCCACCGGCATCGCTCGGCGAATGGTTCGCGAGTGGGGCATGAGCGACCGGGTCGGACCCATGGCATGGTCGGGTCAGCAACAGGTCTTCCTCGGCGAAGACCTGATGTCGAGCGGCCGCGAGTACAGCGACGACACGGCAAAGCTGCTCGACGAGGAGATCTCATTCATCCTCTCCGGGCAGGAGGATCGAGCGCGTCAACTGCTCGCCAAGCACAGCCGGGGCCTCGAGCTCATTGCCGAGGCGCTGCTCGAGGAGGAGACGATCGACGGTCAGATGGTCGCCCGTCTCATCCAGAAGGGTCTCGACGAGGACGGCGCCGGCGAGGCGCTCGAGGCGAACGTCCAGAGCCAGTCCGAATAGCGACCGTTCGGGGGCGGGCCGCCGCGAGGAGCGCTGCGACGTTCAGCCGGATCGGTGATCGTCCGCAACGAGCGCGGTGACCTCGAT
The DNA here is from genome assembly GCA_037969115.1 of Ilumatobacteraceae bacterium. Taxonomy (GTDB): domain Bacteria; phylum Actinomycetota; class Acidimicrobiia; order Acidimicrobiales; family Ilumatobacteraceae; genus JBBKWQ01. The sequence goes on from JBBKWQ010000374.1 coordinate 2,054, forward strand.
CTCGATCTTCATCTCCGGTTCGGCGAGGCCGACCACCATCATCGTCGCGGCCGGCCGAGCGGTGTCGAAGTACGCGCGAAGCAGAGGCCAGCACGGCTCGAAGTCTGCCGGATCGGGTACGAGGTACCGCACCCGAACCACGTCCGCCGCGGACGAACCGGCACGCAGCAATGCGTCGTCGATGTTCGCCAGCGTCTGACGAGTCTGTTCGACCACGTCGTCACTGATCGACATCGTCGAGTAGTCGTAGCCGGTCGTGCCGGACACGAAGACCCAGCGACCGTCGACCACCGCGCGCGAGTAGCCGATCTGCTCTTCGAAGCGGCTCCGTTGACTGATGCGTTTGCGTGTCATTCCTGGTCAGTCTGCTTGTCGAGACCTGGTTGTCTGCAGTTCTCGAGCCGCAAACTGGTCGCCGAGGCCGAGTTGACGAGTGAGCATCGCGCTGGCATCGCGCAGCATCGTTGCGACGTCGACCTGCGCCACAACGCCCATGCGGTAGTCGGGGCCGATGACCGACAGTGCCGCGACCGCCTCGGTGCCGTCAGACACCGCGATGGAGACCGCAGTGATGTCGGACTCGATCGCGCCGGTCCGGCTGACGACCCCGGGCGCGCCGAGCAAGACCTCGCCCACCGCCGTTCCCGCGAGCGGCACTTTGTTGCCGACCCATCCGACGTGCCTGATCGCCCTACCGCTCTCACAGGTGGCGACATAGGTCGCCGTGTCGCCGCTACGCACTGCGAGGTATGCCGACTCGCCGGTTCGTTCGGCGAGTTCGGCGAGCACCGGTTTGGCAGCCGAGATGAGCAACGCGTGCGGCCCCTGTCCGAGTGCGGCCGACGCGAGCTGCAACAGCGTCGGTCCTGCCGAGAACACCCCTCGGTCGTCGCGGTCGAGATATTGGCGAGCTTGAAGCGCGCGAAGATGCCGCAGTGCCGTGGTCGGCGTGAGCCCGGCCACGGTCGCTGCCTGCGTCAGAGTGGCCTCACCTTCGCCGATCACGATCTCGAGAAGATCCAGCACGCGGCCCACCGATCGGGGGACCGCTCCATCTGCCGAGGCGCGAGTCCCCGGAGCGTCATCGTCGTCGCCGGTCGGCGCCGCGCTGCGGCTACCTCGCTCGGCCGCCATCACCGCTTCACCGCCATCCCGCCACCGCTTCGATCACCGCTTCATCCTCGTGCTTCCGCCCTGCCTCTGCCGTCGTGTCCCTGCTTCGTCGACGAATCGCGTGTACGTCACAGTCCGTCACCCGAAACCGCAGGACGGACCGAGAGTGTCACGGTCTGACACCACATTTCGTTTATTGACAGTCAGTGGGAGGCGCCGCCACACTGACACAACATGATCAGCGATATCAAGGTGCCGACCGGAACACGATTGCACCGCCACGGCTGGCCGCAGGACGCCGCCGACCGGTTTTTGCAGAATCACGACGCACACGTCGCAGCGTTCGCAATCCGGCCGCGGTCCGAGTGTCACCAACACGACGAGTGCATCGACCGCATCACGAAGTTCGGCGAGCGAAAGGTTTCGTAGCTTCATGCGGTACTGGTGCGACTACGCGCTCGTCGGAACGACCGTTCACGAACGCGTGCTCGTGACTGCCGACGACGGCCGGATCAGCGATGTCGAGGTCGACGTCGATCAACGCTCAGACGTGGTCCCGTCTTCGGAGTGCGAGCACCGACGCGGGCTCACCGTGCCCGGATTCGCCAACTCTCACAGCCACGCGTTCCACCGAGCGCTACGCGGACGAACCCATGCCGGCAACGGGTCGTTCTGGACCTGGCGCGAGCAGATGTATCTGGCGGCCGACCGTCTTGATCCCGCCAGCTACTTCCGGCTCGCTCGAGCGACATTCGCGGAGATGGCGCTCGCAGGTATCAGCTCGGTCGGCGAGTTCCATTACCTACACCATCAGGCGAACGGCAAGCCGTACGACGACGTGAATGCGATGGGTCTCGCCGTCATCGCCGCGGCACACGAGGCCGGCGTCCGCATCACGTTGCTCGACACGCTGTACCTGCACGGTGGGCTCAACGAGACCGGCTATACCGATTTGAACCGGCAGCAGGCACGATTCAGTGACGGCTCGGCCGAGCGCTGGGTCGACCGAGTTGGCGAACTCGACGACGGCCCGAGTACCCGAATCGGTGCGGCCGTGCATTCCGTTCGGGCGGTTGACCCCACGTCGATGAAGACCGTCGCGACGTGGGCCCACGAAACCGCCAAGCCGGTTCACGCCCATGTGTCCGAGCAGCCGGCCGAGAACATCCAGTGCCTCGCTGCACACCGACGTACCCCGACGGCGCTCCTCAACGGGAGCGGACTCCTGGCTCCCGGATTCACCGCCGTCCACGCCACCCACCTCAACCACGACGACATCGCATTGCTGGGGTCCTCCAACTCGTACGTGTGTTTCTGTCCGACCACCGAGCGAGACCTGGCCGATGGCGTCGGGCCATCGCTTCAACTCGCCGGCGCGGGTGCCAATATCACGTTCGGGTCGGACTCACACGCCGTCATCGACATGTTCGAGGAGGCTCGTTCGCTCGAGTTCAACATCCGTCTGGTCACCCACGAGCGCGGACATCACACCGCCAAAGATCTCGCGACGATGGCAACGGTCAACGGCCACCGTTCCCTCGGTTGGAACGATGCAGGAGAATTCCGAATCGGAGCCCGAGCCGATCTCGTCACGATCCGACTCGACTCGGTGAGAACCGCTGGAAGCGGCAATGGATCGGCGCTCGACACGGCGGTGTTCGCGGCGACGGCGGCCGACGTGACCGACGTCGTCATCGACGGCCGCACCGTCGTCCGCGATGGTCGACACGTGAACATCGACGTCGGGGCCGAACTCACCTCCTCGATCGCAGCACTCATGGACAGGTGACCTGCGGGCGACGATCAGGCTTCGTGACGATCGCAACCCGAGCCGTCGGTGTTCACCGAGCCGGGCTCGCGTGATTCTGCGACAGCCGCCCAGAGGTCGGTCGCCGACACGGGGCCCAAGAAGCATGCGGTCACCACACCGTCCGGCCCGGCTATGACCGTGCTGGGTACCGCCTCGATCGAGTAGCGCCGATGGATCTCCGGGTGCTCCTGGAACGAAATGTCGATGGCACTCACATCAGGTCCGTTCAACACCATCGCCTTCGACACCACATCGGCGCAGGTCGAACACGTCGCGGACGTGAATACGACCACCGCCCAAGAACTCCGTGCAGCCTCGAAGTCGGCTCGGTCGAGTTGCGTCGGAAGTTCGTACCGGGGCTGGGTGGGTGCATCGACGGCGCGGCGACGGCGCACGACCTCGGCGCCCAAGGCCACCACAACGATGATCGAGAGTGCGACAACGACCTGCAGCATCGAACCACCGAGCCCGCGATCAGATCGCCGGGAGACCCCACGTGAGGTACCTGGACGCACCGTTTCCGGTCGGAACCGATCGCTCGATGAAGAGTCTGCCCGTCGCAGCGACGATGACATCGCGACCGAGTACGACGTCGTCGGTCAGATCGATGGTGGCGATGGCCGCCGGTGCGATGTCGACCGCTTCCATGCCCGGAATGGGCGTGGGCCCGTCGGCCGTGACGGCATAGATCGTCGCCGTCGTGACACCCGTGTCGACGTTGTAGATGACCAGCGCATCAGTGGTCGGTTCCGTCGGCGCCGCACCCGTGTACCACGTACTCGCCACGAAGCCGTCGGTGCGTGGCGTGGCCCCAGGGGTGACGCTCGTCGACGGCCGCCCGTCCTCGATCACCGTCAGCGCACGTTCCACGACGATGGCGGGTTCGCTGGCCCGGAAGACCGTGGTGTGACGCCCCTCGGGCAGCAACGTGTCGGCGCCGGTCTCGATCGTGATGACCTGTCGCGCCGGCACCACCAGCGGATCGACGTCTCCGATCGCCGTGTCGAGACCGAGGTAGAGCGCGTCGACGGCCACGTCGTCGTCGGTCGGGTTGTACAGGCTGAATCGCTCGATGACACCGGAGCCCTTGAGCCCCTCGCTGAACCACCACTGATCGCGTAGTGCCGGCGAGCCGAGCGTCATCGTGAAACCTGCCCGACCTTCGCGGAACACTTGCGAGCGTCCGGCGACCACCCGTCCGCGACTCGACTCGATCTTGATGGCGAGCGTCTCCTCGCCCTGCGCCCCGGCGCCGGGCGCGCCGAGGTCGACGACCCGAACGCTCCGAGGTGGGATCGGGAATCCCTGATACGGGCCGGGACTACGCGAGCCGTCCTTGGTGGCAAAACCGAGGTCGACGATGGCGGCATCGTCGTAGGGGTTCGTGAGCACGATCTGGTTGAGGCTGCCTCCGACGGTGTAGCCATCGGCGAAGTACCACGACTCGGACGCCGCGTTGGCGCAAGGCGTCGACACTTGCCCCTCAGGATGGTCGGCACGCTGTTCGACCTTGCCGCCCCCACCGTCGAGTTCGACCAGAGCGCTGACGAATGCACCGCTGAGTGCCTCGTCGACGTCGTACTCGAGGCTCGCCCACGGCGCAACTGAGACAGGCTCGAGGAAGTTGGCGCCATCCTCGTTGAACAGGCGAACGACGCCCGTGAGCTCGACGTCGGTCGTGTTGGCGATGAGGAGATCGCCGCCCACATCGTCGCCGTCGGCAGGAACACCGGGGCAGAACCAGCTGCCGGTGAGCCCACCGGGCATCGACACGGCGGGCATCCACGGCTCGCGGATGGCTGCGAATTCGACGATTGGTTCCTCCGCCGCGGTCCGCGTCGCCATGACGATGCCGCCGAACGCGAGCACGGTCAGGGCGAGCGCAAGGATTCGACGGTTCACTGCGTTTCCCCCTGCTCGTCGTCGGCCCAACCGGCGATGAGATCGTCGAGGCCGGCCTCGTCGTCGTCGGTCGGCTCGAACGGCAGCGACCGTCTCGAAGCACCGTCGGAACCAGGGGTGTGGCCCGCTGATCCGCCATCGGGGAACGGCGAGCGGGCCGCAGGCAGAGGCTGGTTCCCTCCGGGTGGTGGTGAACCGGTGATGGCCGGGCTACCGGGCAGCCGGGCGACTTCGTCGCTCGATGCTTCGTCGAGCACATCTTCCAGCTCGATCTCGCCGCCTCCCGCCGGATCTGGCGCATCGTCGCGATCATCGGGATCGTCGAGCACACCGTCGAGATCCGGTCGTTCGATCTCACCCGTCGGCGATCCGAGCACCTCACCGATCACGCTCGCCGAGCCGACGACGGCGGTCGCATCGACGTCGGGCTCGTCACCGAAGTCGATGAGCGTTTCGTCGAGAACGTCGCCGGTGCGTCGGCGTCCGAACGGCGTACGCGCCGACGTCGCGGCAACCGCGACGAACAACCAGGCGACCACTTGAGCGAACAGCCATCCGTTGCGACCAGTTGGCTCGTTGTACACCAGCGCAACGGTGTCACCGGGGCCCTCTACCGGCACGTCGAGGTCGAACGCGGTGGTTCTGCCGAATCCCGTGCGGGCCGCGATCTCGGAACCCTTCGCTGTCAGAGTCCAGTCGTCCGACGGTGCCACAGCGAGATGCACCACACCGGGCATCATCGCCGTCTCGGCTGCCGAACCACGCTCGAGTACGCCGACGAATGCCGGCGCCACGCCTGACAGCTGAGCGCGCACCAGGTCAGCGTCGGACTCGGCGAACGATTCGTCCGCCGATGTGCCGAGCAGCTGCGCGCTCACCGGTATCCACGAGCGGTTCTGGAACAGCTCGAGGCTGGGAGGGCCGAACGTCCGGCCGATGTCGATCTGGGCATCGAGCGACTCCAGCAAACCCCCTGGGACGGGAACGGGATCGGCCAAGGTGGAACTGGCGCCGTCGACCTTCGGCACGACGACGTATTTGATGCCCAGCGGTGCCAGCAACAGACCTGCGCGAAGCGTTGACCGCTCGGCGATGAGGTCGAGCGCGTCGATGAGAGCGTCGTCGAGTTCCGTGTCGGGCACGATCCACCGATCGCGGAAGTCGAGTGGCCCGCCGTCGAGCACCGAGTAGGAGATCCCGTCGCGGTACGCCTTCGGCACTCCGGGCACCACACGCGGATCGCCCACGTACAGCACACGGAAGTCGCCGGACTCGGGATTCGCGGGAAGCTGAGCTGCGAGCAGCACGGGCAGAGGTGTGCCCGGTGCGTCCCAATCGCCGGCCCCGATGGCGATCGCGGCCGGCACCAAGCCGATCACGATGCACAGGTTCGCCAGGATCGCGGCCGGCTGTCGCCAGCCGAAACCCCGGCCCAACACGTCGGTGCCGAAGCCGCCCGTGATGGCCGCTGCCGAGATCGCCAATCCGAGCACGATCGGCACATACAGCATCGACGGGTCGGCGAGCACGACCGGGGAGGAACCGCGATCGGAGAAGATTGCCAGGGCACCGAAACTGAGCACCAGCCCGGCGGCGCGGACTGCCCACGTGAGCCGCCACGCCCTCGCGATCGCAACCGCACCCACGACCGGAACGTAGAGCGCGAGGGCGAGCACGGCGAACGGCATACCGGTGAGGTCGAACGTCGCAATCTTCACGATTCCCTCGCCGCCACCGGCGAAGTCGGCGCCGACGATGTGCGACCACGTCCAGGTGGCCGACCACGGCAAGTTCAGGATGAACGCGACCACGATCGAGACCGCCGTACATCCCAACAGCCATCCGGACGTGCGCCATGAACCCAGGGCGAGCAACGTGGCTACCGCCAGGATCACCCCGACGAGCGCCCACAGCACCGCGATGCTGGGGACGAACGCAATCGCGATGGCGAGCACGAGCGACAGTGACGCGACGATACGCACGCGTTGCCGTAAGGCGATGTTGGCGATGCCGTCGACCAGGTCGCGTTCGGCCGATGACGGGTCGGCGGTCTCGATACCGGCCGATCGACGGAGCAGATGCACCAGCCATGGCAGGGCTGCATACCAGAGCAGCACCGACCACCGGCCGGAACCGAGCAGCCCTGGCAGCAACGGCGTCGCGGCATACACGACCATCGCCGCGATCCGTGCGCGGTTGACCGGAAACACCGTGGCAAGCCGCCATGCACCGATTGCCCCGACGAGGAACAGTGAGACGATCGACATGGTCATCGCCAAGTCGGTGCGGAACAACGCGAACGCGCTCGCGCCGGCAAGTGTCGCATACCCGGTCGGCGCAGCCGAAGTCGATCCGAAACCACGTGGGTCGTACCCCGTGCGGAATGAGTCCATCAGGTCGCGCGCTGACGGAAACGTCAGGAACTCACCCACTGCGGGCACGCCGGAGTTGATGAACGTGCGGCTCCCGATGACGAACGCCGCGATCACGAGGAACCAGGCGAGGAGCGGCCCGAACGACGTCTCGCGCCAACGGCGAACGAGGGTTCCTTCCGAGACATAGGTCGTCGTCTCACGGCCGCGCAGATACGACGACAGGCGGGCGCTCCCGCGAATCTGGAGACCGAGGATCTCGCGTTCGGGCACTTGTCGCTGTGGCCGGATCAACCTGCGGCGAGCGATGACCGACCCGGTGCGTGGCACCATGCCGATGAGAGCCCGCAGCGACGCCAGCGCTTCGCCGAAACGGCCGGTGAACAGCCCGACCACGAGCTCGACGAGCGTCAGCGCAACCAGCTGGACCGACCGTGCGAATAGCCGCCGGGCGCCGGTGAGTGTCGCCAGCGCGCGCATGCGGTGGCGGGCCTGAAGCGTCCGCTGGTTGAGGTCGGGGCGACGGTCGGCGAGCGCCTCCCGATGCCGGACCGTGGCGTCGGGCGCGACGACCACGCGAGCACCGGTGAGATGCGCTCGCCAGCACAGATCGACGTCGTCGCCGAAGAAGTTGATCGCGGGGTCGTAACCGCCGAGCAGCCTGAAGAGATCGGCGCGGAACAGCAGGCATGCCGATGGCAGCACGAAGACGTCTCGCACAGCGTCGTGCTGCTCCTGGTCGACCTCGCCGGGCTCCACGAGCGGGTCGACCTCGCCGAACCGGTCGAGTCCGAGTCCGACGTGCTGGAGCGTGCGCGGTGAATCCCATTCGGTGAGCTTCGGACCGATGACGCCGGCATTCGACCGGTACAGCTCGGCCACCATCGTGCGCACCGCGGACGGCTCGGGCGCGATGTCGTCATGGCAGAGCAGGAAGAACCCGTTGTCGCCCTCGACGAGGCGGAGGACCTCGTTCACGGCCGGGCCGAAGCCGGGGTTGTGGCCCAACGACCGAACGAACGCGCCTGGCAACACCGCTCGAATGCGGTCACCTGTGTGGGCGACCGCGTCGTCGTCGTGGTCGCTTGAGGTCACCAAGAACAGGGTGCGGAAGTTCGGATAGTCCTGCGCGGCGAGGGCCCGCAGTGTCTCCTCGAACCAATCTCCCGGTTCATGGACCACGACAACGGCCACCACCGAAGGTGCCATATTCAGGTCGGTCTCCACGATGTGCCGAGGCTAGCGGCGGGTTTCGTCAGGTCGAGGTCATGCGGACAAGTTCCGCGTCGGCCCACGTCATCCCGGATAGCCTCCCCACCCTGGTCTCCGAACCTGCCGCTCCCCTTACGCGTCGAGCACCGCTGCCAGAAGGCACTGTGCCGGTCGCCGTCGCCCTGCTCATTGCGGGTGTTGCGACCTACGCGTTCTTCCGCGTCGGCAAGACAGCGCTCGGCGGCGAAGAGGAGTTCGCGCCGATCGCAGCGCTGTGGTTCGCCACCTTCTCACTGGCACCGGGCGTGTTCCTGCCGCTCGAACAAGAGCTCGGCAGAGCCCTGTCTCACCGCCGCGCCAACGGCGACGGCACTCGGCCCGTCGTGGTCAAGATCGTCAAACTCGGTGTGGCCCTCGCTGCAATCGTGCTCGTCGGCATCCTCGTCACGAGCCCGTGGATCACGAAGCACTACTTCGACGGCAACTGGATCATGCTGATCGCGCTCGCCACGGCGTTCATCGGCTATGCCCCTGCGCACCTCGCCCGCGGTGTCTGCTCCGGTTCTGGTCGCTTCCGTTCGTACGCACTCATCATGGGATCCGACGGTGTCGTACGAATCGCGCTGTGCGTCGCACTTGCCGTCGCCGGCATCACCGCGGTCGGGCCGTATGCGTTCGCCGTTGCCTTGGCGCCGCTCTTGGCCGTCGGTTACGTCGCGTTCCGGGGTGACCTCGGCACCGACGACGGTCCACCTGCCGACTGGCAGGAGGTCACGCCGAATCTCGGCTGGCTGCTGGTCGGGTCGATCTGTGCCGCCGGCCTCCTGAACGCCGGCGTCGTGGCCGCCCAGCTGCTGTCGAACGACGACGAGAAGGCGCTCGTCACTCAGTTCGGATACGGCGTGCTGCTCGCCCGAATCCCGCTGTTCATGTTCCAGGCCGTGCAGGCGGCGTTGCTGCCGCGTCTCGCCCAGCTTGCCGCACGAAACGAGCTCGACGAGTTCCGGTCCGGTCTGATTCGACTGATGCAACTCGTGATCGTCGTCGGCGTCGTCGGCACGCTCGGCGCGTTCCTCATCGGTCCCTTCGTCATCAAGACCGTGTACGACGCTGATCTCGGTGGCAGGACACTCGCGATGTTGGCCCTGTCGAGCGCCTGTTACATGCTCGGTCTCGCCACCGCCCAAGCGGTCATTGCCCTGCAGGGACACGCACTGGTCGCCGTGGGATGGTTCATCGGTGTGGTGACGTTCTTGGTCACCACCTGGTTGTCGAGTGACCTGCTGTTCCGCCGAATCGAGATCGGACTCCTGGCGTCGAGCGTCGCCTCCATGGTGTGTTTCGGCGCGATGTTGCGCTGGAAGCTCCAGTCGGGTGCCGAACCGAGTCCCGGATCGGTGATGGATGCCATCACCGACATGCCGCTCGAGTCGTGACGCTCGCTCCTACAGCGCGATGCCGGCCTTGCGCGCTTCGATCTCGAGATCGTTGGCGACCATCATCTTGATGAGTTCGGGGAAACCGACTTCGGGCTCCCAGCCGAGCTCCTTGCGCGCCTTGGACGAGTCGCCGATCAGCAGGTCGACCTCGGCCGGCCGCATGAACTTGGGGTCTTGGCGCACGAAACGCTCCCAATCGTCGATTCCGACCTCGCTGAAGGCGCGTCGGACCAGCTCCTCGATGGAATGGGTCTCGCCGGTCGAAATGACGAAGTCGTCGGGCTCGTCCTGTTGCAGCATCAGCCACATCGCCTTGACGTAGTCGCCTGCGTAACCCCAGTCACGCTTGGTGTCGAGCGTGCCCATCACCAGTTCGTGCTGGAGCCCGAGCTTGATACGCGCGGCCGCGTTGGTCACCTTTCGGGTGACGAACTCGATGCCGCGTTTGGGACCTTCATGGTTGAAGAGGATGCCCGAGCAGGCGTACAACCCGTAGCTCTCCCGGTAGTTGACAGTGATGTCGTGCCCGAAGACCTTGGCGCAACCGTACGGGCTGCGCGGGTGGAACGGGGTCTTCTCGGTCTGTGGTGTTTCGCGCACCTTGCCGAACATCTCCGACGAGGAGGCCTGGTAGAACCGGATCGGATTGTTCTGGGTGCCACCGACCATGCGAATCGCTTCCAGCATGCGCAAGACACCGAGTCCGGTGATGTTGGCGGTGAGCTCGGCCTGGTTGAAGCTGAGCGCGACGAACGAGATCGCACCGAGGTTGTACACCTCGTCGGGCTGTGACAACTCGAGCGCCGCGACGAGCGACGGGAGATCGGCGAGATCGCCCGGAATCGTCTCGATGAACGGCATCTCTTCGAGCAGCTGGGCCACGCGGGGATTGCTCTGCCCTTTGACCATGCCGTAGACGTCGTAGCCCTGGGCGTGCAGGAACGCGGCCAGGTGTTGGCCATCCTGACCGGTGATCCCGGTGATGAAGGCACGTGGCATGAGCAGAATCTCCCTGTTCGTTCGAAACGCGATGAGGCCGGAGGGCGACAACCGCTCGGCCGAGTCTACGGCCGGGTAGCGTTGGAGAGGCTGAACCGCAGACGCGGCCATGCGACCTTCCCCATGACCGCACACAACCTTTCACCAGCAGTTCGGAACCGATGATGCCGCTCAGAATTGCTCTCGATACCGGCCCGCTCCATGGTCATCTCACCGGAGTCGGCGTTGCCGTCACACAGCTCGTCGATGCGCTCGATCAGCGAGACGACATCGAGCTCGCCCGGTACGTACTGAGCTTTCGGGCCCAGATCGAGAAGAACGAGCAGCGGCTTCGCCTCCCCGCCGCCCTTGCCACCAGGGTCTGGGGGATGGCCGATGTGCCGAAGGTCGACCGTTGGCTACCCGATGTCGACCTGGTGCACGGCACCAACTACGTCGTGCCGCCCACGCGACGGCCCGCCGTCGTCACGGTGTACGACTGCTGGTTCCTCGCGCATCCCGACCAAGCGGCGCCTTCGGTGCGGCGCGCCGCGTCGCTGCTGCGACGAGCCGTGCAGCGAGGCGCACACGTGCACACCAGCTCGGCGGCGACCGCAGACCAGGTCCGACAACACCTCGGCACCGATCGGGTATCGGTCGTGCACCTCGGTCCGCCGGCCGCTCGAGCCGCCGAGGCCGCAACCGCGCCGGACGGCATCGCGCTCGGACAGCAGTTCATCTTGTCGATCGGCACGCTCGAACGTCGCAAGGGGCTGCCATCGCTCGTTCGAGCGTTCGGCGAGATCGCGTCCGACCGAACCGATCTTCGCCTCGTACTGGCGGGCGTCGACGGCGACGACGGCGATGCGGTCGCACGAGCGGTCGACGCGATTCCACCGGAGGCACGACCTCGAGTCGTTCGAACCGGTGCAGTGAGCCCTGGCGAGAAGGCTTGGCTGCTCCGCAACGCAGCACTGCTCGCGTATCCGTCACTCGACGAAGGATTCGGATTCCCCGTGCTCGAAGCGCAGTCGGCCAGCCTGCCGGTCGTCGCGACTGCGGTCGGTTCGCTGCGCGAGATCGGCGGCGACGGCGTTGCATTCGTCGATGGCCACGACCACGCCGATCTGGCGACACAACTCGTGAACGTGCTCGACAACGGCACGACGCGTCTCGGACTCATCGAGGCCGGACATCGCAACGTGCAGCGGTTCTCGTGGCGCCGCACCGCGGACGAACTCGTCACCCTGTACACACGTGTGGTCGACGAGGCGACGACGATGTGAACGTCGCTGTCCTGTCGGGTGGCGTCGGCGCAGCTCGATTCCTGCGCGGCCTCCTCATGGTCGTCGAGCCCAGCATGGTGACCGCAGTGGTGAACACGGCGGACGACACCGTGATGCATGGCCTCTCGATCTCGCCCGACCTCGACACCATCGTCTACACGCTCGCGAACGCGATCGACCCTGATCGGGGATGGGGGCTTGCCGGCGAGACCTGGACCGCAATGGGCGCACTCTCGCGGTACCAGGCAGTCAAGCCTGCAGAATCCGGCGCCGCCGAGACCTGGTTCAATCTGGGCGACCGTGACCTTGCGACGCACTTGTACCGCACGGCTCGCCTCGCAGAAGGCGCCACGGTCTCGACGGTTGCCGGCGAGATCGCGTCGGCGTGGGGCCTCGAGTTGAACATGGCACCGATGACCGACCAGCGGTTTCGCACGGTGATCGAGTTGGCCAGCGGCGAACATGTCGGATTTCAGGACTACTTCGTGCGTCTCCGGCACAACGTGGCGGTGCGGTCCGTCGGATACGAGCACGACGGTGCGGTCCTGAGTTCCGGTGCCCGCGCCGCGCTGGAATCGGCCGACGTGATCGTGATCGCGCCGTCGAACCCGATCGTGTCGATCGGTCCTGTTCGCGCCCTGCCCGATGTCGACGAGCTCCTCGCCGCACGACGAGAGTCGGTCGTCGCCGTCTCGCCGATCGTCGGCGGCGCGGCGATCAAGGGTCCCGCCGATCACATGATGCGGGAGCTGGGCATCGACCCGTCGGTCGCAGGCGTGGCATCGTTGTATTCGAGCATCGCGGGCACCCTGGTCGTCGATCACGTCGACTCGGCCAGCGCGTCGCTCGTCGAGCAGGTCGGGATGCGTTGCGTCATCACCGCAACGGTGATGTCGACGCCGGCGATCGCGCGGTCGTTGGCCGAAGCCGTCCTGACAGCTGCCGTCTGAACCCGGGGCGTCACGAGGATCGACGAGAAATTCGTCGCCGATCGCACTGCCCCTCGCATCGCGCCGGTTCCGTGGCGCGGGCCGGCGAGCCGGTGTAGTGCGATGTTGTGTCCGGCTACCATATGGAATAGCATATGGTCATGGCTCGACGTGAAGTGCTCGTACAACTCGACGACGACCTCGTGGAAAAGCTTGATGCGTTGGCCACAGATCTCGGCACCAACCGATCCGAGCTGATGCGGCGCGGCGCGCAGGCCGTCCTGGATGCCGAAGGGCTTGCAGCGGCCGATCGTCAGCTCCGAGCGGGCTATCGCCGTCAGCCCGCCGAACCAGCGCTCGTCCAGTCGGCGCGGCGACTTGCTGCCGAGACCGCTCCTGCGTGGTAGCTCGCAACGACGTCTACTGGGCTGATCTCGGACCTCCCGCCGGCCGCCGCCCAGTTTGCGTGCTCACCCGAGACGCCGCAATAGCGGTGCTCACCTCTGTGACCTGCGCTCCCATCACACGGACCATTCGTGGAATCCGATCCGAAGTGGCTCTCGGCTCCGAGCACGGCCTACCCGAAGCGTGCGTCGTCACCTGCGACAACATCATCACGATCCCTCTCGAAGATCTCGACGACGAGCCCGTCGGCCACCTCGACGAGACCACGCGGGCTCATCTCGACGAAGCTCTGCGTTACTCACTCGACATCGTGTACTGACCGGCGGCGCCAACCGACACATTCTCGAGCGGTTCTCGACCGTTTGTCGTACTCCCGGCAAACGACCGGGTTGGTCGCCCGCCCTCGCCCGTGACATCGGCACGCGTCGCCGATCAGCAAGATTCAGGATCCGACGCCGATACCGGCCGAGCGACGGAATCGCGTGCCGACTCACCGCTGTCAGTGAAGCTGGGCGAGGCCGTCAGCCAGATCTGTCCACGGCGACCAACCCAGGTGGATCCGTGCCCGGACCGGGGACAATGCGAAACGATCGAGCGCCTCCGGTGCGACCGGCACCGACACCGGATCGACACCCCGTGTGCCTGCGATCGACGACCACAGGTCACGGATCGCGGTCTGGTTGCCCGTGCCGATGTTGACCAGCAACCCACTGCCCCGCGTGCCCGCTCGGTACAGGGCATCGACCACGTCGTCGACGAACACGAAGTCACGGGTTTGGCGACCATCGCCCTCGAACGTCGGCGCTGCTTTCGATACTGCGGCTTCCACGAACGCGGCGACGACGCCACCGTCGGGACGTTGACGCGACCCGTACACGTTGGCGAGCGCCAGCGCCGTGAACTCCACTGCATACTGCTCGCGGAACACGCCGAACAGGTCGAGCACGGCACGACTCATGACCCCGCGTACCCCTCGCGGCTCGGTGTCACGTTCCTTGATGGGCAGGTCGCGCGCCGCTGGCCGGCCATACATCGAGCTCGCTGCGAGCGTGACGACGACCTTGTCGACGCCGTGGCGCCGTGCGGCATCGAGCACCGTCAACGTACGAGCGATGCCGGCTGCGTGGTCGGTCGCAGCCGCCGGGCGGCGCGGCACTGCGGCGAGGAGGTACACGACCTGAGGGCGTCGCATCGCAAACAGCGAGTCGGCTTCGGGCGACCCCGCGTCGAGATGATGGATCTTGAGCTCGCCCGACATCGACCGCGCCGACGCGAGGTTGGCCAGCGAGCCGGTGGACAGGTCGTCGACGACGTCGACGCCGTGGCCTTCGGCGAGCAGCCGGTCGACCAGGTGCGACCCGAGAAAGCCCGCTCCACCAATCACCAGGGTTCGTTCCATGAGGCCACCATCATGGCGCGAAGAGCACGGTGTCACGGTGCTCCTACCGCCTCCGATCACATCCGCTTCCGTCCGGATCGCTGGAAGGGATGCTGGACACGGGACTACTCGACGCCGGGAATGCTCACTCCGTCGAGCGTCACCCCGTCTGGCACGTGACCGGTAGCCCCGATCACACAATCACGAACGACTGCGCCGACGCCGACGCTGCCGGCGATGATGGAACGCTCGAGAACTGCACCGGCACCGACGACCGCTCCGGGCAGCAGGACCGACTCGCTGATGTGGGCCGCAGCGACGTCGCTGCCATGCCCGACCACCGACTCGACGATCACTGCTTCGCTCGACACGTTGGCCGACTCGGCAATGCCGGGTTCGGTGGTCGTTCGCCTGCCGGCGATCAGGTCGAGGTTGGCCAGGCGATAGGGCTCAGGACGCCCGACATCGATCCAGTAGTCGTCGGTGGGCACGCCGTACAAGGTTCCGTACTCGACCAACTTCGGGAAGGTCACCCGCTCCAGAGATGTCCGTTCGAGAGCAGGAATCATGTCGAGCACGTTCGCCTCGAACACATACGTGCCGGCATTGATGAGATTCGAATCGGTCTCACCCGGGGTCGGCTTCTCGACGAAGCGTGCGACGCGCCCTCCGCCCTGGATCTCGACGACCCCGTACGCCGACGGATCGTCGACCGGCGTGAGATGGAGCGTCGCCGCGGCGCCCGACGAGCGGTGGTGATCGACCAGCACGCCGACGTCGAGGTCGGTCACGATGTCACCATTCGCCACGACGAAGGTGTCATCGATGCCGAGCGCGTCAGCGGCGAATCGGATCGCCCCGGCGGTGTCGAGCGGCTCGGGCTCGACCGCGTAGTGCAGCCGAACACCGTCGTGCGTGCCGGTCGGAAACAGCTCCATGAACGGCTCGGGCTTGAACCCGAGCGCCAACACCACCTCGGTGACACCTGCCTGCTGGAGGCGCTCGACGAGACGGACGATCATCGGTCGATGGGCGACCGGGAGCACCGGTTTGGGGACGTCGTTGGTGAGTGGTCGCAGGCGGGTGCCGAAACCTCCCACCAGAACGACGGCGTACATCACCCTCCGGTGGTGTCGGTCACCGCACCGGAATCGGTCGTGTCCGTAACGGTGTCCGTCGTGGTGTCGGCCGTGGTGTCGTCCGGCTTGGGCTCGCCCAGGATGACCTGGCCTTCGGTGCTTCCGGTATCGCCGAGCAGCTCGTCAGCGGTCGCCTGGTTGACGTCGGCCTGTCCCAACTCGGGCAGGTCGCCGGCCCACGGGGGCTTGCCGACGTCTTCGCCGCGGGGCACGAACGCAACCGCGAACACCATCGAGTCGTTGTCGATGTGCACCTCGTCCATGTTCGAGATGAAGCGATCGCCGCTGTCGGTGTCGGTGTAGTTGTTCCACCTGATGATCGACAGTTCGGCATCCTCGCCGTCGCACTTCGTCTCTCCCTCGATGTACTCGGCACCGCCGAGTTGGTCGGCTGGGAAGATCAGTTCGTCGTTGGTGAGCGTGACGTCGTAGCTGTCGAGGAACACGCCGAACGTGGCCCGGGCGCCGACGGCCTTGGACGTGTACGGATGCCAGTGGATCACACCGTCGTCGTGGCTGTGGATACCCGATGAGATGAACCGTTGGAAACCGGCGGTTCCCTGCTCTTCGAGGTTGCCGTTGAGTTGGAGCCATTCACCGCACAGGTTGAACCCGTACGCGGCGTGCCAGTGGTCGTTGACGGTCGGAGGGGACGCGTCGGCGGCTGGGCGGCTCTGACGGGCATACGCAATGGAGCCGAGGCCGAGTACGCACACGATGGCCACGATCAGGGGAAACAGCGTTCCGCCCTGGAATCGGACCTTCTGGCCTCCACCCTTCTGGGCGAGACGCGCGGCTTTCTTGGTGGACGAAGATGATGTGGCCACGCCGAGAGGCTATCGCCCGAATCGCTCCGATCGTCGTCAGCCCAACCCTGCGATCAGCCGTTCGTACGCCGCTCCGACCGCGGCGGGTGAGGCGTTCTGAACGACCCATTGCCTGCCGGTTTTCCCCGATTCGACCAGATCATCGGGTTCGGCGAGCATCGCCCGGAGCGCACCGACGAATGCCTCGGGATCGTCTGGTGGAACCGTCACACCGGCATGTGATGCCTCGATGATGCGGGGTACCTCGGTATCGCCGTCGATCGCAGCGAGCACCGGCCGCCCGGCCGCGAGAATCGAATAGGTCTTCGACGGCACGCTGACGTTGCCGAGCCCCGCCCGCAACGGCACGACGTGGACGTCACCCGTCGCCAGCACCTCCGACAACCGTTCGATCGGTTGGAAGTTACCGAAGCGCACGTTCGCCATACCCGCGGCACGGCGTTCCAGGTGGGATCGAGCCGCTCCCCCTCCGTTGATGACGAACGTGATGTCGGACATCGCCTCGGCGGCGGCGAGCACGAGATCGAGCGATTGCGAGAACCCCACGTTGCCTGCGTACAACACCACCGGTTCATCGCCGATGTCGAGCTCGCCTCGATAGGCGGTCATGCGATCGCCGGGCACGATCTGGTCGGTGTCGACGAAGTTCGGGATGATGTGGACGGTCGCGGCGCGTCGCGGGCCGATCTTCGCCACGACGTTGTCGCGTAGATCGCTGCTGAGCACGGTGACGGCGTCGCTGCGGTGATAACTGAACCGCTCGAGCCATTCGGCCACAGCGATGACCTTCGAGTTGGTGATGGCACCGGTTCGTACAGCCGCATCAGGAAACACGTCCTGGATGTTGAACACGAGCGGAGCGCGGCGAAGCCGGGCCACGACCCACCCGGTGAGGCCCAGCGTCAGCGGCGGCGACATCGCGATCACGCCGTCGGCGCGCCGGAACCAGCCACCGGCTCGCAGACCCATGACGCCGGCGAGCAGCGAGAACCCGAAGAATCCCGCCGCGCGGCGCACCAGGTTGCGTTTGTCGTCGCCGGGAAACGGATGCACCCGGGTGATGCTCCCCCACGGCGTGCGTTCTGTCCGAGCGACACGGCCATCCCAACCCTGCGCGATCGCGTGGTCGCGGTACCAGGGCAACGATGTCACGACGTGCAGTTCGTGTCCTCGGACGGCCAACTCGTGGACGATTCGTGTCATGACGTGGCCGGTCGGAGCAGTATCCGGGTCGAAATGGGGACACAGCACGACGAGCTTCAGCTTCATGACAGTGCCTGTCGATAGGCGGCCTGCAACGCCGTTCCCGAGGCGGCGAGCGAGTAGTGCTTCAACCGCTCGTAACCTGCGGCAACGAGATCGATACGTCGACGCCGCGCTTCGACGACGGCCGCGCCCCACGCGTGTCCGTCGGCACCGATGGGCACGATCACGGCGGCCGGTCCGGCAACCTCGCGGAGCGCCGGTTGGTCACTGCACGCGACCGGCGTGCCGAGCGCCATTGCCTCGATGAGCGGGGCGCCGAAACCTTCGTACTCGCTGGGAAAGAGCAGCGCGTCGGCCATCTTGATGAGCATGTCGCGGTCGTGGGCGGGAACCCTGCCGGTACGGATCACGCGATCACCGAGACGCGACACCTCGATACGTTCGCGCAGATCGTCCTCCGCGGTTCCCGCCCCACCGAGCAGGACGAGGCGCGTCTCGTCGTCCGGAGCGGCGCGCTCCATCATCTCGATCAGCACCTGGTGACGTTTGTGCGGGTGGGTCATTGCCGGATACACGACGATCGGCGCGTCCCCCAGCCCAAGGCGCTGCCGCACCGCCAACTGCTCGGTGGCGGTCCTACTCGAGGCCGCGACCTCGGGATCGACGCCGTGCGGCACCACCACCACGGTCGCAGGATCGACGTCGAACCCTTCGACGACGGTCGATCTCACGTACTCGGTCGGTGTCGTGATCACCGTGGCGGCGCGAATCGATCGAGGCATCGTGGCTGCGAGGTAACGGCGCCGCGCCCACGAGAAATACTCGGGATATCGCAGGTACTGCAGGTCGTGCACCGTCAGGACCACGCGGTCACCGCCGAACCTCGGCACCGTTCCCCCACCATGGTGCACGAGTGCCGCCGAACGCGTTCGCAAGGCCAGAGCGGAGTGCTCGGCGACGATCCGGCTCAGTCGGAGATCGGGACCGAGCCGATACTGCTTGGTGGCGAATCGAGCCGCCAGGTCGGCGTGGGCAGCCGCGAAATCCGGCTGGACGTGGAGTTCGACGGCGAGTTCGTCGAGACTGTCGGTCGGCAGTCCGGCGAGCTGCCGCGTCAGATACTCCTCGGAGCCTCCGACTCGGCCAGGCACACACCACAGCAGGTTCACGGCCACCCGGTTCATCGCGCCACCTCCCGGTATGCATCGACCGTGAGTTGGGCCGTGCGATCCCACGTCAACTCGGCGGCGCGGGCTCGTCCCCGATCCCCGAGGTCGTGATCCGCCTGCAATGCGTCACCGAGCCCGCGGCCGATGTCGTCGACCGAGAACGGGTCGACCAAGATCGCGGCGCCGCCGGCAACTTCCTCGGTGGCCGTCCCGCGGCTCGTGACCACGATCGTGCCCTGTGCCATCGCCTCCGCCACCGGCAAGCCGAATCCCTCCCACTCGCTCGGGTACGCGAACACCGTTGCAGCACGGAACAGCGGACCCATCAGGTCGTTCGGTACGAATCCGAGGAAGCGCACGCGGCCAGCGCTGCCTGCCGGACCAGCCGTGTCCGGGCTCGGGAGCCCGGCGCCCCAACCCTCTGGGCCGACGATGACGAGGTCGAGATCACCGAACTGTTGCATCGCCTCGGCCAACCTTTGCAGATTCTTGCGGGGCTCGTTGGTCCCCACCGACAGCACGAACCGTTCAGGCAGGTCGTACTGCCTGCGGACGGCATCGACGTCGGCTTCGGTCGTCTCGACCAGTTCGACCCCGAGCGGTACACGTCGCAGACGAGACTCCTCGATTCCGGCGTCGACCGCGTCGGTCATGGTCGCGATGCTCGAACACAACACGAGGTCGGCTCGCTCCTTCACCATCGCCAAGCTCCGATTCATCACCGAGACGCCACGCTTGGTGAACCGTTCGGGATGACGCAGGAACGCCAGGTCGTGCAGCGTCACCACTGCGGGCGCCGTCGACGCGGCAACCACGATCGTGGTGGAGTGACACACGTCGATCGGGCCTGTCGCCGCCTCGACCCGCGGCCACGACATCCTCAACCAGGTCTCATAGAGCCACGGGCGGTTGAGCGGCAGTGACGCCACCCGCAACGCAGACGTGAAGCCAGGAGCAGGTGGTCGACGGTGCCGGCCGGCGACGGCGTGAAGCTCGACATCGTCGCGCCCATCGAGTTGTTCGGCCACGCGCAGCGCGGCGACAGCGGTGCCACCAGGCACGTCGTGCCACAGTTGTTCGAGGGTGTAGGCGATGCGCAGCACGTCGGGCACCGCACCATGATGGCCTCACCGCCGTAGCCTGCCTGGCATGTCGTCGTTCTGGTCAGGTCGCCGCGTCGTCGTCACGGGGGGTTCCGGGTTCCTGGGCCGTCGTGTCGTGGCCCGCCTCACCGACCACGGCGCAGACCCTGTCGTACCTCGCAGCGCCGACTTCGATCTCACGATCCCGGGCCAAGCCGAGCGGTTGCTCGCCGAGACGTCACCCACCCACATCATTCACCTGGCAGCGCGAGTGGGCGGCATCGGGTACAACCAGGCCGAGCCTGCTTCGCTGTACCTCGCCAACCTGCTGATGGGCACCAACATCATCGAGGCCGCACGGCACGCTGGCGTCGACAAGACGGTGCTGCTCGGCACGGTGTGCTCGTACCCGAAGTTCACCCCCGTGCCGTTCCGTGAGGAATCGTTCTGGGACGGATATCCCGAGGAGACCAACGCGCCGTACGGCGTCGCGAAGAAGGCGCAGCTGGTGCACGCCCAGGTGAACCGGGCACAGTACGGCCAACGTTTCTCGTACCTGATCCCGACCAACCTCTACGGCCCGGGTGACAAGTTCCACCCGGCCGTCTCGCATGTGATCCCAGCACTGATCCGCAAGTGCGTCGAAGCCACCGAGGCCGGCCACGACAAGGTCGACGTGTGGGGCACGGGTACGGCGAGCCGCGAGTACCTCTATGTCGACGACGCCGCCGAAGCAATCGTGCTGGCCGCCGAGTTGCACGAAGGTGCGGAACCGATCAACCTCGGCACCAACACCGAGGTCACGATTCGCGAGACCGTCGAGACCATTGCAGAGCTCGTCGGGTTCACCGGAGAACTGCGTTGGGATCCCACCAAGCCCGATGGGCAGCCGCGAAGGCGAGTCGACGCATCACGGGCCGAGGAACTGCTCGGATGGCGCGCTTCGATGAACTTCCGTGACGGTCTACGCACATCCATCGACTGGTATCTCGCGAATCGCGAGGAAGCCGAACGCGCCCCGTCCGAACTCGGTTAGCGCTCACCTGCACACGCCGGCTGCGCGGGCAGGCGCCGCGTAGGCATCTGCGAGTGTTGCCACGGTTTCGTGCGCGTTCAGGCCGCTCGGATTGGGAACGATCCACAGCTCGGTGCCCTCGAAGCGCTCCGGCTGTCGGCCGGCGACGGCATGCCTGTCATGAAATGCGGTGCGGTACGCGGTGATGCCGGCGATCGCCACGACGGCGGGTCGGGTCTCACGCACCGTCCTCCGAAGACGTTCGCCGCCCTCTCGGAGTTCGGCGGTGGTGAGTTCGGAGGCCTTGGCGGTTGCCCGCTCCACGACGTTGGTGATGCCGATCCCGCGATCGATCAGATGCTGTCGATCGGCGTCGGTCATGCCCGTGCCCCGGTCGATCTCGCGCTCGATGACACCGCCGAGGAACAGCGCCGGATAGAAGCGATTGCCCGGGTGGGCGAAGTGTGTCGACGTCGCCGCAGTCCACAGACCCGGATTGATCCCGACGAAGAGCAGCTTGAGGCCGGGCCCGATGAGATCGGGGACGACCGCATCACGGAACGAGTCGAGCTCGGCTCGGGTGAAACCCATGCGGCCGAGCGTACGGAACGGCACGGGCGCAGACGACGTCCTCGATTTGCTCGACATACCAGCGGGGTGAACGTCAGCCGCTGTCTCCGAGCCTGCGCACCAGTTCGGCCAACGGTTCGCGGAAGTCGCGCAGCAGCGGGACCCCGGACGAGCGCAGTACGGCGTTGTCGAGCACGCTGTTCGCCGGTCGGTGAGCCGCACGCGGCGGATGGAGATCGACGGTGCGGATCGGCGCGATCATCCCGGGATCTCGACCGGCCGCGGTGACGATCTCGCGCACGAACTCGTACCAGCTCACAACTCCCTGATTGGTGACGTGATGAATTCCCGTCCGCCGATCGACGCTCAGTTGTCGGAGCACCGTGGCGAGGTCGGGCGTGAACGTGGGACATCCCACCTGATCATCGACGAACGAGAGCGAGGTGTGCTCGTCGATGAGGCGGAGCACGGTGCGGACCATGTTGCTGCCGTGTTCGCCGCAGACCCACGAGGTGCGAACCACCGCCGCATCAGGACCCGCCTCGCGTTCGCCGGCGAGCTTCGAGGCGCCGTAGACCGATCGAGGATTGGTCGTATCCCATTCGTGATACGGACGGTCGAGTTCGCCGTCGAACACGTAGTCGGTGCTGATGGTGACCAGATGGGCGTCGGCGATTTCGGCTGCTTCTCGCACCCAGCGAACAGCGAGGGCGTTCTGGGTGAATGCACGTTCGGGATCGGTTTCGCAGGCGTCGACTGCAGTCCACGCAGCGCAATGGATCACGGTGTCGGGTGACGCGGCGGTGATCGCCGCATGCACGTGCTCCCGTTCGGACACGTCGAGTGCAGCGCGGTCGAGCGCAACGACGTCGTCGCCCGCTCGTCGGCACCAAGATGCAACGTCGCGACCGAGTTGCCCGCCGGCGCCCGTGACGAGCACACGCATCAGAGTCGCGCCCGCGCCTTGAGCGGCTCCCACCAGTCACGGTGCGAGCGATACCACTCGACGGTGGCCGCAATGCCGTCGTCGAAGTCGCGTTCGAGCCTCCAGCCGAGCGCCGAGATCTTGTCGATGTTCACCGAGTATCGGCGATCGTGGCCGAGACGATCGGGAATCGGTTCGATGTAGCTCTCGTCACGTCCGGTCAACTCGAGCAGCCGATCGGTGATCACGCGATTGGTGATCTCGTTGTGCGCCCCGATGTTGTAGATCTCGCCGACCACGCCATCGTGCAGTACCAGATGGGCGGCGCGGTTGTGGTCCTCGACATGGATCCAGTCACGGACGTTGCCGCCGTCGCCCATGAGCGGCACCTTCTTGCCGTCGAGCAGGTTGGTCGTGAACAACGGGATGAGCTTCTCGGGGAACTGGTACGGGCCGTAGTTGTTCGAGCACCTCGTCACCACGACGGGCAGCCCGTAGGTGGTGCAATAGCTGAGCGCGATCAGGTCGGACCCGGCCTTCGCCGCCGAGTAGGGCGACCGGGGTGTGAGCAGATCGGCCTCCGAGAACGACCCGTGCTCGATCGAGCCGTACACCTCGTCGGTCGAAATGTGCAGGAACCGCCCGATCTCGTAACGATTGGCGACGTCACAGAGCACGTTGGTGCCGAACGTGTTCGTGTTCACGAACGCGTACGGGTCGGCGATCGATCGATCGACATGGCTCTCGGCAGCGAAGTGCACCACAGCGTCGTGACCAGCCATGTGTTCCAACACGGCGTCCTGGTCGCAGATGTCGGCCTGCACGAAACGGCAACGTCGATCGTCGAGCACATCTCGGATGTTGTCGAGGTTGCCGGCATAGGTGAGCTTGTCGAAGACCGTGATCTGGTCGTCGGAGTTGGCGAGCACCCACCGGACGTAGTTCGAGCCGATGAATCCGGCAGCGCCCGTGACGAACAGCTTCATGACTTGTCAGCTCCCGGATGAGGTGGTGGGGGACGTGGGCAGCGACGGCACCAGGTCAGGTGCGCATCGGCCAGTACGGGGTGCGCCCGACCGGTAGCTCGGACCGTGCGGGGTTGTTCGCGTCGCGTTCGGAGAGAATCGGGTCGGTCACGCCCCAGTTGGCGTGAATTGCCGGATCGTCGAACTGCACGCCGAGTTCGTCGGCTGGGTTGTAGTAGCCGTCGACGAGATAGGTCATCACCACGTCGGTGAGCGCCGCGAACCCGTGTGCGACGCCGGGCGGGATGTACACGCCCCAGTGGTTCTCGCCGGAGATGTCGAAACTCATCGTGGCGCCGTCGGTCGGTCCGCCCTCGCGCAGATCGTGCAGCACGACGCGTGCGGTGCCGACGGGGACATACCAGTAGTCGCTCTGATGCAGGTGATAATGCAATCCGACCAGCGCGCCGGCCTGCTTGTTCGACCGATTCGACTGGATCATCTCTCGGGCACCCGGAAACCACTGCCGACGGTAGGTCTCGATGAAGAGCCCGCGTTGATCTCCGTGCACGGTCGGCTCGACGATGAACACACCGGCGATCACATGCGATTCGTTGATGTTGGGCATCAGCGTTGCATCTTATTCGACATCGATCTTGCAGTGATCGCCGACCATCAGCCGCAGTGCGCGAGGTCGCTGGCGTGTCCGCTTCACCGTGGCGTCGCTGCCGATCAGGCTGTCTTCGAGGCGGGGAATGTCGATGATCGTGCTGCCATTCATGATCACCGAGTGCTCGACCTCGCTGTTGGTCACGTGGCAGTCGGCACCGATGGCACTGAACGGGCCGATGAAGCTGTCGACGATGCGTGCGCCAGGACCGATGGCAACCGGCCCGCGCACCGTTGAGTTGACGATCTCGGCTCCGGCCGCCACCACGACGCGACCGTCGATGAACGAGTCGTCGTCGACGGTGCCGTCGATCTGTGTCTCGATCTTCTCGAGCAACAGACGGTTCGCCTCGAGGAGCGGGGTGAGCTTGCCGGTGTCGATCCACCACCCGGTGAGCAACTCGCATCGGACGCGATGCCCCTGATCGATCAGCCACTGGATCGCGTCGGTGATCTCGAGCTCGCCGCGTGGCGACGGCTCGATCGCGGCCACTGCTTTGTGGATCGTCGCATCGAACAGGTAGACGCCGACGAGTGCCAGATCGGAGGGCGGGTCGTCGGGCTTCTCGACCAAGTGCACCACGTGACCGTCGGCGTCGAGGCTGGCGATGCCGAATCGGTGCGGATCGGGCACCTGTTTCAGCAGGATCTGTGCCGTCGGAGGTTGGTCGCCGTTCCGAGCAGCTTCGAACGCCGTGACGAATGCCTCGAGGTCCTGCTCGAGCAGGTTGTCGCCGAGATACATCACGAACTCGTCGTCGCCGAGGAAGTCGTGGGCGATGAGCACGCAGTGGGCAAGGCCGAGCGGGTCCTCCTGCGGGATGTAGGTGATGGCAGCACCGAACTGGCTGCCGTCGCCGAGAGCGCCCATCACTTCGTCACGCGTATCGCCGACGATCACGCCGAGCTCGGTGATGCCGGCCGCCACCATGGCTTCGATTCCGTAGACGAGGATCGGCTTGTTGGCCACGGGCACCAACTGTTTGGCACGCGTGTGTGTGATCGGACGCAGACGCGTGCCTGCACCACCGGCCAGAATCAGGGCTTTCATCGTCGCGAGCCTACGAGCTCGGCTCTGGTGCCGGGCCGACGCCTCGGAAGTAGTCGAGGTACGCCTCGGCGCCATCGGCAAGCACGACGACGGAGTTGCCGTTGATGTCGGTGGGGGTGACCGGCAAGGTGAAGCTCGTCAGCCCTTCCTCGGCCGCACGCCGCAGCGCATCACCAGCCTTGATCGGATCGAGGCCGGCGTCGACGCGGACCGATCTGGCAACGGCTCTGATGGTGGCGCTCGAACCGAACGGTGACGAACGGAGATCGAGAAGCGCTCCCGTGATCGCTGCCCGCATGAACAGCTGCTGTCGGGCGATCCGGCCGAGGTCGGCGCTGCCGTCCTTGCGCCATTCGCCGTCACGAAACTCCTCGTAATGACGGCTCCGGGCATACGCGAGTGCCTGTACGCCGTCGAGTACCGGGCATCCGGGTTGAAGATCGAGCCCGGTGTTGCGATCTCGGGTCGCGTAGTCGATGCAGACCTCGACGCCACCGATCTCGTCGACGATCTCCTTGAACCCGAAGAAGTCGACTTCGACATAGTGGTGGATCGGAATGCCGAGGCCCTCCGACACCGTCGAGGCGAGCAGCTCCGGGCCACCGTTGTACGCGCTGTTGATGCGGTTCTTCTCGCCGGTTCCGGCAATCTCGACCCATAGGTCACGCGGCAACGACATCAATGCCGCTCCCCCGTCGCGTTCACGGCGCAGCACCATGATCGTGTCGCTGCGTCGACCTCCGACGTCGCCCGCGTCACCCATCGAACCGAAGTCAGGATCGTCGGGATTGGCGCCGTCGCGGCTATCGGAGCCCACGAGGAGGTAGTTCTCGGCGGGTCCGTCATCGGGCACCGAAGTGAGGATCATGTCGAGCCCGTTGATTCGTTCGACCTCGGCGCTTCGCTCGTCGGCGGCCCGCGACACACCGAAGGCCCCGCCCACAGCAACGAGGGAGGCGATCAACAGCATCCACGGCAACGGCGACCGAAGTCGGCGGCGGGGTGGATTGGTGGCGGCCAGATTCACGGCCGAAACGGTATCGCCATGTCGTCGCCGAGGTGCGTCACACCGAGCGGAGATGCACAACATCACCGACGTCGAGCCGATGACTCACGGCGCAGTCGTCGAGCACGACCAGGCGTCCGTCGGATTCGACCGCGACTGCGCGGCCCTCGACCGAGCCGTTCGGCAGCTCGACGCGCACGCGTCGACCGAGCGTGCCCAACGCATCTCGATACAGGTCGTGGACCTGCGGAGGCTGGTGGTCGAGCGCGTCGAGCAGGTGGCCGAGCACGTCCGACGGCGCCAGATCGCCCCCGAGCCGTGCAGCTCCCTCGGGCGCCCAGCCGACGTTGAGGCCGAGCCCGACGACGACCGACCCGTCGAGCACACGCTGAGCCAGGATCCCGGCGAGCTTGCGTTCGCCCACGAGCACGTCGTTCGGCCATTTCAGCGTCGCGACGACGCCTGCGGTGGACCGAGCGGCTGCGATCACCGCGAGGCCGACGCGATGCGTGAGCTGAACGGCTGGGTCGGGAACGGTTCGGAAGAGTATGGAGACGAGCAGGTTCGAGCCGGCCGGCGCTTCCCATCGCCGGTCGAGGCGCCCCCGACCCGCAGTCTGGTGATCAGCGTAGAGCACCGAATGATCCGGTGCCCCGGATTCCGCCCGTTTCACGAGGTCGTCGTTCGTGCTCGCGGTCTCGATCACGTGTTCCACGTGCCAGTTCGACGGCCACCGCGAACCTGCGCCTGTCGTCTCGCCGGCATTCGCCGAATCGGCGTCGCCACCAGCCCGAGCATGGTCTGGTTCGGTCACGCCCTCTACATTGTCACTTGTGCTCCAGAAGATCCTGATTGCCAACCGCGGCGAGATCGCCGTTCGAGTCATCCGCGCCGCTCGCGAGATGGGTATCGCGACGGTCGCGGTGTACTCCGAACTCGACCGCAATGCGTTGCACGTTCGCCTCGCGGACGAGGCCTACGCACTCGGTGGCAAATCAGCAGCAGACAGCTACCTCAACACCGACGCGATCCTGAATGCGATTCGCCAGAGCGGGGCCGATGGTGTCCACCCCGGCTACGGGTTCTTTTCGGAGAACGCCGATTTCGCCCGGTCGATCGCGGCCATGGACGTCGCCTGGATCGGGCCGCCGCCCGACGCGATCGACGAGATGGGCGACAAGGTGTCGAGCCGCCTCGCCGCCGAACGCGGTGGAGCACCCATCGTCCCTGGCACCACAGCGTTCGCCCAGGGCCCCGACGAGATCCGCGATTTCGGCAACGCACACGGCTGGCCGGTCTGCATCAAGGCCGCGTATGGCGGCGGCGGGCGCGGCATGAAGGTCGTACAGTCCGCCGATGAGGTCGACGCCGCCATGGCCAGCGCCCAGCGCGAGGCAAAGGCGTTCTTCGGGCGCGACGAGGTCTACGTCGAGCGATACCTGACGAATCCTCGTCACATCGAGGTGCAAGTGGTCGGCGACCAGCACGGCAACGTGGTCTGGGTGTCGACCCGAGACTGCTCGGCACAACGCCGTCACCAGAAACTCGTCGAGGAAGCCCCGGCCCCCGCCCTTCCCGATGGCGTCGAGGATGCGATGGGTGCGGCTGCAGTGAAAGCGGCCCGGGCAGTCGGCTACTACAACGCCGGAACGGTGGAGTTCATCTACGAGGACGGCGACTTCTTCTTCCTCGAGATGAACACACGCCTGCAAGTCGAACATCCGGTCACCGAGATGATCACCGACATCGACCTGGTCGAGTGGCAGATCCGAGTGGCATCCGGAGAAGAACTTCCCATGAGCCAGGACGCCGTGCTCGCTGCCCGGCGCGGGCACGCGATCGAGATACGCATCAACGCGGAAGATCCGGCCGGGGGCGCGTTCCTGCCGTCGCCCGGCACCATCACCAAGCTCGTCCCACCCGACGGCTTCGGCGTGCGATTCGATTCGGGCTACGAGTCGGGCGACGAGATCAGCCAGTTCTACGACAACCTCGTCGGGAAGTTGATCGTGTGGGGCAAGGACCGTGACACCGCGATCGCCCGAGCCATCCGCACGCTCGACGAGCTCGTGGTCGAAGGTGTCGCGACGACGATCCCGGCTGATCTCGCGATCTTGCGGCACCCAGACTTCGCTGCGGTGACGCACTCGACAAAGTGGGTCGAGGAAGTACTCGACCTCTCGGGAGTCGCTGCCGCGCCATCATCGACTCCGGCCGACGATGACGACGCCGAACCACTCGTTCAGCGCCGAACCACCGTCGAGGTGAACGGGAAGCGATTCGACGTCTCGATGTGGGTTCCCGAAGTCGCCACAGTGGCGGTTGGATCCGCTGCCCCCAAGAAGAAGCGGGCCGCGTCCGGAGGAGGCGGCGGCTCGGTTGCCAGCGGTGACGTGACCGTGCCGATGCAGGGCACGATCGTCAAGATCCTGGTCGAGCTCGGCCAGACCATCGAGGTGGGTCAAGGCGTCGTGGTGCTCGAGGCGATGAAGATGGAGAACCAGATCAACTCCGAGAAGGCCGGCACCGTCAAGGAGATCAAGGTGGCCACCGGCGACACCGTCGGCGGTGGCGATGTCGTCGCCGTCATCGAGTAGCGGCCCGACGCCGTATCGTACGCCCATGCGACAGCCGCGTTCTGACGGTTCGACCGCTCCGACGCCGTGCCCATGTCCATATTCATGTCCATGATTGCTCAGACGCCGATCTCGATCGCGGCACTCCTAGCTGCCACCGATCTCGACAAGCTCCCAACGTCGTCATGGCTGGTCGCCGGAACGACACTTGTCGGTGGCGTGATCGCGGCAGCCGTCATCAACCGGCTCGTCGTGCGGCTGATCACGGGCATCGGTGGCGAGCGATTCGCGGGCGTGGTCGCCGGGCGTGTCGCCGCCTATTCGGTCTTCGTCCTGGCGTTCATCTACGCCCTGAACGTTCTCAACGTCCGAGTCGTCCCCCTGTTGGGCGCGCTCGGCATCGGCGGCATCCTGCTCGCTCTCGCGTTGCAGAAAGTCGTCGAAAGCCTGGTGGCCGGCGTCGTGCTGCACGCCAGGAGACCGTTCACCGCCGGAGACACCGTCGAGCTCGATGGCGTGACCGGACTCGTGCTCGACGTCGACGCTCGTACCACCGTGTTGCGTCGCCTCGACGGCGTCGTGGTCCGGATCCCGAACATCGACGTGATCTCGAACCACATCAACACGCTGACACGAGAGCCGATCCGACGCTCGGAGGTGGTGGTCGGCGTGGCGTACGACACGGATCTCGACGAAGCGCACCGCGTCATCGTCGATGCCGTGAGCCACCTCGACCGCGTCAGGACCGATCCCGCACCGACCGCGCTGCTCGCCGGCTTCAACACGTCGAGCATCGACTTCAACGTGTACGTGTGGCACGGCAGCGACGTGCCGAGCGAGCTGGCAGCGCGACACGACGTGGTGCTCGCGATCCACCGAGCGCTTGCGGCCGCCGACATCACAATCGCGTTCCCGCAAGTCGTCGTGTGGACTCCGGGCGAGCGGGCACCCGCGTCGTACACCGATTCCGAGCCGCACGTTCGGTCGACACTCCCGCTGCGCGAAGGCGTGCGACCCAAACGCGGCCCTGAACGCGCGCGCTCGCTCAGGTTCCGCCGCAGCGAGCGCTGAGGCCGTCGACACGAGTTGCGCTGACGCAATTGGTGGTCTCGTCTCACTCGTTCAGTGTCCAACGGGTGAGTGCCACCACGACCTCGTCGTGCTGGCCGACCAGGACCGAAGCGGCGATGACCAGACATGCCGCTGCCGCGCCGGATGACACCACCCGTGCAACGTCGTACGGCAGCCGGGCGGCAGCGAACGTCAACGCGACCGCGGCCGCTGGAGCGACCAGGCCGATCATGTAGAACGCCATCGGCAACAGCTCACCCGTCAGCGATTCCTGCGAGTCGGTCAAGATCCCGCCCAGCTCCACTCCCACGCACGGTCGCCACCAGAGCGTGGCGATGAAGGCAACCACACCAACTCCGCCAGCTTGCGATGCGGGACGCTCGATCCGGTCGAGTCCCCGCTCCAACGGCGTATCGGTTCGGTCGCGACGATCTCGTTGCACCGAGGCCGCCGCCAGACCCAGCGCCAGCACGACCACGACCACGACCGCAGCCGACAGCTGGAGACCGAACCCGCTGAGCGACAGCCATCCTCCTGCCAACGCCCAACCGCCGACGACGGCACCGATCGTCGCTGCCACCAATGCCTGCCACCGCCCTCGTGACACGGCGACGACGAGCGCGATCGGAGCCACCACCAGCAACGAGCACGGCTGTGTCAACGATCGAACCGCTTCGGTGAACGGGTCGACGAACCCGATCACGGTCAGAGGTCTTCGGCGAGCAACGCCTGCACCGCAGCGTCGATCTCGCTGTAGCGCCCCTCACCGATGTGGTCGTAACGGACGTGGCCACGTCGGTCGAGCAGGTAGACCCGTGGCCAGTGCGCCGTGCGGCCCTCCTGCCACCAGTGGAACGTCCGCTTCTCGGTGTCGAGCACGATTGGCCAGTCGACGCCGAGATCGACAGCGGCTTCGGTGATCGCGTCGATCTCGGCCTCGTAGCTGAACTCGGGTGAGTGGATGCCGACGATCTCGAGACCCTGGTCGTGGTATTGCCGGTAGAGATCTTGCATGTGCGGCAACGTGTTCTTGCAGTTCCGGCACCCGAACGTCCAGAACTGGACCGCTACGACCTGCCCCTGGAGTTCCTCCAGTGAGGAGACATCGCTCTGGAGCCACCCGTCGATGTCACGCAGGTCCGGGTGCAAACCGCGATCGGGCAGATCGAGCGAAATCGTCGGCTCGGTCACGACTGTGGGCGAGTTCGTGCGGCCACCGATCTCGACGGTGGGGTCGGCACCGGCGCCGATCGAGGCAGCGGGTTCGTCGTCACCTCCGGTCACGACGATCCCGACGACGAGAGCAGCCAACGCCACCAGTCCCGCCGCAGCGGGCATTCGGGAGTTCTGCTCCATGACATTCAGTCTCGCAGTCCGCAGCGCAACGATCGAGAACAGAAGACTTACGAAAGACGAAAGCCGATCGGGCTCGACACCGCCCGGCTCAGTCGGCGGCTTCGGCGAGCGCCTCGCTGAGTGCGGGGTGCACCAACAGGCTCTCGACGATGTCGGTGACCTTCAGGTCGGCAGTGACGGCGAGCGCGATCACGGAGATGAGCTCGGCCGCATGACGTCCGACGATCGATCCGCCGAGCACCACGCCGGTCGCGGGATCGGAGATGATCTTCACGAAACCGCGGGGGTCGTTGTTGATGAGTGCCTTCGCCGACGTCGCGAACGGCACCTTGGTGACGCGGATCTTGCGACCCGACGAGAACGCCTCGGCTTCGGCGAGTCCGACATCGGCGATCTCGGGCTCGGTGAAGATCGCTGAGGCCGCCTTGTCGTAGTCGAGGTGACGATGCGACACCGTATGCAGGCCCATGACGTGCTCGGCCACCTTGCGACCCTGCATCGTGGCAACCGACGACAACGGCAGCTTCCCGCTGACGTCGCCCGCGGCGTAGATGTGGGTCTGGTTGGTGACGCAATGGTGGTTGATCGGCACGTAACCCCACTGGTCGGCCTGGACGCCCGCCGCTTCGAGGTGCAGCCCCTCGGTGTTCGGTACCGAACCGATGGCCAGGACTGCGTGAGTCGAACGGACGACGCGACCGTCGTCGCATCGGACCACTACGCCATCGTCCTGCTGATCGATCATCTCGGCGCGCGCTCCCTTGAGCAGCTTCACGCCACGATCGAGGAAATCGCTCTCGAGCACGGCAGCCACTTCGGGGTCCTTGCCGGGGAGTACCAGCTGGCGACTCACAACCAGGGTCACTGCCGCACCGAAC
The DNA here is from genome assembly GCA_037969115.1 of Ilumatobacteraceae bacterium. GTDB lineage: Bacteria > Actinomycetota > Acidimicrobiia > Acidimicrobiales > Ilumatobacteraceae > JBBKWQ01. Next base: position 34,383 of record JBBKWQ010000374.1, read on the forward strand.
GACGAGAACATGTGAACGAACTCGACGCCGGTGACGCCTGAACCGATCACCGTGATGCTCTCGGGGAACACGTGTGGCGGGTAACAGTCGCGGGTCGTGAGGATGCGTTCGCCGTCGGGTTCGCACCAATCCGGGATACGGGGACGACTGCCTGTCGCGATCAGCGCCTTGTCGAACTCGATGTCTTCCGTCGTGTCGTCGCAGTGTTGAACCCTGACGGAGTGCGAACCCGTGAAGTGGGCGGTGCCCGTCACCAATCGGACGTTCTGACTCGTGAGCAGCCTCGTCTTGTCGTGCTGCATGTTCGTCTTGATCGCTTCGATGCGGTTGGTCAACGCCTCGACATCGACCTCGGGGCTGGTTTCGGCCAGGCCCATTCCCGCGATTCGCCGAGAAAAGCTCATGGCGCCGCCCGTGGCGATCATGGTCTTCGACGGGATGCAGTCGAGCAGGTGTGCTGCGCCGCCGATGATGTCGCTCTCGATGACGGTGACTTCTGCACCGAGTCGAGCGGCGTACGTCGCGGCCTGATTCCCTGCCGGGCCCCCGCCGATGATCACGAATCGCAATGCCACGACGGCCAGGTTACGGCGCGGCGACGTGTTCGTCGGCAATCTCGTCGGGGATCTCGACGAACAGACCACCGGACGAGCCACTCGTTTCACGCTCGGTCAGGTTGCTGCCGATGTTCGGGCAGTACTTCGACGGATACGCGATCTGATCGCGTCGTTCGCCAACCCATTCGAAGTGCATCCCGTCCGGTCGCCGGAAGTTGCCACCCCACGCGAAACCGTGCCGACGGAAGATTCGCACGACATCGCAGTGCATCTGCGGCACGCAGCCCTGGCAGTTCGACACCGTATTGGTATCGAGTGCCTGGCCCCAGGTGTGCCTGGAGACGAAACCGAGCTCGCCACCGGTGCGGCTGAATCTCGGGTTGTAGCACCCGCCGTAGGTGTTCGCGTTCGACACCTCGATCGCGCCGCCCAGACCGACGGCTGCCACGTCGGCCAGTGCGGCCCTCAGGTCGCCGGCCACGTCGTTGTGGCACCGGGCACGGATCTGAATCTGGTTGTTGAGCAGCTCACGGCCGCCGGGAAGGTTGGCGCTCACCCAGCCGCTCTCGATGGAGATCGAGCCGCTGCTGTTGAGCAGGTAGGCGAACTCCCCGAGCAGCTCCTTGGTCCTGGCGGTGCTGAGCGTGCCGTCGGGACTCGCAGGGTCCCAACTCTGGCTCACCCTCGTGTCTTTGCGGGTGTACAGACCTTGCGCCTGCACCGCCGCTTCGAACGAGTTGCGGTTCCCGATCCCCCAGATCGTCACGAATGTGTCGCGGGTGATGCCGAGGGAACTTGCAGCATCGAGGTTCATGGCCAGCTCGGTGCCTCCGAGCACGTCGTCGGAAGCCACCATGGCGACGGTGAGCGTGTGCACTGAGCCGTTCGCAGCGACCAGATCGACGGTGTCGCCGGCTCGGGCACCACGCAGGTTTGCGGTTCGCTCCCCCATGACGACGGTGTTGGACCGCAGCTGGGCGGCAACGGCAGGGCTCATCGTGCCGCTGACCGCATCGCCGGGGAGCGCAGTGACGATCATCGGATAGCGATAGCCCGACGGTGCGATCTGCACCGGGGAACCGTTACGCATCACCCTCGTCATGCCGATCGACGCACTGCGCCCGACCGCGTACGGTGAGCCCACCGCCTGAGCGGCCGCGGCCGACTTCGTCACCACGTCGGCGTCCACCTCGCCCTGGTCGAACACCGTCGCGGCCCCACCGCTCGGAGCCACGCGAACGGCCTGCCCGGTGGCGGTCGCGGGGCCGTTGAGCGCCGGCCGAGCCATGGCGAGGGCAATGCTGCCGACCAGCAAT
>JBBKWQ010000375.1:0-12294 GCA_037969115.1 Ilumatobacteraceae bacterium
ATGCAGAACGCACAGTTGTTGTCGCAGCCGATCTGGATCGTGATCCACGCGTTGTACGACTTCGAGCGTCGAGCCGGGAGCGCCGACGGGAACATCGCGTGATCGTCGATGACCGCCTCGGTGAGGATCTCGGTGATCGGTCCGCCCGTTCGTGCCTCGACGAGCAGTTCGGCGGCACGGTGCACGTTGTGCGTGCCCATCACGACATCGACGAAATCGGCACGCTCACGCACGATCTCTTGATCTTTCTGGGCGAGGCAGCCGCTCACGACGATCTGGCGGCCCTGCTTGGCCTGTTTCCACGCCTTGAGGTTGCCGAGATGCCCGTAGAGCTTGTTGTCGGCGTTCTCACGAATACAGCACGTGTTCAACACGACGACGTCTGCGTCGGCCTCGCCATCGGCGAGTTGCATACCATCGGCTTCGAACAGCCCTGCAATTCGCTCCGAGTCGTGTTCGTTCATCTGGCAGCCGTAGGTGCGCACGAGGTACTTGCGCTCGTCAGCGGCCGACGACCGCGCTTCATCGCACTCCGGGCTCGATCTCACAGCCCACCAGGCTACTGGCACATTCCTGCACGACCGTCGGGGAACAGTTCGGCGGTCGGAAGGGTTGACTGGTGCTGCATGGACTCTGACGCGTTTGACCTCATCATCGTCGGGAGCGGATCGGGCAACTCGATTCCCGACTACCTGAGCGATTGGAAGATCGCGCTCATCGAACGGGACGTGTTCGGTGGCACCTGCTTGAATCGAGGCTGCATCCCGTCGAAGATGTTCGTGCTCCCCGCCGACCTCGCGGTGGAGGCTCGGGAGAGCCACCGCTTGGGCGTCGACGTGCGCTTCAACGGTGCCGACTGGCCCGCAATTCGCGATCGGGTGTTCGGCACGATCGACCCGATCGCCGCCGGCGGCCGCGACTACCGGGCCACCGGCACTCCGAACGTCACCCTCATCGAGGGAACGGCCCGCTTCACCGGCGACAAGACGATCGACGTCGACGGCCGCTCGATCACGGCTCCCCACGTGTTGGTCGCCGCCGGATCACGCCCGGTGATCCCTCCCGTCACCGGCCTGGTCGAGACCGGGTTCCACACCTCCGATTCGATCATGCGGCTCGAGCGGCTGCCGAACCGGCTCGGCATCATCGGTGGCGGCTACATAGCCGTCGAGATGGGCCACGTGTTCTCGGCGCTCGGCACGGACGTATCGATGTTCATCCGATCCGACCGGCTGCTGCGGTCGCAGGACGGCGAGGTGGGCCGACGATTCACCGAGGTCTTCACCGATCGCGTCGACCTCCACCTGAATCACATCCCCACACGCATCGAGCGCCGCGGCGGGTCGATCGTGGTGCACTGCGAGGGACAGGAGGTTGTCGTCGACGAGTTACTCGTGGCCACCGGCCGAGAACCCAACAGTGACCTCGTCGATGCCGAGGCCGGCGGGCTCGAACTCCACCACAACGCCGTCATCAAGGTCGACGACTCGATGCGAACGAACGTCGAGGGTGTCTGGGCGATCGGCGACGTCGCGAACACCTACCAGCTCAAACACGTGGCGAATGCCGAGGCGAAGGTGGCGTTCTGGAACATCGCCCACCCGGACGCACTTCGTCGAGTGTCATATGCCGCGGTTCCGGCAGCCGTGTTCAGCAACCCGCAGATCGCGTCGGTCGGACTCACCGAGGAGGCAGCGATCGCTGCTGGACTGCCCTACGTGGTCGGCCGCCGCGACTATGCGGGCACCGCGTTCGGATGGGCGCTCGCAGACCAGACGTCGTTCGCGAAAGTGCTCGTGAACAGCGAGTCGGGCCTGATCATCGGTGCCCATGTGATGGGGCCACAGGCCGCGTCGATCATCCAGACACTGGTCCAGGCCATGCAGTTCGGCCAGACCGCTGCCTCGATCGCGGAGGACATGTTCTACATCCACCCGGCACTCACCGAGGTGATCGAGAACGCGCTGCTCGACGCCATGGAAAAAGTCTGACCTTCCGCTCATCTGCGGTAGCGTGCGCGCCGATGTTCGCGATTCTTCTCCAGTCGACCGGTTTCCGCCTGATGGCCATGTTGCACATCTTGACTGCCATCGTGGCGTTCGGTCCGCTGTTCATGTATCCGGCGCTGCGCAAGGCCGGAGAGACGCAGACCATGGCTCGGATGCACATGCGCATGACGTTTCCTGCCCTCGTGCTGTTGTGGGTCCTGGGAATGGGTCTCGCCGGCATGTCCGACAGTGTCTACGAGATGTCGCAGACATGGCTTGCGCTGTCGGTGGTGAACTGGGTCATCCTGATCGCCGTAAGTTGGTTCCTGATCAAACCGTCGATCACCGACAACAGCGACGCTGCCAACGCCAAACTCGCTGCCGGTACGGGCATCACCCATCTCGGTCTGATCATCGGCCTGGCGCTGATGATCTGGAAGCCAGGACTCTGAACCATGCCGAGCACGGTCCGCGCAGCCGTGTGTCGGGTCTTCGGTGCTCCCCTGAGCATCGAGGCGCTCACGCTGGCTGACCCAGGGCCCGGCGAGGTACAGGTCCGGCTCGGTGCGGTGGCCATCTGCCACAGCGACGTGTTCTATGCCGACGGCGCTTGGGGCGGCCTGCTACCAGCGGTGTGGGGCCACGAGGCAGCCGGAACCGTCGAAGCGGTGGGTGAAGGTGTTCATCTCGCCGTCGGACATCGGGTGGTCGTCACACTCATCAGATCGTGTGGCCAGTGCCATCATTGTCGTCGGCGCGAGTTCGTCGCGTGCACAGCGACCTTCCCGCTCGACGAGACCTCGCCGCTCACCGACATGGTCGGCCGCAGCGTCACGCATGGCTTGCGAACCGCCGCCTTCGCCGAACGAGTGGTGGTGCACGAATCCCAGGTCGTGCCCATCTCCGAGGACGTCCCCATGGCCGCAGCTGCGTTGCTGGCGTGCGGCGTCATCACCGGCGTCGGCGCGGTCAGGAACACGGCGCACGTCGAACCGGGCAGCTCCGTGGTCATCATCGGCTGCGGAGGAGTCGGGCTCAATGTCGTCCAGGGCGCTGCGCTGGCGGAGGCGTCGATGGTCATCGCGGTCGACCTGCAGCAGTCGAAGCTCGACGTCGCGGAACGATTCGGTGCAACCCATTCGGTGAACCCGACGACCGAAGATGCGGCACGACGCGTCTACGAGATCACCGGCGGCACCATGGCCGACTTCGTCTTCGTTGCTGCCGGCTCGAAAGGGGCGCTCGACTCCGGATTCGGTCTGGTCGGCCCGATGGGAGCGCTCGTCATCGTGGGGATGCCGCCCGGCGGTGTCACCACCGAGATCGACCCCGGCACCATTGCCGGATCGAACCAACGCATCCTCGGTTCGAAGATGGGAACAGCCGACATCGCCGTCGACATCCCCGAGTTGGTCGTGCTCTACCACGCCCACAAGCTCGAACTCGACGCCCTGATCAGCGGCACCTTCGCGCTCGACGACATCAACGACGCGATCGACGAGGTACGCCGCGGCACGGCCCTGCGCAACGTCGTCGTGTTCGACGACCAGGCAGCGCCGTGACCGCAGCGTCCGCTCCGACCGACCAGATCGCGACCACCGGTTCGTGAAGATCGCCGAGGTCGAGACGTTCGTGGTGGGCAATCCCCCGCCGTCGTTCGGCGGCCGCTACTTCGTGTTCGTGAAGCTCACCACCGACGACGACATCGTGGGCTACGGAGAGGCGTACGCGGCAACCTTTCGGCCGCACGTGATCGCAGCCGGCATCGAGGATCTCGCCGACCAGTTCCTCGTCGGCGAGGATCCGTTCCACGTCGAACGCTTCTGGCGGCGGGCGTACGGACGCGGCTTCACACTGCGCCCCGATACCACCCTGCAGGGCGCAATGAGTGCCCTCGAAACCGCGTGCTGGGACATCGTCGGCAAGTCACTCGGCAAACCCGTCTACGAGCTCCTCGGTGGTCGGGTCCACGACGCGCTTCGCACCTATACCTATCTGTATCCCGAACCGGGCGACTCGGCCGACGTGTATCTCGACGCCGATCTCGCCGGCCAGCGAGCCGCCGACGAGGTCGCCCGGGGCTTCACCGCGGTGAAGTTCGACCCGGCAGGGCCGTACACGGCAATGGGTGGACACCAGCCATCGCTCGAACGCATCGATCTGTCGGTCCGTATGGTCGATGCCGTCCGATCAGCGGTGGGAGTCGATGCAGACATCCTCTTCGGCACCCACGGCCAGTTCACCTCGTCGGGTGCGCTCCGGTTGGCTGCTCGCCTCGAGCAGTTCGACCCGCTCTGGTTCGAAGAACCGGTGCCGCCCGACAACGTCGGCGAGATGGCCAAGGTCGCGGCCCAGACGACGATCCCGATCGCAACCGGCGAGCGGCTCACCACCAAGGCGGAGTTCGCCCGCGTGTTGGAAGCCAAGGCCGCCTCGATCCTCCAGCTCAACCTCGGTCGCGCCGGCGGGATCCTCGAAGGCAAGAAGATCGCCGGCATGGCAGAGGCCTTCGGCGCTCAGATCGCCCCACACCTCTACAACGGGCCGATCACTGCCGCCGCCAACATCCAACTCGCGACGTGCTCGCCGAACTTCCTGATCTTGGAGTGCATCCGCGACTTCAGTGGCTTCTACAGCGAGCTCCTCGACCGACCCATCGAGTGGGACAACGGCTACGTCGTTCCGTCGACCGAACCCGGTATCGGCGTGACGCTGAACGAGGACGTCGCCCGCGCCCACCCGTATACGGGTGACGAAACACACCTCGAGATGGCCGCCGACCCGATCGACGTTGCCGACGCGCCCATGCGGCGGAGGGCCCGTCCCTAACCGGAGAACTGGAGGTTGCCGTCCTCGTCGAACGCAGCGTACGGATTGTGAGCGATCTCCCAGAGGTGACCGTCGGGGTCGGCGACATAGGAGGAGTAACCGCCCCAGAACACTTCCTGCGGTGTCTTCACCGGCCTGGCACCGGCGGCGACCCACTCGGCGAAGACCGCGTCGACCGCCTCGGTGCTTTCGAGATTGAGCGCACAGGTGACGCCACGGAACCCGCTGCCGTCGGCATCGACGCCGGCGTCTTCTGCGAGCGCCTCGCGTTCGTACAACCCCAACACGCTGCCCTGCATGGCAAAGAAGGTGATGTCGTCTTGCGAGGCAGATGACCGATGCCACCCGAGCGACTCGTAGAACCGAGTCGACCCGGCGACATCGGCCACGCCGAGCGTGACGATGCTGACCCGTTGTGGAACAGTCACCGCCGATACCTCAGTCGATCTCGATCGGCTGATCGTCGGCGTCACTGAATGCTTCGGTGACTTCGGTGACTTCGGTGACCTCGACCGGAGCGTTCGGGTCGGGCTTGAGACCTGCCGCGATCATGACCCTCTCGCTGATCTCCATCATCACCTCGGGGTTCTGATGGAGGAAGTCCTTCGCTTTCTCACGACCCTGGCCCAGTTGTTCACCCTCGTACGTGAACCATGCACCGGACTTGGTGACGATGTCGAGGTCGACCGACAGGTCGAGCAGCGTGCCTTCGCGGCTGATGCCCTTGCCGTACATGATGTCGAACTCGGCTTGACGGAACGGGGGTGACACCTTGTTCTTGACGACCTTGACCCGAGTGCGGTTCCCCACGATCTCGACGCCGTCCTTCAACGACTCGATCCGGCGAATGTCGAGGCGGACCGACGAGTAGAACTTCAGGGCACGGCCGCCAGGTGTGGTCTCGGGCGACCCGAACATCACGCCGATCTTCTCGCGCAGCTGGTTGATGAAGATCGCGATCGTCTGCGTCTTGCTCAGGTTGCCGGTGAGCTTGCGGAGGGCCTGGCTCATGAGCCGGGCCTGGAGACCGACATGGGTATCGCCCATGTCGCCTTCGATCTCGGCCCGCGGCGTGAGCGCTGCGACCGAGTCGATGACCACCACATCGATGGCGCCGGAGCGCACCAACATGTCGGCGATCTCGAGCGCCTGCTCACCCGTGTCGGGCTGAGAGATCAGCAACTGGTCGATGTCGACACCGATCGCCGCTGCGTAGATGGGATCCATCGCGTGTTCGGCGTCGATGTAGGCGCAGACACCGCCGTTGCGTTGGGCCTCGGCCACGACGTGCATGGCGAGAGTGGACTTACCCGAAGACTCCGGCCCGTAGATCTCGGTGACGCGGCCACGTGGGAGGCCACCGATGCCCAACGCGAGGTCGAGTGACAGCGCTCCGGTGGAGATGGCTTCGATCGCCATCGAGGTCTTGTCGCCCATCCGCATGATGGAGCCCTTGCCGAACTGCTTGTCGATCTGGCCCAACGCTGCGTCGAGCGCCTTCTCACGGTCGTTACTCATCCGATTCCATCTCTCTTTCGAAGCTTCGTGGAAGCTGTTGCCTGCGGGGCGGTTGCCCGAATCGTTGCTGTGGTGATCGCTGTGGTGATCGCTGTGGTGATCGTGGCCAACCGTACGGAAGGGGTGTCACAACGTTTCCGAATGACAACAGTGTAAGCATCGAACAGTCGTTCGGGCAAGCATCTCGGGTGGATTTCTCCCGCCGGGCATTCGAGGCCGGACGGTCAACGCTCGGGAGCGTCGAGCTCGCCCGTCGCCGGCGGCCGGAACTTCAGGTCGAGCGCCTGCCAGATCGTGAATGACAGCGGATACAGCAACGCCGGCAACACCAGCGCCATCGCACACAGCACGATCACCACCGTCAGGACGGGCACGTCGGGCAAGGTGGCGACGATCAGCGAGGCGATGCCGATCAAGACCAACCCGAACGTCAGGATCATGTTGATCGTGAGCGCTGCCAGCTCGAAACCGACATCGCCGCGACGCCACGGCGTGCCACACCCCCGGCAGGCGTCCTGCTTGGAGAACCAACCGATGAAGAAGGCTTTGTGGTCCCCACACCACGGACAACGCCGCGTCGCCCCACGCGCGATGAGCGTGACGAACGAAGGAACACGAGGATCTGGAACAGTCACGTCGGGCACGATAATGAGGTGGTCGCCGGTCGAGCGTCGCGACCACATGTTCGAGTCTGGCGGCGCGAAGATGCGAGACTGCGGTCCGTGCAGAAAAGTCTTGCGGGCGTGCTCCTCCTGCTCGCCGGTATCGCACTCAGCGTGGCGGCGGGCAGTTGGTGGCTTCAACGCGCCGCCTTCTCGCCGTCGGCCAGTCAGGACGCCGCCGAAGCGATCTTGAACGAAGCCGAGATCCGTGCCGAGATCACGGGCATCGTCGCGCAGATCACTCAGGGGGCGCTCGAGGAGTCACCCAACGAGATCGCGGTGCGGGTCGATCAGGTCATCGGCAGCCGTCCCGGTGCCACGCTCATGGCCGAGCTGATCAACGACTCGTACGTCAAGGTGCTCGGCCTCGACGACGCTCCCGTCGTGATCACCGGCGAGCAACTCGCCCTGATGGTCCGCGACGAGCGGGCCGGCGCACTCGATCCCGTCACATACCCAGTACCCCGGATCGGCACACTGACGACCCTGCGTTCCACGTTGCGGTGGCTCACGCCGATCATGGGCGCCCTCGGACTCGTCCTCGCGCTACTGGCGCTCGTGGCGCGGCCGGATCGGCGCGAGATCACCGTCGGCATCGGCGAAGTCGCGCTCGCCACCGCTGTGTCGTTGGTCGTGTTCGGATACGCGATTCCGGTTCAGCTCCTACCAGCAGTCGACGACAGTACGTGGACGACCGCGGCGAAGCAGCTCGCACTCAGGCACACCGCCGTGCTCATCGGCACTGCGGTCGTGCTCGCGATCGCCGGAGCCGTGCTCATGTTGATGTCGCGGAACACCAACAAGCGCCGACAGTGGTCGACCCCGATGTCGGTCGCGCGCTACCGCGACGATCGCAGCTGGAGCTGACCCAGGCGCGATCGGACGACGACTCGCTGCGATCTACGCCGTGAGTTCGGTGACGAACTCGTCGAACACGGCGGCGTACTTCAGCGCGTCGGCCTCATCGTGCATCACCGAGATCAGCCACTGCTCGTCGAGACCGGGCGGCAGCAGAACGCCGCGGTTGATGCCGTGGATCCATTGGGCGAACGCCAGGTCGAAGTCGGTGTTCTTGTAGTCGCGATAGTTGCGCACCCGAGTCGTCGACCAGGTGATGCAACCCTTCGCGCCGAACTCGACGGTGTGTGCCGGGATGCCCGAGCGGTCGATGATGTCCTGGCAGGCGACGACGAGACGATGGTTGAGCTCGACGGTACCGGCCACGATTTCTTTCGTACAGGCCTCGGTGAGCGTGGCCTTCACGGCCGCCATCACGAGCGGGTTTCCGTTGTAGGTGCCGAGATGGAGCACCTCCCCGGTGGTCAACAGGTCCATGTACTCCGACTTGCCACCGAAGGCACCGACGGGAAAACCGCCACCGATCGACTTGGCGAGCGTGATCAGATCGGGCCGCACGCCGAGCTGCTTGGTCGCACCGCCGTAACCAGCCGTGATACCAGTCTTCACTTCGTCGAAGATGAGCAGCGTGCCGTGACGCTGTGTGATCTCGCGGACCGCTTCGAGGTAGCCCGGATCCGGCATGCAGATGCCGATGTTCTCGAGCACCGGCTCGACGATGAAACACGCCACGTCGTCGTTCGAGAGCGCACGCTCGAGCGCGTCGGCGTCGTTGTACGGGATGACGATGACGTCCGCCAGCGTTCCGGCGGTGAGGCCGGCGGATTGCGGGACCGAGTTCGGGGCGTCCGCGGGGCCGGCGAGGTCGAGCGGCGGCTTGTTCGACACCATCACCTCGTCGTGGTGACCGTGATAGCCGCCCTCGACCTTCACGATCTTCTCGCGACCAGTGGCACCGCGGGCGAGACGAATCGCATCCATGGTCGCTTCGGTACCCGAGTTGGTGGGTCGCCACATCGGCAATCCGTAGCGTTCGGCGAGCAGTTCGCCGACATCGGCGTTGAGCTCGCACGGTGTCACGTACAACGTGCCGTGATCGAGTTGCTTCGTCACCGCGGCCCGAACGGCCGGGTTCACGTGGCCGGCGAAGAGTGCACCGAATCCCATGTCGTAGTCGACGTATTCGTTGTCGTCGACATCGATCATGCGCGAACCGGCGGCGTGTTTCACCACGACAGGATGAGGATCGTAGGACTGGAAGCTCGATGGCACGCCTCCCGGCATCACCTTGCGCGCTCGCTCGGTTGCCGCCTGAGACTTCTGGGTGCGCTGGGCGTACGTCACCATTTCGCGCTCGGTGATCGCCTTCGCCCGGACGACCAGGTCGGTGCTTGATGTCGTTGTCATTTGTATCGTTCCTCACGAAATTCGTTGAGCTGATGCTATCACGCCACGAAAGACGTCGTGCACCGGGTTTGGAATCACCGATTCTGCGTGGCGCCTCGTCTGGCGGGGCGGCCGGGCCACAAACAGTGTGCACAGGTCGCACTCGACGAAGGCAAGGTGATGACAAGATGCCGACGTGACCGATTACCTCCGCGAGATCCTGACATCACGTGTGTACGACGTCGTCGCGGAGACGCCCCTCGACGCTGCCACGAACCTGTCGGAGCGGATCGACAACCACGTCTTGATCAAACGCGAAGACCTCCAGCCCGTGTTCTCGTTCAAGATCCGTGGGGCCTACAACAAGATGGCCAAACTCGATCCGCATGCGCTGGAGCGAGGTGTCATCGCCTCATCTGCCGGCAACCATGCCCAGGGCGTCGCCATGTCGGCCAACCTGCTCGGCACCACCGCCGTCATCGTCATGCCCGACAGCACGCCCGACTTGAAGGTCGACGCCGTTCATCGGCTTGGTGCCGAAATCGTGCTCCACGGCGACTCCTTCACCGACGCCTACGCGCGCTCGCTCGAGATCATGAACGAGCGAGGCCTGACCTTCGTGCACCCGTTCGACGACCCCGACGTGATCGCCGGCCAGGGCACCATCGGGCTCGAGATCCTGCGGCAGCGGACCGGCTCGATCCACGCCGTGTTCGTGCCGGTGGGCGGCGGCGGACTCATCGCCGGCATTGCCGCGTACGTGAAACAGGTGCGACCCGAGATCAAGATGATCGGCGTGCAGACCATCGATTCCGATTGCATGGCTCGATCGATCGCTGCGGGTGAGCCCGTCGAGCTCGACACCGTCGGCCTCTTTTCGGACGGCACCGCCGTTCGTCGAGTGGGCGACGTGACGTTCCCGCTGGTACAGCGACACGTCGACGACATCGTGCTCGTCGACACCGACGCTGCGTGCGCCGCGATCAAGGACGTCTTCACCGACACACGCACCATTCTCGAGCCCGCCGGCGCACTGTCGATCGCCGGGATGAAGCAATGGGTCGAGGACCACGAAGTCCGCGGCGAGACGCTGATCGCCGTGGCCAGTGGCGCCAACATGAACTTCGACCGGCTGCGATTCGTTTCGGAACGAGCCGAGATCGGCGAACAGCGCGAAGCCGTGTTCGCCGTCACCATCCCCGAACGACGTGGCTCGTTTCGCCGTTTCGTCGACGTGATCGGCACGGGTCGCGCCGTGACCGAGTTCAACTATCGGATCTCTGACGCCGACGAGGCACACATTTTCGTCGGCATCCAGATCACTGGCCGAGACGAAGCCGTCCAGATCGCGGACGCGTTCAGATCCCTCGATCTGGAAACGCTCGACCTGACCAACGACGAGTTGGCCAAGCTCCACCTCCGCCATCTGGTGGGTGGTCGCAGCACGTTGGCGTCGAATGAGCGTCTGTTCCGCTTCGAGTTCCCCGAACGTCCGGGCGCGCTCGTCCATTTTCTCACGGCGATGCGTCCCGATTGGAACATCTCGCTGTTCCACTACCGAAATCACGGCGCCGACGTGGGCCGCGTGCTCGTCGGGATGCAGGTGAACAGCGGTGACCACGACGCGTTCGAGCGGTTCCTCGACTCGCTCGGCTACCCGTACCGGGAAGAGACCGACAACAGGGCGTACCGCCTCTTCCTGTCAGACGTGTAGCGGGTCACGCTCCCCCGGGGTCGATCGGCGGGGCCGAGCGGGTCGGCGGCTCAGGATCCGATACGAGAGGGCGAACACCAGGGCCAGCGTGGTGACGATCGACGTGGCGACGTACAGCAGATTCGTCGCGTCGGTGCCGGCGAACGTGCCGTGCAGGCTCGTCAGCAGGAACGTGACGTAGCTCGTGATGTGGATGCCGCGCCAGACCCGCTTCGGAAGACGTTTCATAGCGAGCGACGTCGCTTCGACGACCACGATGCCCCACATCGCAATCACACCGATCGCAACCTGCCACGGCTTCCAGTCACTCGTGAACGGTACGAGCACGTCGACGACATCGAAGTGCACGTAACTGTCGGCGATGAGCGCGGCAATGTGCGTGGCAACGAACGCGACCACCAGTCCGCCCAGCGCCCGATGCAGATCGAGCAGCCAGGCCGGCCGTCGGTGCTTCGGGAAGAGGTCGGTCGACAGCATGATCCCCCAGAGCACCGAAGCCGTGAGGAACAGCCATGCGATGATTCCCGACGCGCGCGCGACGTACCACCAGAACTGCGGGTTCACGACACCCGCCCGGTCGCCAGGAGGGCATCGGCGAGGTCGTCCGTAGTGAGGGTGCGACCGTCCAGCGTGCACACGAGTCCACTCAACCCGTGGTCGACCAGATATGAGAGCGCGTCCAGCGATCCGCGCAACAGTGTTGCTGTTGCGTGCACCTCCGCCAGCCAGCCCGAATTCGCGATCACGGTGACGGCTGCCAGATCGGTTTTCGAGCTCTCACCGGTGAGAGGATCGATGGTGTGGTGGCGAGAGACGCCGCCGTGCGCCGACCGCCGCGACAACGTGCTCGAGGTTGCGACGCCACCGGCACTCACGCCGAACGCGGCAACGAACTCACCATGAGCCCGAGGGTCTTCGACGTGGACGAGCCATCCGTCGTCGGTGGGTGGTTCGCCGTACGCGGCGATGTCACCGCCGACACTGACCAGGGCGCCCGCAGTCCCCGCGCCGACGATCTCGGTGACCACCAAGTCGGCCGCCAGCCCTTTGCCGATACCGCCGGGGTCGAGCGCAAGCCCCGAGGGCAAGGCTGCGGCGCCACCGGCCGGGTCGATCATCACGTCGTGTACCGACCGGTCGGGACACGGGAGATCGACGAGGATCGTCCTTCGGCTCGGATCGTCGACGCTGGTCGTGTAGCCGATGTTCATCAGCTGAGAGAGCAAGGTCGGGTCGTAGCTGCCATGGGTTGCCCCGTGAGCGACCTGCATCGTCTGGATCAGAGCGATCGTGTCGGCGCTGACCGCGACCCAACGGTCGGGCGAGGTGTTCAACCGGG
>JBBKWQ010000376.1:0-7200 GCA_037969115.1 Ilumatobacteraceae bacterium
GGTGGTGGTGGTCAGCTTGCGTCGGCGCGGATGGCGGACACTTCGAACTCGAGGGTGACCTTCTCGCTGACCAAGACGCCGCCGGCGTCGAGGGCGGCGTTCCAGTTGACGCCCCAGTCCTTGCGGTTGACGGTCGTCGTGCCGTCGAGGCCGATGCGCTCGTTGCCGAATGGGTCGACGGCGGTGCCGGTGTACTCGAAGTCGATGGTCACGGGCTTGGTGACGCCCTTGATCGTGAGGTCACCGGTCACCCGGTAGTTGTCGGCGTCGACCTGCTCGACAGCGGTCGAGGCGAAGGTGATTTCGGGGTAGGCCTCCATGTCGAAGAAGTCGTTCGAGCGAAGGTGGGCGTCACGGTCGGCGTTGCGGGTGTCGATGCTGGCTGCCTTGATCGTCAGCTGCAGGTGCGAGTTGGTCGGGTCGTCGGCGTCGAACGAGCCGGACCCGTCGAACTCGTTGAACGACCCACGGACCTTGGTGACCATGGCGTGGCGGGCCACGAAACCAATCCGGCTGTGAGTCGGATCGATGGCGTAGGTGCCGGTCGGGATGGCGGGGGCCGTCGTGGTGGTGATTGCGGTGGTGGTGCTCATAAGAGTGCTTCTCCTGGGGAGTTGGTTGATATGTCATCCAACATGGTGGACACGTCATCTATTCCCACGTAGGATCTTTGTCGTGGAAGAACCTCAATGGTTGAACGAGCGCGAGGAGCGGGCGTGGCGATCGCTGCAGTTCATGCAGATGCGCCTCGACGGTGAACTTGCCGGTCAACTCGCTGCTGATTCGGGTTTGTCGTACCCGGACTACCTCGTGCTCGTGGCGCTCACCGACCGTCCCGACGGTCGGATGCGTCTGTTCGAGCTCGGCGAGATCCTCGGCTGGGAGAAGAGCCGGCTCTCGCATCACGTCGCCCGCATGACCAAACGTGACCTCGTCACCAAGGAACCCTGTGACGCCGACCGCCGCGGCGCCTACGTCGTCATCACAACGCAGGGCCGTACCGAGATCGCCGCCGCCGCCCCGGGCCACCTGGCCGCCGTTCGGCGCCTGTTCGTCGACCGGCTCACTCCGTCACAGCTCGATGCCATCGGCGAAGTAGCCGACACCGTTCTCGCCGCGCTCGACGAACCGACCCAACCCTGGAGACTTCGATGACCGATGCCGCGACAATGCCAGCAGTGTTCATCGGGCACGGCAGCCCGATGAACACCCTCGAAAACAACCGCTACACCGACGCCTGGCGCGCGTTCGGCGCCTCCGTCCCCAAGCCTCGTGCCGTGCTCGTCATCTCCGCGCACTGGTACACGAACGCCACAGCGGTCACGGCAATGCCACAGCCGCGGGTGATCCACGACTTCTACGGCTTCCCCGACGAATTGTTCGCCTACGACTATCCCGCACCGGGTCATCCCGAAGTCGCCAAGCTCGTCGTCGACATGGTCAAGCCGCAGTGGGTCGGGCTCGACATCGACAGCTGGGGACTCGACCATGGCACGTGGTCGGTACTCGCCCACATGTTCCCGAGCGCGGACATCCCAGTCGTGCAGCTGTCGATCAACGCCCTCCAGCCCCTCGACTACCACGTCGACATCGGCGCCCGCCTGGCACCCCTTCGTCGTCAAGGCGTGCTCGTCGTGGGCAGCGGCAATCTCGTGCACAACCTGAGCCGAACCGACTGGAGCCAGCCCGCAGGTGGGTTCGACTGGAACCACCGCTTCGACGATGCAGCCATCTCACTCATGCACGAGCGCCCGGGCGACATCCTCGAGCTCGTCGACCACGACGACTTCGACCTCGCCGTGCCCACACCCGACCACTTCATTCCGCTGCTCTACATCGCCGCACTCGCAGCCGCGACCAACGACACCACCGACGTGCTCGTCGACGGACCCGCGTTCGGTTCGATCTCCATGACCAGCTACTCCCTCGGGGCGGACCCCGACCAAGCAAATATCTGACACCGGCACGATTCGCAAACTCTCTGGCCGGCGCATGAGCCGGATGTCAGTTGATGTGCCGCAGGCTTGGCCAGAGTTGGTCCCACGGTCGGCGCGGAGCTTCGCAGCGCCAGAGGGGCGCCCCTTGTTCCTCGTTGTCGACATCGTTGGGCATGACGATCGAGCCGAGTTGGCGGCAGCCGTTCAGGAACTCCCCCGGCGCTCGATATCCCACGACCAGGACGGGGCCGGTCGAGCCGGGTGGCTGTCGGAAGTCGGCGTAGGAGTTGTGCCCGGAGTACGCCGGGGGCAGACCGTGAGTTGGCCCGTATCGATCGATTGCTCCGGCTTCGCCGTAGTTGCCGGTGAGGATGACGGCCGTGCCATCGCCGCCATCGAGCCGCGTGTAGTCCTCTGCGATCCGATCGACGAACTCCGGCCATCCGATCATCTCGAGCGGCTCTGGGTTGACCGCAGACGCCGGCGAGTCGACGACGACAGAAACGGGAAGGAGCGGCAGCACGAGAACCGCAGTGACGACCCCGTTCAACGCGATCATCGACGACACCAAAGAGCGGTGTTGGCGACACCAATCGACCAGTTGGACGGCGGCAACTGCCGTTAGCGCCGGGAGCGCCCCGGCTGCATAGTAGGGCCGACCGGCGGTGACGATCACGAGCACCAACACCACGACGAACCCAACGGAGATGAGCCGCGAGTCGCGCAGGGCGTGGCCGCGCAGTTGCCGCCACCAACCGATCGCAACGCCAATGGCGATCGGTGGGCCCAGGAAGAGCAACTGGAACGGAACCGTCAGCAGACGGTTCTCGGTCGCCTCGTCGGCGATCCCCGCGCTCAGCTCCAGCACCGGCCATCCGTGAGTGGCCTGCCACCACAGATTGGGGGACCACACCACCAGCGCGATCACAGTACCGATGATCGTCCACCTGCTGAGGAGCACCCGCCGGTCCGGCAACACGACAAGGGCAGCGCCGAACGCGACGACAGCGAACAACATGGTGAGCTTGTTGAGCAATCCGACGCCCACGACCGCGCCGAGCAGCACGAACCAGCGTTGATCCCCCGTTCGCACGATGTGGCACAACACCCAAATGGACACGGTCCAGGTGAGCACGTCGACGGTCGGGGTCGTGAGCATGTGACCGAAGGCGAGCACCGTGGCCGTCGTTGCCGTGGTCCAGGCTGTGAGCGTGGCCGCACCCCGGCCACCGCCAAGTTCGGTAGCGACCCCGGCACTCGCAACCACGATCCCGGATGCGACAAGAGCCGGCATCACGCGAAGGCCGACGAGCGTGTCGCCGAACAGCCGCTGGGACAGCCACCCGAGCATCGGCGTGACCGGCGGATGGTCGACGTATCCCCACGCCGGGTATTCAGCGTTTTCCATGAAGTAGAGCTCGTCACGATGGAACCCGTAGCGCCCGGCGACGGCCAGCAGCAGCACCAACACCACACCGGTCGGGATGAAGACGTTCACCCCGAGTCGGGCCGACATCTTCAGTGATCCTGACATGCCGGTCTCAATCGTGGACGTCGCGGTCTCAATGGCCGATGTCCTGGTCGCCGGGGGTGATGAGGCCGCTCTCGTAGGCAAACACGACGGCTTGGGCGCGATCGCGGAGCCCGAGCTTCGTCAGGATGTTGGAGACGTGGCTCTTCACCGTCGCCGAGCCGATATAGAGCGAGTCCGCGATCTCGGAGTTGTTCGCGCCGCGGGCCAGTTCGGAGAGGACTTCTCGCTCGCGATCGGTGAGCGTGTCGAGTCGGCGCGCGGTGGTGGTGTCGATGGCGAGGGTGGTCGTGAACCGGCTGATGAGGCGGCGGGTGATGGTGGGGTCGAGGAGCGCGCCGCCGTCGTTGACGGTGCGGACGGCCGGGGCGAGGTCTTCCGGTGGGATGTCTTTGAGTACGAATCCGCTGGCTCCGGCTCGAAGGGCTTGGTAGACGTATTCGTCGGGGTCGAAGGTGGTCAAGATGATGACCCGGAGTGGCCAGTCAGCTTCGGCGAGGATCGTCGCGGTTGCGGTCAAGCCGTCCATTTCGGGCATGCGGATGTCCATGAGTACGACGTCGGGGTGGTGTTGTCGAACGGCGTCGATGGCTTCGATGCCGTTGCCCGCTTCAGCGACGACCTCGATGTCGTCTTGGTGCTCGAGCACCAGGGCGAACCCTCTGCGCACGAGGGCTTGGTCGTCGACGACCGCGACCCGGATGCTCATGTGGACTCCGGTTCGATCGGGATCCGTGCGAGCACTGTGAAACGGTTGCCCAAGCGGGGCCCGGCGTCAAGGGTGCCGCCGAGCAGTTCGGCGCGTTCGCGCATGCCGATGATGCCATAGCCGGATTGGGGCAGGTGTTTGGCCTGCGGAGCGTTGGAGGTGTTGGTGATCTCGATGCTGAGTTGGTGGTCGTCGGCCGTCACGAGTACGTCGACGGTGGGGCTGGGGCCGGCGTGTTTGACCACGTTGGTCAAAGATTCTTGGATGATGCGGTAGGTGGACAGGCCGACCACCGCCGCCGGTTCGTTTGGCAGATCCGGGATCGTGAGCGAAACGTCGATGCCGGTTCGTGTGATCTGGTCGACGAGGGCAGCGATGTCGGCGATGCCCGGTTGGGGCCCGAGACCGTCGGGGTCGGCGTTGTCCGGTCGGAGAACCCCGACCAGTTGCCGTAGTTCGCCGAGCGCCTGACGCCCAGCGCGCTCGACGTCGCCCATCGCTTCAACGGCAGTGTCGATGTCGGAGCGGGCGATGGTCTTGGCTGCACCGGCTTGGACGGTCATCATGCTGACGCGGTGGGCGACCACGTCGTGAAGTTCGCGAGCGATTCGGGAACGTTCATCGGCGACGGCCAGGCGGGCTTCATCGTGTTGTCGGCGTTCGAGTTGGGCAGCACGGTCCTGGAGCAGGACGAGGTAGTCGCGACGATTGCGGACTCGATGACCGATGTACCAGGGCAGCCAGGTGAAGAGCAGCGACCCTGCGACATCGACGGCTTGTTGGTCATCGATGGCGGTGCCCAGGGCGACGACGACAACCGCAACCGTGATGGCCACGAGGCTGTGCCGGAGGTCGGTGACGTAGCGGCCGAGGCTGTAGAGCGCGAAGACCAGGGCGAGGTCCTGACCTTCGCCGTAGCCGAACATCGCCCACACGACGAACGCGACGAGAATGAATCCCACGACCTGTACCGGTTGTCGGCGTCGCCACAGGAGCGCAGCCGCCATCGCAGTCAGGATCAAGTACGCGGCTGGGGTGAGGTCGCCGACCGCGCTTGGTGAGAACTCCTGACCATCGTCGAGACTGTTGGCGGCAACGGCGATCACCGATGCGATGAAGACGGCTGCTGCCAGGACGCCGTCGAACGATCGGGGCCAGCGCGTGAATGGGCCTCGCCGATGGCTCGGCCTGTGATCGATCCGGGTGCTCCACGGGCGAGACCAAACCGATGTGCCTGTCAAGTGCCTGCCGGTGGACTGGCGTGTCGCGTGGACCATAGAGACCAATCACGGTACGCGCTCCGATCGGTTCGGTCATCCTGCTGGCGGCGGAGCAGCTCCTCCGCCGTACGGGGGACGCCACCCAAGAATGCCCCCGACATCGGACGAGGCCGGCCGAGGCGAGATCCGCCGACGGGCGGGTCGGTCAATCGCTCCCGCGGGCGGCGACGTGCTCGACGGCATTTCTTACCGTTGAGTCGACCTTCCCATCCCGTTTGGAGCCGACATGAAACCCACACTTCGTACCGTCTGGATCGCCGTCGTCGCGCTGTTCGCCGTCCTTGCGACCGCCTGCGACACCGGTGATCCCGAACGACGATCCACCGATCCCGCACCAGAATCCGGCCGTGGCGCCGCCCCCAAGGTCGTCCCCATCGACACGACTGGCACCGTGACGAGCATCGAGGACGAACGTCCCGGCGATGGCCCGACATCGAGGCCGGCAACCGGTACGGAGCCACCCAATGTGTCCGACAACGTCCCTGGCACCGATCCCGACATCGTGAACGACGACGACACCGTCGACGTCACGATCTACGAGATCGGCGTCAGCACCGTCCTACCGAGCGGCTGGACCCCGGCGCCTGGCGGCGGGTTCACCGATGGAACAAGCACAGTGGGCGCTCTCGCCATCGCGACCGCCGAAGCGGGGGAGTCCGCCCTCGACGGATTCGAACCGTTCGGTGCAATCACCGCCGGCGGCCGCGGCTGGGAGCTCCACGCGCAACAGACCGGAGATCTGATCGTTGGTCTCGCGCTCACCGAGATCGGCGATCTCACCTACGGAATCGTCCTCCAAGCCCCAGCCGAGCTTGCCGAATCCCAACTCGAAACGGTCGTCGTCCCCGCCCTCGAGGCCTTCGAGGTGACCGACGCTCCGATCGGCTCCGATCCGTTCCAGGGCATGGAGGTCGACAGCGTCGACATCGGCGGCCACGCCGTCGCCTACGTCGCCGGCGGAACCGGCACGCCGACGGTTGTGTTCGAGGCGGGTTTGGGCAGCAACGGCATGGACAGCTGGGCGCTCGTTGCGCCCGACGTTGCCGATCATGCCCGGGTGTTCGCCTACGACCGGCCCGGCTACGGCGGCAGCGACCTCACCGAGTCGCCACGAGATGCCGCAACCATGGTCGAGGATCTCCGCCAGCTCCTCGCAACCACAGGTCACGAACCGCCCTACCTGCTGGTCGGGCACTCACTCGGCGGCACGCTGATGGATCTGTTCGCTCGCACCCACCCTGACGAGGTCGCCGGGCTCGTTCTGGTCGATTCCCGCCACCACGAATACACCGAGCGCTGCGTCGCGCAGTTCGGTCCCGCCGAGTGCGACGTTCCCACCGACGAAGAAGTCGCCGGCGTGGCGCAACCCATCCTCGGCGAATGGCGAGCACTCCCGTACACGGAGGCTCAGCTCTCCCTCGCGCCACCGCTCACCGACATGCCGCTCGCCGTCATCGTCGCCGACATAGCGGGCGGGTCACCAGAGACCTTCGAGCTGTGGCGTCAGACCCAACAGGATTACGCCGACCAAGTCCGCAACTCGCATCTGATCGTCGCCGAAGACAGCGACCACGCCATCCCCGCGCGGCAACCCCACCTGATCATCGACACCATCATCCAACTGATCGGTGCCTCGCGATGAGCCCCAGGATCCCCTCTCGCACCCTGGCGAGCCTGGCCGCCGGCGCGTCGCTGGTCATCGTCGGCGCGTGCGCGAACGTCGCTGCCGACAACTCCGTCGAG
>JBBKWQ010000377.1:0-5622 GCA_037969115.1 Ilumatobacteraceae bacterium
CGGGCCGGACGGCATCGCCGAGAGCAGCGCCGACGCTCGTTGCACGCTTGGAACGAGGTCGATGTCGCGGCCGGTCGATCGCTGGAGTTCGACAGCGGTGGCACTTCCGACGGCGGCCAACTTCACGTCGGGATTGTCGCGCATCGCTGCCGCCACGCGCCGAGCGCCGTGCCTCGACGTGACGACGACCCAGTCGTAGTGATTGATGACCGAGAGCGCATCGGCAAGTGCCGAGCCACCGTCGGCCGGCTCCACGATCTCGATGAGAGGCACGTGCACCACCGTGGCACCGAGCCGTTCGAGACCCGCATCGAGCGTGCCTGGTTGATCTCGCGTGGTCACCACCTTCAGACCTCCCAGCGGGAACGGCGACGGCGTCACGTCGTGTTTCACGCGGTCGAGGGAGGTCCGACGGCCTCGACCGCTCGGCGCGCTGCCAGCCGCGCCCGATCGCAGTTCTCGGCGTGAGCATCGACACTCGTCACGTCGCCCGACGGTACGAACAACTCGATGATGTCGCTCGCCGACAGGCCGGCATCGTCGTTCGACAAGAACGTGTACAGCGCTGACCCGTCGACGAACGCCCCGACCGGTAGCGAACAGCCCGAACCCAGCTCGGCGAGGAATGCCCGCTCGATCTCGACGGCTCGTCGGCTCGCCGGGTGATCGATTTGGGCCAGAGCCGAACTCGTCCGGTCGTCGTCGGCCCGGCATTCGACCGCCACACAACCCTGCCCGACTGCCGGCACGAAGTCGTGCGGGTCGAGTAGTTCGTCGATGCGTTCGGTCAGCCCGAGGATCTCGAGTGCTGCAACGGCGATCACGACCGCACCGGCGACTGGCACCTTGTCGAGGCGCGTGTGGATGTTGCCGCGCAGTTCCTCGAAACGGAGGTCGGGACGAACCCGGCGGAGTTGGGCCCGACGACGAACCGAACCTGTGGCCACCGTGGCCCCGGTAGCCAGCCCAGCGAGCGTGGATCCGACCAGCGCGTCGGCGGGTGTTCGCCGCTGCGTGAACGCCGCTATCTGCAGCGCCGGCTCGGTCTCGGACGGCAGGTCTTTCGCCGAGTGCACGGAGATGTCGGCTCCATTCTCGAGCACTACGCGCTGCACCTCCTTGACGAACACACCCTGTCCGCCGATGGAGTGCAGCGGGATGCCCGATGACTGTGTGCGATCACCGAGTGTCTCGATGACGACCAGGTCCACGTCGTGCCCGTCGCGCCGCAACGCATCGGCGACGATGGTCGCCTGTGTGAACGCCTGAGCGCTCCCACGCGTCGCGATCCGCAACGTCGGCATCTCGAGGATCAGCCCAAGTCGAACAGATCGACGACGGCAGCGGCGTTGCGTTCGCCTTGCGGTGTGCCGGCCTGGTGCCGCAGCCGCACCGACGGTTCGTGCAGCAGCTTGGCCAGGATGCTCTTGGTGAGCGAATCGACCAGATCGCGTTGACGTTCGTCGAGACCGGCCAGCCGGCGGCCGTAACGGTCGAGCTCCGAGGTGCGGAGCTCCTCGGCGCGGTCGCGGAGCGCGGAGACGAGCGGAGCCGCCTGCAATGCCGCCGACTCGAGACCGAACCGCTCGACTTCTTCGGCGACGATCACGCGGACGCTGTCGGCTTCGGCTCGCCGGTGGGTATGGCCGCGCTCGGCCCAGTCACGCAGATCGTCGAGATCGAGCACGGTGACGTTGGACAGCTCGGCCACAGCCGGCTCGACGTCGCGTGGCACGGCGATGTCGACGATCAGAAGTGGCTGGTCGCCATGACGACGCTCGAGGTCGCCCACACGGAGCACTGCTTCGCCGGCGCCCGTGCACGTGAGTACCAGGTCAGACGCTTCGAGGGCTTCGTCGAGGCGGTCGAATCCGATCGCAAGGCCGTCGACGCGCTCGGCCAGACCGACGCCCCGGTCGGCGCTGCGATTGACCACGAGGATCTGTCCGGCGCCCGCACGATGCAGCGCAACCGTCATTCCTTCGCCCATGGCACCCGCACCAATGACGGCGATACGTTTTCCGGCGAGCGATCCCAAGTGCTCGACGGCCATCTCGACGGCGGCGTGGCTGACCGAGGCGGTGCCGCGGCCGATACCCGTTTCGGTGCGCGCTCGCTTCCCGACGCTCAGTGCGTGACGGAAGAGCAGGTTGAGCGTGGTCCGCGCTCCGCCCTCTGCCTGTGCGACTTCCCACGCCGTGCGCACCTGGCCGAGGATCTCGCTCTCGCCGAGCACTGCCGAGTCGAGTCCGGCTGCCACCTCGAAGAGATGCACCACCGCGGCATCGTCATGTTGGGCATACAGATGGGGGTGTAGTTCATCCGGAGAGATGTCGCCGACGCTGCACAGGAAGTCACGAATATCCGCATACGCACCGTGGAACTTCTCCGTGACCGCGTAGATCTCGGTGCGGTTGCAGGTGCTGAGAACCGCGACCTCACGCACGTTGTCACGGTCGGCAAGGCCGGCAACAGCCTTGGAGACGTCGTCGGTGGCCAGTGTGACCCGCTCGAGAACACTGAGCGGTCCGCTGCGATGATTGACACCGATGACGAGGATGGACATGCGCTCCGTACCTTACGCGCTCGCACCGCGAGTCGGCTCGCTCGGAATGGCGTGAAGACCGCCACTCCGAGGCGCCGACGCTCGCCGCTGCTCGTGATAGCTCAGGATCTGGAGTTCGACCGCGAGATCGACCTTGCGAACGGTGATGCCGGCCGGCAGCGTGAGGACGACCGGAGCGAAGTTCAAGATGCTCGTGACGCCGGCTTTCACCAGCCGATCGGCCGCATCCTGGGCTGCCGACGGAGGTGTGGCGATGACCCCGATGGAGAGGTTCTTCGAGCGCACGATCTTCTCGAGCTCGTCGATGTGGCGGACTCGTGCGCCACCGACCACCGTGTCGATCTTGTCGGGATCGACATCGACGATTCCGGCGATGGGGAACCCACGCTCGCTGAAGCCCCCGTACCCCGACAGGGCCTGACCGAGGTTGCCCGCGCCGACGACGATGACGGGCCAGTCGTGATCGAGACCGAGTTCGCGTCGGATCTGGAAGACGAGGTAGTCCACCTCGTAGCCAACACCCCGCGTGCCATAGCTGCCGAGGTAGCTGAGGTCTTTGCGAACCTTCGCAGCGTTGACGCCGGCAAGCTCCGCGAGTCCTTCCGAGGAGATGTTCGAGATTCCCACGCCGGACTGTTCGATCAGGATCTGGAGGTATTCAGGAAGTCGGGCAACCGTCGCTTCCGGAATTCGTCGACGTGTTCGATGAGGGGACATCACCGTTCAGGTTACGGCGCTCGTGCACGTTTTCACAAACCACGTCGACGCAGCCGAACGGTGCAGCGGCCGACGCCGTGCGCCGGAGCTCGTGCGTCGGGCGACGTGCTCAGTTTCCGAGCAACGTTGCGTCGAGCTCACGCCTGATGAGCTTGCCGCTGACGTTGCGCGGCAGCTCGTCGACGAACAGGATCTTCGACGGGCACTTGTAACGCGCCAAGTGATTACGGCAGTGCTCGATGAGGGTCTCCTCGTCGACGATCGCGCTGTCTTCGAGGCGGACGAATGCCTTCACGGCCTCGCCGGTGTGCGGGTGCGCCACGCCGACGACGCCGACCTCGGCGACGGCAGCGTGCAGGTTCAACACGTCTTCGACTTCGGCCGGGAAGACGTTGAAGCCCGACACGATGATGAGGTCCTTTGCCCGGTCGACGAGATAGAGCAGGCCGTCATCACCGACGATGGCGAGGTCGCCGGTGTGCAACCAGCCGTCGGCTCCGAGCACGCGAGCAGTGGCTTCGGGATCTTCGAAGTAACCGAGGAACACGTTCGGTCCCTTGACCTGCACCTCGCCGGTGTCGCCGACCACGACATCTTCGTCGTTCGCATCGACGACGCGGACGGCGACACCGGTGAGTGAACGACCGACCGAGCCGAAGTTGGGACCAACCCCCGACGAACTGGTGACCACCGGCGAGGCCTCGGTGAGACCGTACCCCTCGGCAATGACGATGCCGAACCGCTCGAAGCAGCGTTGCGACACCGCCGTGCTCAGCTTGGACGCGCCCGACAATGCAGAGCGGACCGAAGCGAACGTGTCGGCCGGTAGCTCGTCGAAGTGGGCGAATGCCACCCAGATCGGGGGCGCTCCGGGCATCACGGTGACACCGCGACGCACGATGGTGTCGGCCGCGGTGGCCGGATCGAAGCGTTGGACGAGCACGAGGGTGGCGCCGACCGTGAGCGACATTCCCAACATCACGTTGAGCCCGAAGATGTGGAACAACGGAAGCACCCCGTACACCACGTCGTCGCCGTGGATGTGCGTGGGCAGCGACAGCCCCTGCAACAAATTCGAACGGAGGTTGCGATGAGTCAACATCGCGGCCTTCGGCGCGCCCGCGGTACCGCTGGTGAACATCATGACGGCGACGGAATCAGGATCGACGTCGACGATCGGCTGCGGTTCCGAAACGACGAGGTCTTCGTAGTTGAAACCACATGAACCGTCGTGGCAGACGACATTCGTGACCGACGGCACGATGGTCCGGTCGACGCGCGCCCATCCGTCGGCGCCCTGCGGACCGACGATGACGGTGGTCGGACGGACCTTCGACATCTCTCGCTCGAGCTCTCGCGCCGGACTGGCGGGATTGAGCGGAATCGCCACGGCACCGGCGCCCAGCACGGCCAGGTATGAGACCACGAAGTGCATGCCGTTTCCGCAGATGAGCGCCACGTGATCGCCGGGTCGAACCCCGAGCCCGACGAGTCCACCACGCAGACCGTCGACCTGTGCTCGCAAGTCGCCGAAGGTCACGGGCTGGTTCTGCACGATCAGCGCAACACGCTCGTTTTCGTGGGGCTCGATCATGTGCGCCAGGTTCATCGGCTCGCCGGTGATCGGTGCTGCGAAACTCGAGATGTCCACCGTTTCCCCCATGCCGGAATGATACCCGTCGCGGTTCGTCGCCGCCCGGTCGAACCCGACCGCGCTACAGGCGGATCAGCGAAATCAACCCGGCGATCAGGATCGCAGCAAGCAGCAGAGCGAGCGTGAGGGTGGTGGCGGGCCGCATGGATGGCAGGCTACCGAGTGACGGTCGGACCCAGATGAACGGTCGTGGTCACATCCGTTCGCCCCTCGCCGCCGGAAAGCGGTGTGAGCGCCACCTGGTCGCCGGCGGAGATGTCGAGTTCGTCGGCAGCCGATCGCTGATCGAGACACAAGGCCAACATGCCGTATGAATCGAGCACGAGGCCGACGCCCCCGCCGGCGATGTCGGCGAAGTTCGCTGACCGGACAGCGCTGCGGACCGTGATGCCGTTCGGACGCGTCGGCGTGCCGATGTCGATCTGGATGTGATCTCCCCAGTCGTCGGGGAGGTCGTCGGGGCCGACGTTCAACTGACAATTGCCGAATCGGTCGATCCACAGCACCTCGGCGACGAGCGCATCGTCATCCTCGCGGGGCAACGGAACCATGCCGGGCAGGAGGAGGACGGGGTCGATTTCGGCTCCGAATTCGCTCAGGTCGATTCCGTTGCAGATGTGAGCCGCCGCCGGCCCGAAGATGTCACGGCCGGCGAAGGTGGCCCCGGCGGCGTGCAGCTGGTAGT
>JBBKWQ010000378.1:0-3684 GCA_037969115.1 Ilumatobacteraceae bacterium
ACCTGCCCGTCGTAGTTCAGGTCTGAGCGAACGACCCGCCCTCGATCGTCCCGGGGTAGCCCGTCGTCGCAGCCGTAGGCAGTGACGAACCCGCGGGTGTCGGCTTGCGCCACGGTGAGCTGCCCGATCACGGTCTTCGCGCCTTCGGCGCCTTTCACGGTGACGCGCAACACGTCACCGGCAGACGGCGAGCTCGTGCGGGTACGCGTGTCGGTTCTCCGGTTGGGGAAGGAGGTCACCCCTGTGTCGAAGCTGACGGCGTTGATGTCGACGATCATCTCGACCTGCGCCGATGTGTAGAAACAGACGTCGCCTGCTGCATCGGCCTGCACGAACAGCCGGTTTGATGCGATCGGGTTGATCGTGCCATCGAAGTTCAAGTCAGAGCGGGCGACCTCGCCGAGGGCGCCGGTTGGCAGCCCGCTATCGCATGCGTAGGCCGTGATGTACCCGCGTGTCTGTGCGTCAGCGACCGTGAGTTGACCGATGACGGTCTTCGCACCCTCGGCGCCAGCGACCTTGACTCTCAGCGATTCCCCCGCACGTAACTCGCCCGTCGATGCCCGTTCGAGAGCTGCTGGGCCGGTGGTCGGCGAGGCTGCGGCTGGTTGGCCAGTGCTGAGCAGTGCCCCGCCGGCCAACAACACAGTCAGGAGCACCCGAAGTGACCGTCCTGGACGGCTGTCGCTCTGAGGTCTTGGAGGTCGGGTCGCGATGGTTGTCATTGATCGATTGAGCGTTGGCCGGGGCGCTCGAGGCGCTCGCCGCCGTGGACGGTGAGCTATTTGAGCACACCTTGCGGACGTCAATCGTGCAGCGAACCGGGACGGTGCCGGGACATCCAGCTGGCCGAATAATCGACGATTGCCCGAACTCGACACCGTCGGGCGGTGGCGTTCGCGACCGCAAACGAACGCTCGCCTCCTGACGCCGCGAACGCGTCGCCGATCGCAATGAAATCGGACTCATCGACGTCGAGGTCTGACTCGGTCACCCATTGCCGTTTGCCGTCGACGATCATCGGAGCGCCCGTTTGGACGCTCGCCTTGTCGGTCCAGTCGGCTCGGTGCTCGGCCAGATGGAGCGACGTGTTGATCCCATGGTCGACGCCGAGCAGCAGTACCTGAGCATCCAGGTCGTACAGCCGTCCCAGCGGTGAGGGCTCACCGAACGCGGGCGTCAGGGCGTGCGGCTCGACGATTCGTCGAGCGAGCGGACCGTTCGCTGCGAACGACACGAGCGGGTGGGCGCTGCGCACCGTTTCGGGGTGCGATCGGAAACACTCGACGATCGCTCCCATCGAACGGGTCGGCGTCAGGTCCGAGTCGTAAGTGGGCAATCCGTCGCGAATCGCGTGAATCCACTCGGCAGGAACGGGCGGATCGCCCCATGCGGCGGGGTCACTCAGCTGACCGGTCTGGGTCGGCATCACCAACGTGGCGGACGGGCCCGCCGCCGCCAACAGCGCCTCGACGACGGCTTGCGCTCCGCCGGCGACCCAGCCCAGTGACGACAACGACGAGTGCACGATGGTGATCTCACCAGCGAGGCCGGCGCCCGACAGCTCAGCAGTCAATGATCCGACGGTCGCCGGCCGCTCGACCGCGTCGATCGTGCCAGCTTCGGAACCCATGGAGCGACGGTAGCCCCGCCAGTACCTTGCAAGCCCGCCAGCTGCCGAGAGGTTGCGGGTTCCGAACGAGTCGACGTACTCGTGTCCGCCTCCACAGGCTGACTCATCGGATGCGGGGACCCCGGTGCACGATGAGACGCGTCGGCCCGCGCAACGTGTGTGAACGCCGCCACTCGATGCCGTCGGGGTCGATGGTGTAGTCGCCGAACGCATCGAGAAACGCAGGGATCGCGATGCGCATCTCGAGACGTGCGAGCGCCGCGCCGAGGCAGTGGTGGATGCCGTGACCGAACGAGACCGACTTCGGGTCGGGTCGGTCGAGGCGGAGCTCGTCGGCATCCTGCCAGCGTCGCTTGTCGCGATTGGCACTCCCCAAGTTGAGAGCGACGTTCGACCCGCCCGGGATCGTGACATCGCCGACCGCGATCGGTCCGGTCGTGTTCCTCCCGCTGAATTGTGCCGTCGTGTCGTAGCGCAGCAGCTCTTCGACGGCGTTGCCGATCATTTCGGGGTGGCATCGGAGCCACTCGCGTTGTTCGGTGTGGTTGGCCAGTGCGACGATGCTGTTGCCCAAGACGCCGGTCGTCGTTTCGTGTCCCGCGACCATCAGCACGGTGATCATCGAGATCACTTCGGCGTCGGTCAACTCGCTCTCGTCGGCGACCAGCGCCGAGATGAGGTCGTCTCGAGGGGCGGCTCGCCGTTGCGTGATCAACTCCGTGAACGTCGACCGGAGTTCGTCGAAGCACCGGTTCATCTCGTGGTGATCGAACGCATCGAGCGCTTCCAACATGCTGCCGACCTGAGCCGACGACGTGCGAAGCCAGTTCCAACGCTCGGTCGGCAGGCCCAGCAGCGCAGCGATCGCAAAGATGGGCAGTGCCGCCGTGAACCCTGGAACGACGTCCGGGGCTGGGTCGTCGGCGATCTCGCGAAGCAACTCGTCGGCGATCTCGCGGATCTCTGGCTCTCGCTCGGCGATCCGCTTCGGCGTGAAGGCGCGGCTGACGGCACCTCGTAATTGCGAGTGGACGGGGGGATCGGTGAGAAGGAGCCACATTCGGAAGTTTTCGACAGCGGTGTCGGAGAGCTTCGTGTACGGCGACACACCGAGCATCCGGTGGGCGAGCGCCTCGGTGCTCGCATTCGGTGAGCGCAGCACGGCAAGCACTTCGTCGTTGCCCGATACGAACCATTGCTGGTACGGGCGGCTGTACACGCAAGGTCCATCGGCGCCCATCCGCTCGTAGATCGGATACGGGTAGCTGAATCGTGCAGGTGCGTACGGATCACCCCACTTGGCGAACCGGAACAGCTGCTTGGACAGCCGTGGCCGCTTCCCGATCGCTCGGATGATCGGCAGTGCGATCTGCTCGACGTTCATGGGTCAGTTTCCCACACGATCGGCGGCCATCTCGCCGGGCTGCACGTCTTGGGTTTGTGTGACCGAAGGCGAGGAATCCCGCACATTCGGTCACAAAAACGCAGACCGAGGCTGGCTCGGCACAAAGGGAGCGGTGCGATGCTCGGCGGTACCTTTCAGAGATGGAGTACGAATTCGATCGGTTTCTTCGCTACGACGAACTGAGCACGTGGCTCGATGACATCGCTGCCGCCCACCCGGGGCTCGTGAGCATCGAGTCGTATGGCACCTCGCACGAGGGCCGCCACCTTCGGATCGTCACCGTCACCGATTCCTCGACCGGGGCGCACGACACGAAGCCGGCAATGTGGATCGACGCCAGCATCCATGCCGTCGAGCTCACTGCGACCGTCGCTGCCTGCCACCTCATCGAGCGGCTCGTCACCGGCTTCGGCACCGACGACACGGTGACCCGTGCGCTGCAGACCTGCACGTTCTACATCGTCCCTCGGGTGAACCCGGACGGTGCGGAATGGGTGCTCGCCGACTCCCCGAAGTTCCGCCGTTCGAGCACCCGTTCGTGGCCGTGGACCGATGGGCACGAGTGGCCGGGGCTGCACGTCGAGGACATCGACGGCGACGGTCGGATCCTCCAGATGCGCATCGCAGACGACAACGGCGCCTGGAT
>JBBKWQ010000379.1:0-4104 GCA_037969115.1 Ilumatobacteraceae bacterium
TGATCGTCGTGATCCGTGGTGGCGGCGCACGCAATGAGTTGGCCACGTTCGATGCCGAAGAGATTGCCGTCGCCATTGCCACCAGTTCGGTCGCGGTGTTCACCGGGCTCGGCCACGAAGTCGACCGCAGTGTCGCCGACGAAGTGGCGCACACCGCATGGAAGACGCCCACAGCCTGTGCCGCGTCGCTCGTCGATGCGGTCCGTGAGTACTTGTCACGATCCGAGACAGCGTGGAGAGCCATCGTGGCGATATCGGAACGACGAATCGTCGGCACCACCACGGACCTGTCGGATCGTGCCCATCGCATTGCTCGCCGTACCCACGCCGCCGTAGAGCGCGCCGACGAGCGACTCAACACGCGCGTCGACCGACTGCGGAACCAGGCTCCCGCAGCGCTGCTCGCTGCCGATTCGAAGATCTCGCTCGCGGGGCAACGTCTCGTCGCCCGGCCCGTGCCGCAACTCGACGCCGAAGCGCACCGACTCGACGCACTCGAAGCGCGGGTCGCCGCAGTCGATCCCGCCCACCTGCTGGCACGAGGTTGGTCGATCACACGTCGATCCGATGGCCGCATCGTTCGTTCGCGGGCCGACGTGCAGCCGGGCACACTGCTCGAAACACAACTTGTCGACGGCCGAGTGACGAGCCGCGTCGAAGACGCGGCCGCCACATCTCACGAACCAGGGACCCTGTCATGACCGAATCCAACGACCCCGCCGGCGAAGAACCCGGCTACGCCACCGCACTCGACGAGCTCGATGGCATCCTGCGCGAGCTGGAGGGTTCCGATGTCGATGTCGACCGACTCGCCGATCGTGTGGCCCGAGCCGCGACGCTCATCGCCGTGTGTCGCGACCGGATCAATACCGCGCGGATCCGTATCGACGAGGTGATCGCCGACCTCGATGCGATGTCCGAGCAGAACGACGCAAGCCCACCGAATCGGTCCTAGCCTCCAGATCGTGCAGACCGCCGCGCCACAGAGCCTCGCGATCGTCGCCAAGCGCGTCGGCGAACGACTGGAGTTGTTGCTCGACGAAGAACGTGAGCGCTGGACAGCGGTCGACCCTGATCTCGGAGAACCGATCGATGAGATCAAGCGGTTGGTGCTGGCGGGCGGCAAGCGCCTCAGGCCGGCATTCTGCCTCTGGGGTTACGTCGGCGCCGGTGGAGACGCCGACGACGATCTGATCGTCGATGCCGGCGCGGCCTTCGAGCTCATGCACGCGTTCGCTCTGTTCCACGACGATGTCATGGACGACGCGCCGACTCGACGTGGCGCCCCCACGACGCACACCATCTATCAGGCTCGCCACGAACACGAGGGATGGGCGGGCGAATCTCGGCGCTTCGGCGACGGGATGGCGATACTCATCGGCGATCTGGCGTTCGTGTACGCCGATCGGCTGCTCGCCGAGGCATCGCGTGACGCCTGGGCCATCTGGAACGAGCTCCGCGTCGAACTGAATGCCGGACAGGTGCTCGACATCCTCGGCTCGGTTCAGCGAAATCGTGACGAAGCCAAAGCGGCTCGCATCTGCCGATTCAAGAGCGGCAAGTACACCATCGAGCGCCCGCTGCATCTCGGTGCGGTTCTGGCGGCGCCGGAGCGATCCGCTGAACTGCGGCAGCAGCTCAGCGAATACGGACTTCCGCTGGGCGATGCGTTCCAGATGCGTGACGATGTGATGGGCGCGTTCGGCGACCCCGTGCGCACGGGCAAACCGGTCGGCGGCGACCTGCGCGAGGCCAAGCCGACGCCACTCCTGGCACGAGCCGTCGCCAGGGCCGACGAGGCACAACTCCGTGTGCTGCGGCAGGTCGGCGCCACACATCTGAGCGACGACGACGTCGCACGGATCCAGCAGGTGATCGTCGACACGGGCGCGCTCGCCGACATCGAGTCGACGATCTCGTCGTTGGCCGACACTGCGGTAGCGGCCATCGGCCGGGCATCGATCACCGAACAGGCGCGCGACGAACTCATCGCGCTCGCGGCGTTCGTCTCACAGCGAGACACCTGATGCGAGTCGTCGTCATCGGCGCCGGTCTCGGCGGGCTCTCGGCCGCGGCCCACCTCAGCCGTTCGGGTCATGAAGTGACTGTGCTCGAACGCGACTCGGTCCCAGGCGGTCGCGCCGGCGCCGTCGTCGGCAGCGGATTCCACCTCGACAACGGACCGACCGTGCTCACGATGCCGAATCTGCTCGCCGACACGTTCGCCGCTGCCGGCGCAGAGATGGCCGACTTCGTCACCATCAAGCGGGTCGACCCGATGTACCGCGCCGTCTTCGCCGACGGGTCGACGTTGATGGTCCGGCACGGGCGCGAGGCGATGACCGACGAAATCCGGCAGTTCGCGAACGCCACCGAAGCCGCCGCGTTCGGCCGGTTCAGCGATTGGCTCGAGCAGCTCTATCGCGTCGAGATGTCACATTTCATCGATACCAACTTCGACTCGGTACTCGATCTCATCAAGCCGTGGCGCGCGGCGCTCCAGCTGGTGCAGCTCGGCGGACTGGGCAGACTCGGGAAGAAAGTGGCGTCGTTCTTCCAGGACGAGCGGCTCCAACGCATCTTCAGTTTCCAGTCGATGTACGCGGGCCTCGCTCCGTACGAGGCGCTCGCTTTGTACGCGGTCATCACGTACATGGATACGGTCGAGGGCGTCTTCGTCCCCGAAGGCGGAATGCACCAGATGGCGTCCGGACTCGCGAAAGCGGTCGGTGAGGCCGGTGTGACGATCCACTACGACCGGCCGGTCACGCGCATCCTGCGCGGCGGCGATGGTGCGGTCACCGGCGTCGAGGTCGGCGATTCCGATCGCTACCCTGCCGACGCTGTCGTGTGCAACGTCGATCTGCCGGTGGCGTATCGCACGCTGGTCGGCGGTGTCGATGCGCCGCGAGTCGCCCGGCGCGGCCGGTACTCGCCTTCGTGCCTGTTGTGGGTCGCAGGGGTCAACGGCTCACCACCGGCCGGAGCGGCGCACCACAACATCCACTTCGGAGACGACTGGGACGGCTCGTTCAAGGCTCTCATCCACGATGGCGTGCGCATGCCCGATCCGTCGATACTGGTCTCACTCCAGTCGATCGACGACCCCGCGCTCGCGCCGCCGGGCTGCACGTCGATGTTCGTCCTCGAGCCGACCCCGAACCTCGACGGAAAGATCGACTGGTCGAAGGAACGTGACCGGATCACGAGCGATCTCCGCAGCCGCGTTGCGTCATTGGGGTACTCGACCGACGTCGTGATCGAGCGCGTCTACGACCCACTCGACTGGCAGCGGATGGGAATGGCCCGTGGCACGCCGTTCGCCCTCGCACACACGCTCCGCCAGACCGGCCCGCTCCGGCCGAACAACGTCGACAAGCGCGTGCCCGGCCTCGTGTTCACCGGCTCGTCGACCGTGCCCGGCGTCGGCGTTCCGATGGTCTTGTTGTCGGGCAAGCTCGCGGCCGAGCGCGTGGTGCAGTACGGGCTCGACACACAGGTCTTTCGCTGGTGATGTCGCAACTGTCCCGTCGTCGCACACCGACGCCCACCACCCATTTGATGCCGGTCGGGCCGGTGACGCTCGACGAGTCGTACGAGTTGTGCCGAGAGTTCAATCGACGCCACGGGACGACCTACTACTGGTCGACGATGGTGCTGCCGCGGATAAAGCGGCACCACGTGCACGCGCTCTATGCCTTCGCCCGCTACGCGGATGACATCGTCGACGAGCTCGAATCGCGCGGTGGCCACGACGTTCCTGTCGCCGAGCGCGAGCAAGCGTTGCACGACTTCGGCGAACGGTTCTTCGCCGATCTCCGCAACGGAGGTTCCGACGACCCGGTCCTGAAGGCCGTCGTCCATACCGTGCGAGCGTTCGACATCGACCCTGTGGCATTCAGCCGATTCCTCCGATCGATGCAGATGGACCTGAGCATCGCCACGTACGACACATGGTCTGACCTCCTCGCCTACATGGATGGCTCGGCGGCGGTGATCGGTGAGATGATGTTGCCGATCCTCGAACCCCACGACCTTGCGGCGGCGATGCCCTACGCCCACGACCTCGGCAATGCGTTCCAGCTCACGAACTTCCTTCGCGAC
>JBBKWQ010000380.1:0-26134 GCA_037969115.1 Ilumatobacteraceae bacterium
GCCACGAACAGTTCGACGACCCTGCCCAACTGCCAGGGCTCGCTCAGCGAGAACCCACCGATCGGATAGTGGAACTGCTGGAGAATCATCGCGAGCAGCGCAAGCCACGGGATGACGAAGATCGGTCGCCACACAGCGAGAATTGCGCACGCCATCAACAACACCCGGTCGAACATGTGCCCGCGATCGAAGTACAGGTTGTACTCGTAGAACGAGAACGCCCACGTGAGCGTGGCGATCGCCACGCCCACGGGCACGGCCAGCGACCAGCCGCGCTCGAGCGTCGGCCACGGCGGACCGAACGACTTCGTCATCCAGGCCGCCGCCGCGGCCACCACAACCAGTGGGACGACGATGATCCATCGCTGCCGCACGAGTTCGAGCACGAGCAGCGGCTCGCCGTAACCCGCCGCCTCCAGATTGGTGAGTCGCAGTACCAATCGGTCGATCACCATGTACACGGCGAGCAGCGCGACGATCGGTGGAACGATTCCGCCCAGTTCCCGAAGCCGATCGGTGATGCTCCGCGTCGGTGTCGGCGTCGGCGTCGGGTCGGAGACGTCTCTCGCTTCGACCGCGCCGTTCCCCATGCTGCATTGTCGCATGGCTCGCGTCGGCAGTTCCGAATCTTGGCTCGACGCGCCTCTGGCTTGGTGTCGTCGCCGAGCGGCGGGTGGTCAGTCGTCGAGCTGGTCGAGGAGTGAGGAGAGCTGTGACGCGTCCGACTCGCTCAGATCGACGAGATCGAACTCGGCGAGTGCTCCGGTTGCGTTCTTCGCAGCCGGTGATCGGTCGATCAGTGACCGAACGACGCGGATCAGATCGTCGGCAAGCGCCGCTGCCTCACCGTCGGGAAGATGATCGGGAAGATGGTCGACGGTGACGACGAGCCGGCCATGGTGGATGACGCACAGCAGCCCGAGGAGATGCGACCGGCGATTCGCCGGGTCGATCGCGCCACCGAGCTCGCGGACTGCAGCGAACGGCGTCGAGACGGGGAAGTTGCGGTCGAGTTGTCCGAGGTAATTGAACGCCGTGGTCGGAAAGTCCACGGATCGCAGCGGTGAGTCGGCAGCGAGATAGCGCTCGATGCCGAACGCAATGCCTCGCTCGGGAATTCCGCGCAGCTGGGTTCGAACCTCGCCGAGGCAACGGTCCAGGTCGGCGGGGTCGGACACGGCGAGGGTGATCGGAAACTGGCTCGTGAACCAGCCGACGGTGCGGCTGATGTCGGCCGACTCGTCGACGAGCTCTTCGCGGCCATGCCCTTCGAGCACGGCAGTGAAACGTGACTGACCGAGTCGTGGCGGCACGGCGACGGTCGCTGCGGTGAGCAAGAGGTCTTCGACGGTGACCGCGTCGACATTCGATGCGCCGGTCGATCGAAGGAGCTGAGCGGTCTCGTCGGCGTCGAGCGATCGGATGACCGATCGCGCCGACCCCTCTGTGTTCGCCGCCGACCTTCGCAGCACGCGAGCTTCGTCGCTGTCGGCGACCGTGGCGTCCCAGAACGAGCGGCTGCCAGCGAACCGGGCGTCGTCGGCGGCTCCGGACAGCGCTCGCGACCACGACTGGAACGACGTCGAGCGTGGCGGTAGGCGGGGCACGTCGCCTGCGACCAGAGCAGCGTAGGCAGCGGCCCAGTCCTCGAGCATCGGTGACCACGAGACGCCGTCGACCACGAGATGGTGCACGGTCACGAGCAACCGCGTCGGTCGACCGTCGGTGGTGCACACCAGCAAAGCGACATTGCGTCCGGCGCCGATGTCGAGCGAACCTTCGACGGTCGACGCTTGCTGATCGAGTTCTGCTGCCGAATCGCCGAGATCGACGACTTCGACGTGGGGCGGAACCGGCGTTTCGAGAATCCGTTGACGGACACAACTCGGCTGGACGTCGAAGGCGGCCCGGAGTTGATCGTGATGTTCGCAGACAACAGCCAACGCGTCCCCGAGCACGTCGACGTCGGTGTTCGGGTCGAGGTCGAGCCACATCGACTGATTCCAATGGTTCGATTCGACGAATGCCTGCTCGAAGAACCAGTGCTGGATCGGGGTGAGTGGCACCTCGCCGCTGACCGGGCCGGTCTCGATCGTCGTCGGTGCCGGCGACGCGGCAACTTCGACGAGTTCGCGGACGGTCTGATGGTCGAACACGTCTCGGGGGCGCAACTCGATTCCGGCGCGGCGAGCGCGGGCCACGATCTGGAGACTGATGATCGAGTCTCCGCCGAGATCGAAGAAGTTGTCATCAGGTAGAACCGACTCGACGCCGAGCACGTCGGCCCAGATGTCGGCCAACAGCTGTTGCCTCGGCTCGACGGCGCCGGTCTCGCCACCCGGCGCGCCGACTTCCGGGTCGGGGAGCGCAGCGCGGTCGGTCTTTCCGTTCGGCAGTAACGGGATCTCGTCGACGTCAACGAAGAACGTCGGTACCATGTGCGACGGGAGTTGCGCAGCGACGTGGTCCCGGAGGCCCGCGGCAGTCGGCGTCTCATCGCTCACGAACCAAGCGGTGAGGTGCGAGCGCCCGGCGACGTCGCGGGCATCGACGGCGATGTCGTCGACGAGCGGACTCGTGAGCAGAACGGCCTCGACCTCGCCGGGCTCGATCCTGAACCCGCGCACCTTCACTTGCTGGTCGACGCGCCCCAGAAATGTCAACCGACCCTGTGAGTCTGCCCGAACCAGATCGCCAGTGCGGTACCAGATGTCGTCGTGTCCGGCCTTCGAACCTGCGTCGAGCTGCACGAAACGTTCGGCCGTCAGATCGTCGCGGCGGAGGTACCCGGCTGCGATGCCGCGCCCGCCGAGGTACAGCTCGCCGGCTTCGCCGTCGGGCACGGGACGACCGTTCCGGTCGAGTACGACGTGGACGGTCCCTGGTATCGGGGTGCCGATCGGAACCGGGCCGCTTCGGTACTGCTCATCGACGATGAACGCGTGACTCCACACCGTGCCCTCGGTGGGTCCGTACTCGTTCGACAGCAGGGCTCGTGGGCAACACGCGCGATGTGCCTCGACCACGTCGGGTCGGCACGCCTCCCCGGCCACGATCACCGTGTTCAGTGACGAGAGCTGGGCAGGTCGGGCCTCGGTTGCCATGAGTCGGTAGAGCGACGGCAGCGCGAGTATGTGCGTGACTCGGCGTCGCTCGACGAGTTCGACGAGTCGAAGCACGTCGTCGTGCTCCTCGGTGGACGGAAGCACGAGGGTGCCGCCGGTGCATAGCGTCCAGAAGATGCCGACCATCGAACTGTCGAACGCGAATGACGACAGCAGGAGGAAACGTTCGACCGGGTTCGGGTAGACGGCATCGCGTGCCGTGGTGGACGCAACGATGTTGCGATGCCGCACCGGTACACCCTTCGGGCGCCCGGTCGACCCGGAGGTGTGGATGACGTAGGCGATGTCATCGGCGGACTGGACGACGCTCGGGGCGGCGTCGGGGCCGTCGCCGACGTGGGCGAGATCGACCACATCGATGTGCGCTGGAAGGTGATCGACGGACCCGGCGGTCACGACGAGGGTCAGTTGCGCGTCGTCGACGATGAAATCGATTCGCTCGGCGGGGTAGGCGGGATCGATCGGGACGTAGGCCGCGCCTGAACGGAGCACGCCGAGGATCGACACGATCAACCCGACGCTGCGCCCGACGCAGATCCCCACAAACGAGCCGGCATCGGCGCCTCGCGCGCGCAGCGCCACAGCGAGTTGATTGGCCCGCCGATCGAGTTCGCCGTAGGTCAGGACCTCGTCGGCGAGCCGAACAGCAGGGTGTGCCGGGTCGCGAGCAATCTGCTCGGCGATCAGTTCGTGGAGCAGTCGATCGTCTGCGGGCAGGTCTGGTCCGTGGACGGCCGCGGCCTCGATCGAGTCACTCGGCGCAACATCGAGCGCCCGACCGCGCGGGCGAACCACCGAGTCTGCGACCGTCGCCTCGAAGTCGTCGAGCAGACGTTCTGCGGTTGCCGAATCGATGCGTTCACCGCGGTGCTCGATCGAGATCTTCAATCTGTCGCCGTGGATCTGCACGAAGAATGTCGCGTCGGCGACAGGCGAACCGGTGGCGAGCACCTCGTGATCGACCGGCAGCGCACCGAGCTGCGCGGGCGCCCAGTCCTCGAGCGCCAACAGGATCGACGTATCGGGGAGTGGAAGGTCGCGTCGGCGACGCTCGGCCACGATGCGCGACAGCGGAATCGTTCGAGCTGCGAGCGCAGCCGCGACCGCCTCGTTCGATCGAGCTGCGACGTCGGCGAAGGTGGCTGCCGGATCGACGCGAACCCTCGTCGGCACGGTGTTCAGGAACAATCCGACGAGCTGTTCCGAAAGTGCGTGCTCCCTCGACGACACCGTGAGGCCGATCCCGATGTCGTCGCCGTCGGCGTGGCGGCGTAGCACGACCGCCAGCGCGGCGAGCAATGTGGCGTAGGGCGTTGCGCCGGGTCCGGCGCGGAGCTCGGCTGCGCTCAACGAGCTGTGCCGTTCGATGTAGCCGCTCGGCGTGTCGAGTGCGAACGACCCGAAATCGACGTGCGCCGTCGTGCTCGAACCGTCGAGCCCGGGCCACACGTCGAGTTCGGCGGAGCGATGTGCCTGCCACGACGC
Organism: Ilumatobacteraceae bacterium; assembly: GCA_037969115.1. Lineage (GTDB taxonomy): Bacteria > Actinomycetota > Acidimicrobiia > Acidimicrobiales > Ilumatobacteraceae > JBBKWQ01. The sequence goes on from JBBKWQ010000380.1 coordinate 4,611, forward strand.
ATGATCGGCGTAATCGATCGGCAGCTCCCCGAGCGACTCGCCACGGTACGCCTTGTCGATCTGCCCCCACATCAGATCGAAGCTGCCGGCGTCGACGGAGATGTGGTGAAAGATGAGCGCGACAGCAAGCGTTCCGTCCTCCAGCGGCTGGACCACGCATCGACCCAATGGTCCGTGGTCGAGGTCGAACGGTTGGAGGTGGAATCGCCGGATTGCGACTCGGAGGTCGTCGTAGTCGACCGGCTGTGACCGTACGAACACATCGATCGCGTCGTCCGCGGCGAGTTCGCGACGCGGCTCGACGAAGGTCCAACGCAGCGGCACGTGTCGAGCGACGACGTGACGCACCGCTTCGATCAGTCGGTCGATGTCGACCCGACCGTGAATCCGGAACAGGTGACCGACGTTGTACCGCACATCGTCCGGTTGGCTCAGGTGGTCGAACAGCATCGACGACTCTGCGGCGGACAGCTCGGGCGGCCGGCCTTCCGGCCTCGGCTCCGGGGCCCGGCCCGGTCCGTCGGACTCCGCCCCCGCATCGATGGCGGCGGCGAGATCACGCGGTGTCGTGTTGGCGAAGACGATCGCTTCGCGAATCGCCACGCCGAACCGCTCACTCAGCTCGACGACCATGCCCAAAGCGGCCAGCGAGTCGCCGCCGAGCGCGAAGAAGTCGTCGGACACGCCGACCGGCTCGATGCCGAGGATTCGCTCGTAGACCTCGACCACCAACGATTCAGTCGGTGTGGTGGGTGACACGTGGAGTGCAGGACCTGGCCGGTGCAGGCGGGTCGGTGCCGGGAGCGAGTCGCCGTCGATCTTGCCGTTCGTGGTCATCAGGATCTGATCGACGGCCACGAATGCACTCGGAATCGCGTGGCTCGGCAGCCGGCCCGCGAGGAATGCCCGGAGCTCGGCCGGCTGAGGCTCGACGGCATCCGGATGGAGTTCGATCCACCCAGTGAGGATCTCGCGAGGTCGCGGCTGATGCCCGACTCGGTCGAGCATGTCGGCGATCGAGAACATGTCGAGCTCGTCGTCGAGCTCGTCCATCGCTTCGGTTCGGGTCTTGTGTCCGAGCCGGACATCCCACGCATACGGGATGGCGTAGTTGTGGAACCCCTGTTCGGTGAGGTGGTTGTGAATGCCGGCAGCGTTGATGAGGCAGTTCGTCGAACGACCCGTGTCGGCCGGACGTACCCATGGCGCGCGTTCGGTCAGGAACGTCAGCATCTCGGCCAGTTCGACATCGGTGTACCGATAGAAGTCGACGTAGCTGACCCGCTCGAAGATGCCGTCGTCGTCGAACACCGACGTATCGAGGAGCCGGTTCGGGCCGTCATCGATCCGGTGGTAGACCCTGCGTGCTTCCAGCACAGCGTGATCGATTTCGTCGGCGTCGAAGCGGTCGGCTCGGAACTGTTGCGGAATCAGTCGGGTCTCGAACAACTGCCCTCGCGACAGACCGGTGACGATCACCGGGATGCCGAGCTGGTCGGCCCGCGTGGTCGCGAGTGTGTAGATGGTCTTGTAGCAGCCGTTGCAGACGTTCGAGTGCCGTTCGAGGGAGTCCTGGAAGATCTGGTCCATCACCTCCGACGTCACGAAGTCGTGGTCGATTCCGAGGTCGGCGATCGAACGACGGACGTTCTCTTTGGCACCTTCGGAGATGTAGCCGTTGTCGAGGGTGATCGAGTACACCTCGAACCCGAGCGCGACGAGTTGGTAGAGCGCATACGTCGAGTCCTTGCCACCGCTCAGCAGGTGGAGGCAGTCGTACTTCCCGCGCCGATCTGACCGGGCCCGGTCGCGAATGGCGGCGAGGTCGTCGAGCGTGCGGAAATAGTCGGAGGCCTGTGTCCGGATGCGTTCGTACGAATGACACGTGTCGCACACGCCGTCATCGTCGAACGCCACACCGGGCACGTTCGACGGCAGGCCACATCGGACGCAATGGTGCTCGGCGCGGGTGGTCGACGGTGTCCAGACGCGCACCGCAGCGCGTTCGATCGCCGGATGTGCGGTGAGCGCCTCTTCGACCTCGGTGGGTTCGAGTCGGATGCCACCGACCTTGATCTGTTCGTCGATGCGACCGTGGTACACGAGCGTGTGGGCATCGGCGAGACGGACCACATCACCGGACCGGTACCAGCGACGACCGTCGAACTGCACGAACGGTGTGTCGTCGGCGTCTGGGCCGAGATAGCCACTGGTGACGCCGTCGTGGCTGATGCACAGCTCACCGGTCGCGCCGATCGGCACGGGTTGAAGGCCGGGATCGACGACGCGGAGAACGACGCCTGGCGCCGGCGCGCCGATCGGGACGTCGACAGCGTCGCCGAGCGATTCGGGCGTCGCTTCGTAGATCATGCATCCGACGACGGCTTCGGTCGGGCCGTACTCGTTGAAGATCCGAACGTCGGGGAAGGTCCTCCACAGTTGCCTGGCCAGGCGACCGTGGAACGCCTCGCCGCCGACGATCAACGTGCGCAGCGGACACTCCGGAGCGAGCCGTACCAGGAGTTCCAGGTGCGAGGGGGTCGCCTTACACCACGTGAGTTCGCTGTTGCTCACCAGTGCGGCGATGCCCGGCGAACCCTCTTCGGGCACCACGACGAGTCGCCCACCGGCGAGCAACGGAACGAACAGACTCGTCACGGTCAGGTCGAAGGTGAGCGCGCTGAACAATGGCGCGACCGGATGATGCCCTGGCTCGACGTATGCGCCGAGTGCGAACTGCACGTAGCGGGCGAGCCCGGCATGCGTGATCGGGACCCCTTTGGGTTCGCCGGTCGAGCCCGACGTGTACAGCAGGTAGGCCTCGTCGGCGCCGTCGAGCAGCCGTGCGGCCGGATCGAAGCTGGGCGCCCTGCGTTTCTCGTGGTCGTCCGGCAACTCGGACATGACGAGTACGCAGTCGGCGCGTTCGGCGAGTCGGGCGCGCCGCTCGGCCGGTTGCGTGGGGTCGAGGGGAACGTACGAGCCGCCGGCAAGCAGCGTGGCGAAGATCGCGATGACGGCATCAGTGGTGCGTGGGATCTCGATACCGACCCTGCTGGGGCCAGGCGTCGCGCCGACGCCCTGCGATCGAAGCCACCCAGCGACTTCGACGACGTGGGTCCACAGATCGCGTCCGGTGAAGGAGTCGGCGCTCTGCTCCAGCACGACACCGTCGTTGTCGCGCAACATCGATGCCAGCGAATCCACGATCAGGGTCGGTACCGGCCCCGGGTTTTCCCCGGTTCCCCACTCGGCGAGCTCATCGAGTTCGCCGGGCGTACAGATGGACCGATTCGACAATGGCTGGTCCGGGTCGTCGACGAACGACTCGAGGATGCCCCGGACGTGCTCGGGAGCACGCTCCGAATGGGTGGGGTCGGCGGCGCCCGCATTGAGATCGAGCAGGAGATTGAGCCCTGATCCGTACGTGACCAGTTGGAGCCGGAACAGGTGGTTCGGGTCAGATGCGCCTGCGTGGATCCACTCGGTCTGTGCCGGCACTTCGCCGAACGAACCGTGTCCGGCTCGGGTGATGACGTTCACGACGGCTTCGCAGTCGACCAGCGGCGGTGCCGTGCCGGGCCGAGCGTTGCGCAGGGTTGCCATCACGGACCGGCTCACCCTGCGGTGCAACGTTCGGAACGTGTCGTCGACGTCGACGGTGACGTCGACGGGAAACACCTCCATCAGGGGCCCGATCAGTGATCGGGTCTGGGCGTTGCCACGGTTGTGGACAGGCAGCCCGATCGCGAACCGGTCCGCACCCGTCATCCGGTGGAGGTAGACGCTCGCCACGGTGACGAGCAGCGTCGTCCACGACAGGTCGGGTGAGATCGTCGCGAGATCGTCTCCGAGTCGGGTCTCGGTTTTCTTGGACAGATCGGGCGTGAGGTCGATGGCGAGTCGTTCGCTCAGCGGTGTCGGCCGGCCGACGGATCGGTACAGACGCCCGACGCGCGGTGCAGGATCACGTTGGCGCCAGAACTGCTCGGCTCGCTGTGCCCGAGCATCGGGCTGGAACGAGCGCCACCAGTCGTAGTAGCTCCCGAGTTCGATCGGCTCGCCCTCGTAGACCCGCGCCGTCGCGTCGAAGATCAACATCGAAGAAGTCGCGTCGGTGATCGCGTGATGCACCGCGAGATACCACGACACACTGTCGTCGTCGTGGCGCAGCACCACGCTGTCGTACCCGCAGCGGCTGACGTCGATGGGGTCACTCACGCGCTCGTGCGCCCATTGTTCTGCGTCTGCAAGTGCAACATCGACGACGGCGGTCGGTTCCGCATCGGCCCGGACCCGAACCGACACGCCACCGCCCTCGCCGACGATCTGTGACCGCAGGACGTCGGAGGCGTGAACGACCGTCTCGAACGCGGCGATGAGTCGGGGTACGTCGACCTCGGCCGCGAAGTGCGAGAGCAAGGCCATGTTCTGCAACGGCGCAGTCGGATGGCGACCCTGCGAAGCGAGCAGTCCGCGCTGCATGGGCGTGGGCGGCACGCCCTGTCGAATGCTGACGCCGACCGAAGGTGTGGACGTCATCCGCGAATCACCTCGTACGGGTCGTACGGGTCGTGCGTGATGGGGTGCAGGTCGATCTCGAAACCGACGCCGAGCCGCTCGGCATGATCGAGCAACAGTTCGGCCGCGATGAGATCCTCGAGTGCCCATCCGGTCGAGTCGAACACCGTGAGCGACCGACGATGCTGCTCGAATTGGTGACGTTGCTGGACCAGGGCGACCAGGTCGGGCCCGAGTTCATGGGCGGCCAACCGCTGCGACTCACCTTCGAGCAGGCATTGCGACACCACATCGGGGCACACGAGCGCCCGCCTGAGCACAGATTCGGGCAACTCGACCTTCCCGGGGAAGTCGGCGCCGACGGCGTTGACGTGGAGGTGTGGGCGGAACTCCGTGTCGGGGAGCACCGGGCCGTTCTCGATCGCCACCGATGTTGCGGTACAGATCACGTCGGATTCCGTCGCCAGCTCGACGATCCGGTCGCCGTCGATCACGTCGACGACAAGGTCGTCGAGAGGAATCCGATTTCGCAGCGTCGTCGCGACATCGGGATTGGCGTCGTAGGCGATGACCCGGTCGATGGGCCGCACCCGCGAGATGGCGTGGATCTGCGTCACGGCCTGCGCTCCGCATCCGATCATGCCGATCGTGACGGGTCCGTCCTTGCTCAAGATGTCGGTGGCGATCGCCGAAGCGGCGCCGGTACGCAGCGCTGTCAAGAACGTGGCTTCGCACAGGGCGATCATGCGGCCGTCGATGGTGTCGTAGAGCGAGGTTGTCGCCTGAATGGTGGGAGCGCCGCGCTCGACCGGGTTCGTCGGGTGGTAGCCGACCGTCTTGATGGAGACGCGGCGGCCGTTGTCCATGGCGGGCATCCACTCGACCAGACCGACGTCGGGCTTCTCGTAGTTGAATCCGGCACGGTCGATAGTGACGATCACGTCGGGGTCATGGGCCGCCAGGGCGTCCGTCAACCGTTTGATCAGCTCGTCGAGCAATGGATCGAGTCCGATTTCGGCAACGACCTTCGCGACGTCGGCGGGTGTCAGAATGCGCGTCAGTCCCACGATCGGCGCCCTCCCCCAGGCCGCAGCATGTCCTGCGCGGTGATATCTCCGTGCACGGTCAGCGCACCTCGATCCGGCTGGCGAATGCGACCATCTGGTCGACCGTCTGGAAGTTCTCGAGCACCACGTCGATCGGGTCGATCTCGGTGCCGACCCGCTCCTCGAGCCAACCGACCAATTCGACCACCCCGAGCGAGTCGACGAGGCCCGTGAGCAAGAGGTCGGTGTTGCCCTCCACGGGCACCGACGGATCGAGTGTGATCTCGGTGTTGATCAGTTCGATCAGGTCATTACGCAGGTCCACGTCGGCTCCTCGCCATGTCAGGTCGTACTCAGTTCTGCCCGCACCCGGGCGCGATCGATCTTGCCGCTCGCGGTGGCCGGAAATCCAGGGCTGACGCTGATGTCGTGGGGTACAGCGACCGACGGGAGCCGCTCGACGCACCACTGACGTATTGCATCGACATCAATGGGCAATTCATCGAGCGCCACGACCACGGCTGCGATGTGGGCGGCGTCGCCCGACGGTCCGACCGGTCCCGCCACGGCGTGGGCGACACCAGGTGCGTCGGTCAGCACCGACTCGATGGCTTCCAGTTCGAGCCGGATGCCGCGCACCTTCACCTGGTGGTCGCGCCGTCCGTGGAACCAGAGCAGGCCGTCGGCATCCTGGGTGACGATGTCGCCGGTGGCGTACCACGGCGGTCCGTCGGCACGTGCATGCAGGCGGCTCTCGGTCAGATCGGGCTGCCGCCAGTACTCCCGCATCGCCGTCGTTGCGGATACGAGCAGTTCGCCGGGCGTGCCGAGTGCGACATCGGCGCCGGTCTCGTCGACCACGCGCACCGTTGCGCCGTTCCAGGGACGGCCGATCGGTAACGGTTCGTCGTCGGCGGGCGGCTCGTCGACCGTGTGGAAGGCGCACTCGTTCACCTCCGCCGGCCCGTAGATGTTCGACACCTCGACCCGGGGGAGCAGTTCCATCAGCGCTCGCAGCGCTCCTGGCGGATACGGCTCGCCGCCGTACATCACGAGCCGGAGCCGGCGAAGGTCGCGCTGGTCGACGGCGCCCCGATCGGTGACCTGTCGGAGGAAGAACGGCACGGTGTACCAGATCGTGACGCCCTCGCGCTCGGACCGTTCGGTGAAGCTGGCGACGAAACGCAGCAGCGGTTCGCTCATGGTGACGACGCACGAGCCGGCGAGCGGAGCCGCATACAGCTCGAACGTCGACATGTCGAAATGCAACGGGGACATCCCGGCAACGCGGTCCGACGGACTCAGTTCGTGCGATGCAGCGGCGTTCACCGCGTACGCGAGGCCACTTCGGTGGGTGTGAACGATTCCCTTCGGGCGACCCGTCGAACCGGACGTGTAGATGATGTAGGCAACCCCGTCGGCGTCGACCTCGGGGAGCGCGACGGCGTCGAGGTGCTCGCCGCCGACCACCGCATCCCACGCGAGTACCCGATCGTCGCCGCCCGATCCCGTTGCGATCACACAACGAAGTTCGCTGTCCGAGCTCGTCCAAGGGTCGAGCGGGCCGATCGTTCGCATGTCGCCGATCAGCGCAACAACGTCGGCGTCCGCCAGGATCTGGCGAGCCACCGCAGGTGGCGCCAACGGGTCGATCGGTACCACCACCGCGCCGGCGCGCAGGATCGCATGCACCGCCTCGAACGACTGGTTGTTCTTCGGTCTCGCGACCGCGACGCGGTCGCCGACCGCGACGCCGACGTCGACCAGAGCCGCCGCGACGCGCCGCGTCCGGCGGTTCACGTCGCTCCAAGTGAGTCGTTCGGAGTCACCGATGATCGCAAGCTCTTCGGGCCACTGTTCTGCCGCGGCTGGCACCAGCGCGGCGAGGTCGGAGCGCGCGAACTCCGTCATCACCAAGCTCCGCCTCTCGACATCACATCAGCGTAGGCCTGCAGTGGGTGTTCAGTCTCGCTGAGCGCGAACGTGTTGGCACGCGTTCCGGGGATGCGTCAGACTGCCGGGTGTGGCGGCAGTTTGCGAACCGGCGGGATCGAAGTTCGATCGCGAGTTGACGCTCGACGCGATGCTCGACCTCTCTCATCCTCGCAAGATCGCGGCAGCGAACTGGGCGCGAGATGTGCTGACCGACGGCGTCGAAGGTTTCCACCGAGAGCGGTGGCAACGCGCAGCCGAATTCGGGGTGCAGGGTCTGACATTGCCCGTCGAATATGGAGGCACGGACGTGTCGGGTGTCGAGGCGATGCTCACGTTCGAGGGCATTGGACTCGGTTGCGAAGACAACGGCGCCGTCTTCGCGTTGGCCTCGCAGGTCTTTCCCGGTCAGATGTCGCTGGCCCGTTTTTCCAACGACGAACAGCGCAGGAGGTGGTTGCCGGGACTCCGCGACGGGTCCACGATCGCGGCATTCGCCATGTCGGAACCGCATGCCGGCTCAGATACGTCGGCGATCACCACGATCGCCACGCCGCTCGGTGACGGTTCGTACCGACTCGACGGTGAGAAGGCGTGGGTGACGCTCGGTCCGGTCTGTGACCTGCTGGTGGTGTTCGCCACGACCGACCCGTCCGCCGGGCGCTGGGGACTGACGGCATTCGTCGTCGATGCAGCGAGCCCGGGTGTCGAACGCGGCGCCGCCGAACCCAAGATGGGTATGCGGAGCTGCCCGTTCGGTTCGATCCGCCTCGACAACTGCGTCGTGGGTGCCGACGACGTACTCGGCGCGCCCGGGGCCGGCGGTGGCATCTTCACCGCCGCTGTCGAGATCGAGCGCGCTTTCCTGTACGCAGCTCAACTGGGCTCGACCGAACGCGTGCTGCAACGATCGATCGATCGGGCCCGGAGCCGCGAACAGTTCGGTCAGCCCATCGGAGCGTTCCAGGCGGTGTCTCATCGAATCGTCGAGATGAAACTCCGACACGAGGCTTCTCGACTCATGCTCTACAGCGCAGCGGCCAAATTCGATCGAGGTGACTCGGTCACGATGGCAGCGGCGCTCGCAAAGCTGTTGGCTTCGGAGACGGCGGTGTCGTCTGCGCTCGACGGCATCCGGGTGCACGGTGCGGAGGGATACACGGACGCTTGTGGAATGGAAGCCGAGCTGCGTGATGCCATCGCAGGGTTGGCGTACTCCGGCACGTCGGAAATCCAGCGCAACATCGTGGCAAGGTTGTTGAGAATTGATCGTCCGGTTCCGGCACGGCGCAGAACCGGCAAGGAAGGCGGGAACCAATCGTGAACAAAAACAGCGCTCGTCGCCTCGTCAGAGGCGTCTTCTGCTCGGCGTTGGTCGCGCTTGCGATCGCCGCGTCGCCGCAGGTGTCACAGGCCCATGCCGGGAACGAATCCTACGTGTACCTGAACGTCGCCGAGACCGATCTGCGCGGTCAGGTCGAGATGCCCTACAGCGACCTCCGCGAGGTGCTCGGTCTCGACCTCACCGGCGACGATGCGGCGATTCGTGCCGAGCTGGAGGCGCAACTTCCAGAACTCCAGTCGTACGCCGAATCGCATCTGTCCATCGGGACAGCGTCGACGACGTGGGCGCTCGACTTCGACGGACTCGAGACGTTGAAGGAGTTCTACGACGTTGCCGACGGGGAGTACGCGATTCTCCCGTTCGTCGTCGACCTGGGCGGCATCGAGGTTCCGCAGACGCTCGACGTCACGTTCGACCCGTTCTTCGACCAGATCGAAGGCCGTTCGGGGTTGCTGCTCATCGCCAACGACTGGAAGCGCGGCGTCTTCGACAACGAGGCTGAGGCATTGGTGCAGTTCAATGCCGCATCGCGCACGCGAACGGTCGATCTGGGGGCGACGAGCCAATGGAAGAACTTCTCCCAGAGCGTCACGCTCGGACTCGATCACATCAAGACCGGTCCTGACCACATCTTCTTCGTGCTCGTCCTCCTTCTTCCCTCCGTGCTCGTGTTCTCACTCGCCAAGTGGTCGCCGACTGCCACGTTCGGATCGGCGCTGTGGCGCGTGCTCAAGATCGTCTCGATGTTCACGATCGCCCACTCGATCACGTTCACACTGGCCGGCCTCGACATCTTGCCGTTGCCCCCGTCGAAAGTCGTCGAGGCGATCATCGCCGCATCGATCGCCGCCGCTGCGCTCCACAACTTGAAACCGATCGGCGCCAACAAGGAGTGGGCGATCGCGTTCGCATTCGGACTGTTTCACGGTATGGGGTTCGCCTCACTGGTGTCCGATCTCGAGGTCAGCAAGACCACGCAGCTGGTGTCGCTCCTGGGCCGCAACGTCGGCATCGAGATCGGGCAATCGGTGGTCGTACTCCTCGTCTTCCCAGGGCTCTTCCTCCTCCGACGAACGGTCTGGTATCGCCCGTTCTTCCTGATCGGCTCGGTCGTCATGGCGTTCGTCAGCCTCGGCTGGATGATCGAGCGGATCTTCGAGGTCGATCTCGGCACGTCGAGCATCGTCGACAAAGTCGTGCAGTACCCGCGTGTCCTGTTGCCCGTCGCCGTGTTCACTGCCCTCTGCGCCGCGATCCACTGGTGGGAGCGCTCGAAGGACCGTCTCATCGACGTACACGGATCTGCTGCTCCCGTCGCAGTCGACGAAGTCGACGAGCCGGCGCTGCAGGTGCAGTAGCGACGTCGGTCACTCGAACGTCGCGCGAGCGGCCGAGCAAGTAGGGTCGCCACTCGTGGCCGACCAGCAGGATTTCGCCGAACAAGCCATGGAGTACGCGCCACAGCTGTACTCGGCTGCATTGCGGATGACGCGGAACCGAGCCGACGCGGAAGATCTCGTGCAAGAGGCGTATCTCCGCGGGTTTCGGAGCTTCCACACGTTTCAGGACGGGACCAACCTGCGTGCCTGGCTCTTCCGGATCCTCACGAACGCGTACATCAACAAGTATCGAGCCAAGCAGCGTCGGCCCGACGAGACCGATCTGGGTGATCTCGAAGATCTGTACCTCTACAAGCGCGTCGGCTCCATGGAGACCGCCGCGCTGAGTCTGTCGGCAGAGGACCAGTTCCTCGATCTCTTCACCGACGACGAGGTCAAATCGTCGTTGGAGAACCTGCCCGAGAACTTCCGGATCCCGGTGTTGCTGGCCGATGTGGACGGATTCGCGTACAAAGAGATCGCCGAAATGCTCGACATCCCGATCGGCACGGTGATGTCTCGGCTGCATCGGGGAAGAAAAGCGATGCAACGCGCGTTGTATGACTACGCAGTCGAACGTGGCATTGCAGAGCCTCCCGAATCCAAGGACGAACGCAACCTGGCGACCGCACCGAAGCAATCATGAATCATCCCGACGAATCCCTCTCGAGCATCGGCACCGACTGAGATGGCCGACTGTCAGGAAACGCTCCGCGAACTCGACGCATTTCTCGACGACGGCATCTCTGACGATGCCCGGGCCCACATCCACGAACACCTCGAGCACTGCGTCGATTGCCAAGGAGCGTTCGAGTTCCACGTCGATCTGAAGATCGCCATCCGGCGCAAGTGCAGCAACGACGAGATGCCCCCCGGACTCCTGAGCAAGATCGAGCAGTGTTTCGACCAGGATTTCGACGGCGACGGCATCCTCGGCGCTGACTGACCCGGGTCATCGGGGCCGGCTGAAAATCGTCCCCACGAACGACCGCTCGCTACGCTGTGGCGCATGCTCGCAGCGAACATCTGGCACTGGTGGATCGGCCTCGTCCTGCTCGGCGTTTCGGGTCTCGCTGTGATCGGCCTCATCGGCGGCTACCTCAAATCGGTGACTGCGCTGAAGCACCCCGCCGGCAAACGAAATCGCGAGCGCGAACTCTGAGCCTGCGCTCCGAGCTCCTCGCCCGTTGTACTTTCCCTGAACCCGGCACGCCCGTCGCGTGCGCGCTGTCCGGTGGGCCCGACTCAGTCGCTCTGGTCGTACTCGCCGACGCCGCAAACTGCATCGTGACGGCTCATCACGTCAACCACCGAATCCGTGCGAAGGCAGACGCCGACGCATTGTCTGCGGCGGAGCTCGCGAGCCGGCTCGGTGTCGCCTTCGAGTTGCACACGCTGACCGTCGAGTCGGGTCCGAATCTCGAGGCGCGTGCTCGCGCCGCGCGTTACGGGGTGCTTCCACGGGGCGTGATGACCGGGCACACCGCCGACGATCAGGCGGAAACGGTGTTGCTCAACCTGATCCGGGGTGCGGGAGCAGATGGGCTTGCCGCCATGACCCCTGGTCATCGACGACCGATCTTGGCGCTCCGCCGTTCCGAGACCCACGAATTGTGTGCCGAGCTGGGCGTGCAGCCGCTCCACGACGAGACCAACGACAGCCCGTCGTTCCGCCGTAACCGGGTCCGTGACGAGTTGCTCCCCTTGGCCGGCCAGATCGCCGAACGCGACATTGCGCCGATTCTGGCTCGTACCGCGACCATCCTCCGTGCCGAGGGAGCGTTTCTCGACGGGTTGGCGTCGGCGATCGACCCGTCCGACGCCAAAGCGGTGGCAGCGGCCGATCCGGTGCTGGCTCGCCGAGCCCTGCGGCGATGGCTCACGGTCGACGGATATCCGCCCGACGCTGCCGCGATCGAACGCGTACGAGCCGTGGCCTCGGGTGAGCACGTCGCGTGCGAGCTTCCGGGTGGTGTTCGGGTCGAACGATCGCATCAGCGGCTCCGCATCGTTGCCAGCAGCGGGTAACCTCCAACCCCGGATGTTGTCGCACCTGAACCTCGAAACCAGCCGCTGATGCCGCCGAAGTTGCGCGGAAAATGGGCGCTCGGCATCACGCCGCGCCATTTCACCTGGATCCTGAAAGACAAGCTCGCGATCTGTGAGCGTCCCGGAGGCTACGGCGACAGTCATCGGCGCGTCCGTCGTCAAGAAGAGATCATCTGGATCCGCGAAAACGGTTTCAACTGCGTGATCTCGATCATCCAGGCGCCGCACAACTTGCACAACTACGAAGAGCTCAGTACGCCGTATCGGCATCGTCCGTTCCGTGGCGACGAGCTCGAACTGTGGCTCAAGCGGTTCTACAAGGAACTCGACGACCTTCTCGCGGCGGGTGCCAAACTGATCGTGCACGGCGAGGAGCTGGGCGATCGTATCGTCGGCATCATGGGTGGCTACATCCGTTGGTCGGGCCTGGTCGACGACGACACCAAGGCCATCGCGGTCACCGAACGGCTCACCGGTCGCCAACTCGACCCGTTCGCACGCAACGTCGTGATGCTCGCCGCCAGGCTCCGCGACGAATCCTGACGCGTCACACCTCGGTCGAGTCGTCCGCCTCCCTGTTCCGTTCGTTGTAGGCACGAAGGTTCTCGAGCGATTCGGTGATGAACGGTGTGCGGCGGAACGCCGCAAGCACGAGGTCGTTGACGATCTTCATCGGCTGTTTCATGGGTCGGATGAAGTCGACGAACAGCACGACTCGCTCTTCGTCGGAGTGATTCCACGCCTCGTGTTCGAAGGTGTCGTCGAAGACGAGGCTCTTGCCGGCAGCCCAACGACGCGTCTCGTCGCCGACGCGGATGCCGACCTGATCGGTTCGATCGGGGATCGTCAGACCGAGGTGATACCGCAGCACGCCGTTGTACGGACCGCGATGCGGCGGAATCGTCTTGCCGGGAGCGAGGATCGAGAACATCGCGGTTGACATCCCAGGTATCAGCTTCAAGGCAGCTTCCGTCGCTGGGCACGCTTCGCAGTTCTCGTCGGTACGACTGCCGTACCCGTAGAGGAAGTAGGTCGTCCAGCGATCGTCCTGGGTGAGCGCGAGCTGTGTCGGCGAGATTTCCTGGAAAGCCGGGATCGACCGCGTCCGTTGGACGCCCTGCAACTCGGCGACGATGTCGGGCCATGCCGCTTCGACCGAATCGATCCACGGAAACTCTACGTTGGGCAGGAATGGTCGATTCGGAACGGTCGAGAAGCGAAGGTTGAGTTTCTCGACGGCCCGGAACGCTTTCCACTTCAGTGTGTCGATCAGACCGCTCAGCATCTGGGTGCCGCCTCCCTGCGTCGGCTCGTCGGTGACGAACCCTCGCCTGAGCCTAGGGCGCCGGCCTGCGGCGGACCCTGACGACGATGACCACATGCTGCGAGCGGTCCTCAAGGGTTGTAGACGGTGCAATCGGTCGGAATGCCGAGGAGCGGTACCGGGTCGACGGGAGTGTGGTCGGGGCCTGGTCGGACCTCGAAGTGGAGATGCCAGCCACTCGGCGTGGCGTTACCGGTGTCGCCGACGTATCCGATGACCTGGCCGCGGTCGACCCGGTCGCCGAGCGCAACCCCGTCGGCGAATCGGTCGAGGTGGTAGTACCGGTACATCGCGGAACTGTCGCCATCGAGGCCCCATCCGTTGCCGGCGGCGCTGTCTGCGGGGTCGGTCCATTGGCGGTACAGCACGCCGCTCTCGACGGCGTAGACCTCTTGACCGAGTGCCGACCCGATGTCGACGCCCTGGTGACCGCTTCCGCCGCTGACCTTGCTGTACCCGCCGAAGTTGTTGAACACGAGGCACACGGGTGACGAGTCGATCGGGAAGAGCAATCCCTCCGGCTCGACGACGATGCGCTCGGCAATGGCATCCGCGGTGGCCGCGCGCGACACCACCACATCGCCGGCACGAACGGTGTCGGGCGGAGAAAAGATACCTGTGACCAGGGCAAACACTCCAACGGCGGCGCAGATGCACAATGTTGCGGTTTCCCGCCGAGAGCGCCATGGTCGGCGGTTCTGAGGGGCTCGGAAGCTAGCGTGGAAGGTCATGGCGGGGAAGCGTGTATTGGTCAGCGGCATGGGTGGGGAACTGGGCTCGCGGGTTGCCAGCCTGCTCGAGAACGAGCCGTGGATCGACGCACTGGAGGGTATCGACGCCGACCCGCCGAGACGCCGTCTCCGTCGCGCTGTTTTCCACAGGATCCCGCCGGCGAATCACCACCAGATCATCGACGTCGTCACCAAATTCGACCCGCACGTGTTGGTGCACGTCGCTGTGTGGGAACCGTCGTCGCGGGCGGCGCCGGCGACAGCGCGCCAACTCACCGACGACGCGGCCATTTCCATTCTGGGCGCAGCCGCCGAATGCCGGGCACTCGAGTCCATCGTGGTGCGCAGCGGCCTCGAGATCTATGGTCGCGCGCGCGGGTCCGTGAGCCGGCCCGACGAATCCACCCTGCCGAATCCCACCAGCGACTACGGACGGATGGTCGCCAACATCGAAGACACCGCCAACCGCATCGGCGAGCGCATCGGTGTTTCCGTCGGAGCGCTGCGGCTCGCCTCGGTGCTCGGCCACCACGTTCCTCATCCTCTGGGGCGGATCCTGCGGATGCCGGCGGTGCCGTTCAGTGCCCTCGCCGATCCGCCGTTCGCGGTGATTCACCAGAACGACGCGGCCGAGGCCTTCGTGGCAGCGGCCCGAGCGCAGATCAACCAGCCGCTCAACATCGTGGCTCCCGGCGCCATCACCGCACTGCAGGCGATTCGACGTGGTCGCCGAGTCCCGGTGCCGATGTTCGGACCCGAGTGGGTCCTCGCCCGGTCGCTCGCGTACCTCGCCGGTGCCCCGATCCCCGATCACGTCCAGGAGATGTTCCACCGCGGGCGTCTGGCCAACGGTGCAGCCGCGCAAGAACTCATCCAATTCACCCCGTCGGCAAGTACGAGCGAGGTGATCGATCAGCTCTACAGCTGGAAGAGCGTGATCCATGTCCCGGCAAGAGTGGCAGCCTGATGTCGTCCACCGCAGAACGGCTCGCCGATGTCATCACCTTGCCGGCCAGGAAGTCCGGCGAGTTGGCGTCCGCCACCGCGCGGGCAGCGTTCGACTGGCCCACCAACGAGGTCGACAACTGGGGCCGCGACGACGATTTCACCAACGCTGCGTGGCAACTCGCCCAACTCCGGTGGGACATCTCGATCGGAGGTGCCCGACATCTTCCGAAGCGCTCTGGCGCGCTCATCGTGGTCAACGCCAGGCGATTCGCCCTTGCCCCTATCTATGCGGCATTCGCGATCGGCGCCGAACTCGACCGGCCAGTCCGATTCGTCGGTCGTCCCGACGTTGCCCCGATCGGCCCGGTGATGCAGCGACTCGGAGGCCTCATCGACCGTGCACACGAGGTCGAAGGCGCATTGCGGCACGGTGAGATGGTCGTGCTCGGGTCGTCCCGCCCGGGCCGCATTCGAAGCTCTGGTGCGTTCGACCACCGCATCGTCGGCGCCGCAGTAGCCGCCAAGGTGAAGGTGTTTCCCGCAGCCACCACGAGTACGGCCGTACGTCGAGCGGCGCGTGTCGAGATCGGCCGAGACGTGGCGCCCAACCGGCGACGGCGCGGTCCGCTGTCCGAACTCGAGTTGGCCGACGAACTCGAGCGGCGGGTGAAGATGATGCTCGACGAGATGGGCGGCAACGTCACGGGCACCCCGATCGACTGGCTTCCGTTCGTCGGCCTGGGAGGATTCTGATGCCGTTCGTCCGCGCCACCGACGGGATTCGACTCCACTACAGCATCACCGGCCGACGCAGCGGCCCGGCCGTGTTGTTGATCCAGGGACTCGGCGCCGACAAGCACGGCTGGGCCCTCCAACGACTTGCGTTGGCTCGCGGATATCGCACCATCGCACTCGACAACCGTGGCGCCGGTCGCAGCGACAAGCCGTACGGGGCCTACACGATCGAGCAGATGGCCGATGACGCCGTCTCGGTGCTCGACCACGCCGGTGCGGCGACCGCACACGTGGTCGGTGCGTCAATGGGCGGGGCTATTGCGCAACTCGTGGCGATCAAATACCCCGAGCGGCTGCGTTCGGTCACCCTGGCCTGTACTTCGTGTACGAACTCCCAGTGGCGCCGTGAACTGCTCGGCAGCTGGGCAGAGATCGCGATGGAACGCGGCATGGCTGCGATGACCTCCGAGGCGGCCCGCTGGATGATCGGCCCTCGCTCGTTTCGCCGGTTCGCCCCTGCTGTGGGCCTACTCGGCCCACTCGCGTTTTCACGGCAGCCTCACGCGTTCGCTTCACAAGTCGCCGCGATCCTCGGCGTCGACGACGACCTGTCCGAGCTGGGCGAGGGGCACGACGAGCTGGGTGAGCACCTCGCCGGCGTCATCGTCCCAGCGCTGGTGCTCGTCGGCAATCAGGACATCTTGACCCCGCGGGGCGATTCCGAGGAACTGGCCGAGTGGATTCCCACCGCCGAGCTCGTGGTCATCAGCGGCGCAGCTCACGGGTTCATGGTCGAGCATGCCACCACCTTCAACCGGGTGCTGCTCGGATTCCTCGACCGTGCCGAGCAGTCGGCGCGTGCGACCATCGACGTGTCGCGCGAGGTGGCACAGGCGAGCTAGTGAAGATTGCGATCATCGGCGCCGGACTCGCCGGTCTGTCCTGCGGCCGGGTACTCCAGCAGGCCGGCCAAGAGGTCACGCTGTTCGACAAAGGTCGCAGCCCAGGTGGACGACTCGCGACCCGACGCATCGGTGACGCCGTGCTCGATCACGGAGCGCAATTCTTTACGGTCCGGGACAGCGCGTTGCGTGCGCAGACCGACGACTGGATCACACGTGGGATCGCGAAAGTCTGGTGCCACGGGTTCGGGTCGGAGGCTGACGGGCACCCGCGCTTCGTCGGGGTCGCGGGCATGAACTCGCTCGCCAAGGACCTCGCTGCCGGGCTCGACGTCAGGTGTAACCAACTGGCGTTCTCCGTGCGACGGGGCTCCCGATCGGCTTGGGAGGTCGTGATCGACGACGGCGGCACGAACGCTGCAGAAGTGGTTGTGCTCACGCCGCCGATGGCGCAATCGTTCTCGTTGGTGTTCGAGGCTGGGGTCGAGCTGCCGGTCGACGTGTTCCGGTCGGAGTACCACCGGTGCATCGCTCTGCTTGCCGTGCTCGATGGTCCATCGGCCGTTCCTGCCCCGGGCGGGGTCCAGTTGTCGGCAGCCGATGATCCGGTCTTCTCGTTCATCGGCGACAATTTCGCGAAAGGTGTGAGCCCGGTGCCGGCAGTCACGTTTCACGGCTCTCCCGACTGGAGCGCGGCGCACTGGGATGCCGACCGACCAGAGGTGACCGCGTCGCTGCTGGCCGCAGCGCGACCGTGGTTGGGCGGCGCCACGGTCGTCGATTACCACGTGAAGCGCTGGCGCTTTGCAGGCCCGGGCGCCATGATCGACGATCGGTTCTGGCGTTCGCCCGAGGGCGACCTCGTGGTCTGTGGCGACGCATTCGCCGGGTCGAAGTTCGAAGGTGCGTTCAACTCGGGCCGGGCAGCGGCTGAGTCGATCTTGGCTGACCGACGTTAGGTCGACGTCATGAACATCGTGATTCGCGGACTACACATCGAACTCGATCACCGTGCCGCGATTGATGCTGACCCAGTCGCGCGCCTCGAGGTAGGGGCGGAGAGTTTCGGTGATCGCCTCGCCGTGAGCGATGCTCTTTGGCCGTTGCAGCTCGAACAGATATGGGAACTCGAGCCATGCGATCGTTGCTTGCCAGAGCCGTAGGGCGGCGGCGCCCGTCGGCGGATCGATGAGGACCGGTCCGAACAGGCATTGATCGCCGAAGAACAACGTGGGCACGCCGTATCCGCCGGCTGCGACCACCCGGTCGTGCTCGGCCTTCACCTCGTCGTGCGTCGTCTGGTCGGCGATGGCTTGGTCGACCATCGCCGGGTCGAGCCCGATCTCTTCGAGCAGATGCCGCGCCACGGCCGGGTCGTGCGGCCGCATTCCTTCCTCGTGCAGGGCGCGCCCCGCCCGGGCGTACCAGCGGTCGAGGTGGTCCATGTCCTGACGCCGTAGCAACGCACCGATCCGCATCATCGACCACCCGTACGACCACTCGCGCTCCCACGGGTGCTTCTTGCCCTCGACGCGGTTGACCTCCTCGAGGCTGAAGAACTTCCAGTTGATGGTGAGTTCGGTCTGCGAACGTACGTCACGAATCCACTTCGACGTCTGAAACGCGAAGGGACACATCACGTCGAAGTGGAAGTCGACGGTCGTTGCGCTCACCGATGTCATGCGTTCACGATGGCACACGTTGGAGCGGCCGGCGATGTCGAACCGAACAGTCGCTCGATCTTCCCGGTCACAAAGACGCTTTGAGCGGATTCGCGACCACCGGTGGTTCGGAATGCGCTTTGTGCGGATTCAGGACCGTTCGGACGGGTGTGGCGTCGGCTGCTCCTGCTGAGCGGGCCGAGCGCTCGGTCGGCGACGTCGACGGCGCTTGCGACGGCGTGCCAACATCACGAAGACGATGAACGCGACGGCGATCGCGACCCACGCAACCAGGGCGACGAGCGTGGCGTCGGCGAGCGGCCGGGCCCACGTGGAGCCTTCGTCTGCCGGCTTCTGAACGGTCTGCAGATCGAAGTTCAGCGTGCTGCCGTCGAGCGGCGCTTCCCACACCACGACGCCGCCGGCCTCGTCGCCGGTCGGCGATGTCACGATCTCGCCGGGTAGGTCGGCGACGAAGGTGAAACTCATCGAGGTCGGCGGTGTCGCCTGGGTCTCGGCGAAATCGTCGGCAAATGGCACGCCGCCGGCCGCTGCGATCAGTTCGGTATCGGCGAAGGAGGCGAACCCATCGGGCAGCACGAGTGAACCCGAGATCTGGTTGGTCGTGAGGTTCTCCTCGCTCAGCCGGCCGGCAGCGACCCCGCTGAAGGGCGGGCCGATGCTGGCCAGTGCATTGGCCCAATCCTGAGGATCAGCCGACACCGGGTGGGTCAGTGTGATTTCGAGACCGCCGTCGTCGGTCGGCGTGGGCCCGTCGACGACCCAGCCGTTCGCGATCGCGTCGTCGAGTCGCAGGTCGTCGGCGAGGTCTGGAACGCGTTGCACCAGGTCGGCGTCGGCGACGGCGTGCACGGTGACGACCCCGGTGCCATCAGGCTCGATCACGATCGACGTGTCGACGTCGACACGGCAAGCGGTGAGCGCAATCACACCGACGAGCAGAGCCACGAGATGGCCGAGCAAGCGGGCGGCGGAGCGAGAACGGGAAACAGGGGGAGCCACGACGTCGGACATTCTCGCACGCCGACCCACCGTTCTCGTGGTGTTCGGCGGAGTTCTTACCCGCCTGCCCGTCGACTGCGAGACCACCACATCGGACTCACTCAATTGAACGAGCCGGACCCCAGAGGGCCCGGCTCGATCCTTCATTCAGTTGGCCGTTCGGCTAGGCCGAGCGGCCCGATCACTCGGCCGGAGGTGGCGGAGGCGGCGGTTGCACGTCGCTGTCGTCGTTCGTGGCGGTCGTGGCCAACTCCACCGATGCCGGCGGGACGAAACCTTCCACGCCGTGGAACGTGAACCGTTGCTTGCCCTCGTTGTCGGGGTCGTCTTCGATGTCGACCACGATGATCTCACCGGCCGAGAACTCCTTATACAGGAGTTTCTCGGAGAGCACGTCCTCGATGTGCCGCTGAATCGCACGGCGCAACGGGCGAGCACCGAGCTGTGGGTCGTAGCCGAGCTCGGCGAGCAGTCCCTTTGCGGCAGTGGTGACCTCGATGCCGAGTCCTTGACCTTCGAGCTGGCCGGTAAGACGCTTGAGCATCAGATCGACCATCTCGACCACTTCGCTCCGAGAGAGTTCGTGGAACACGATGGTTTCGTCGATGCGGTTCAAGAACTCCGGACGGAAGTGGTTCTTCAATGATTCGTTGACCTTCTCCTTCATGCGCTCGTAGCTCATGGCGGAATCGTCGGTGGTGAACCCGACGTTGGCCTTGCGGAGGTCTTGCGTGCCGAGGTTGGACGTCATGATGAGCACGGTGTTGCGGAAGTCGACCGAGCGACCCTGGGCGTCGGTGAGACGCCCCTCCTCCAAGATCTGGAGCAACGTGTTGAACACGTCGGGGTGTGCCTTCTCGATCTCGTCGAACAGTACGACGCTGAACGGCTTGCGACGAACCGCCTCGGTGAGCTGGCCGCCCTCTTCGTACCCCACGTAGCCGGGTGGTGAGCCGACCAGGCGGCTCACTGTGTGCTTCTCCATGTACTCGGACATGTCGAGCGTGATGAGTGCGGCGTCGTCACCGAAGAGGAACTCGGTGAGTGTCTTGGCCAGCTCGGTCTTGCCCACACCGGTTGGCCCGAGGAAGATGAACGACCCGCTCGGACGCTTCGGATCCTTCAGGCCGGCGCGGGTGCGGCGGATCGACTGGCTCACCGCAGCAACGGCGTTCTCCTGGCCGATGATGCGCTTGTGCATCTCGGCTTCCATGTTGAGCAGACGAGACGTCTCCTCCTCGGTGAGCTTGTACACCGGGATCCCGGTCCACAATGACAGCACCTCGGCGACGGCTTCCTCGTCGACCTCGTCGAACAGGTCGACGCCCTCGGCCTTGACCTCGACCTCCTTGGCGGCCTTCTCCTCGAGGAGCGACTTCTCCTGATCGCGTAGGCGGCCCGCTTCCTCGAACTGCTGCTCTTCGACAGCCCGCTTCTTGGCTTCCTGCACCTCGTCGAGCTTGCGTTCGAGCTCACGCAGGTCGGGTGGCGTCTGCATGCGCTTGATGCGCAGCCGCGAACCGGCCTCGTCGATGAGGTCGATCGCCTTGTCGGGCAGGTGACGGTCGGAGATGTAACGGTCGGCGAGGTTGGCCGCGGCGACGAGCGCCTGATCGGTGATGGTGACCCGGTGATGCGACTCGTACTGATCGCGGATGCCCTTGAGGATCTCGATGGTGTGGGCGAGCGTCGGCTCTTCCACACGCACGGGCTGGAAACGACGTTCGAGCGCGGCGTCTTTCTCGACGTGCTTGCGGTACTCGTCGAGCGTGGTGGCACCGACCGTCTGCAGCTCGCCACGGGCGAGCATGGGCTTCAGGATCGATGCTGCGTCGATGGCGCCTTCCGCGGCACCGGCGCCGACGAGTGTGTGGATCTCGTCGATGAACAGCAGGATGTCGCCGCGCGACTTGATCTCTTTGAGCACC
>JBBKWQ010000381.1:0-2736 GCA_037969115.1 Ilumatobacteraceae bacterium
GTACGGCACGTTCACCGACGGCGTGTTCGAATGCCGCAACCTCCGTCAACTCGAATCCTTCGTCGACCTGCTGGCCTGAGCCGATTTCGCGCTCAAGTCCGAGGGCGGTCGGGCCGATGACGGGGCATGCGGTATGTGTCAGGCCTGATCGCGTTGGGCCTGGTCGCCGCGTCGTGCGGGAGCGGAGACGAAGCGGCCGTTGTTGCCGTTCGAGCGGACCGCAGCTCCGGGACCGCGTCGGACGCGACCGGGACGGAGTCGACGCTGCCGACCGTCGAAGAGTGGGACGAGCGCGCTGGTTTCGATGACCAGGCGCCAGCGTACGCACCACTGGACACCCGGTTCGAGGGCCAGCCGTACGCGTTCACCATCGACATCTCGCTCGAGATCGACGGGGAGCCCCACACGTTCGACCTGACCGGAGCGGTCGACCCTGCCGAGCGTCGGGGTTTCATCGTCGGCAAGACGATCGACATCGCCACCGATCGAGATCGTGGAGATGACGAAGTCGACCTCGACGCCATCGATCCGAACCTCGAACTCATCCAGGTGATGGACGGTGGCGAGTCACACGCCCGCGGGCTGATCCCCGAACTCGGCTTCCCGGACGAGGTCGAGCCCCAGCGGTGGTACGTCGCGAGTCCCTACACGGACGACGTGAGCGACATGAACATCCTCGACCAGTACCGAGTGGTCACCGATTTCGTCGCGCTTCTCGGCTCGGTGGGGGCCGAGTTCGAGAACAGGGTGTTCGGTGACGGAGTGATGCTCTCGGGGACACTCCACGGCGACGAGTTGGATGTCCTTCGCGAGACCGATTCCGTGTTCGAGACGGCGCCGTACGCGGACGAAGTCGACTTCGTCACCACCGCCGCTCCGAGCGGCCACATCACCGGCATCGAATTCTCGGCGGTGACCGACGAGGGTCCCGGTGAGATGCGAATCGAGATCACCGACGTCGGTGAACCGATCGTGTTGCCTGACGTCATCGACTCGACGAACCCGTGGGACACGTTGCCTCGCGAGCCAGAAGACATCACGCCCTTCGAGGAGTCCATCGACGCTGCGGAAACGGCACCGCTGCTGATCTCCACCAACGGGTCGTTCCGGATGCCGGGTCTGGTGGATGTCACCTACGTGTTCGAGGCGGACGGCGACGTCTTGAGGATCATCGACGGCAACATCTACACCGGCCCGAGTGGGTACACGACGTGGAGCCTCGGACCTGACGGCAGGGCGATCCTCGAGCAGCTGATCCTCGACTCCAACCTTTCTGGTCGACACAAGTCGACACAGGCCAGCAGCAGCGGTGGCGTACGTGGCACGATCTCGAGCGGAGGCATCGTCCAACTTCTCCGTCGACCACCTCGAAGGAGGAACGAGCGACGACTCATCGATCGTCACGAACCACCGGCGAATGTTTCTCGGTCTCCTCGATCGCCTCGTCGACCTGAGTGATGTCAAAGGTATCCAGCAGAGCGAGCCGACGCTGTGGGTTCCCAGCCGTTTGGCGATCAACGTCAGCGACGAGTACAACCCGCAGTACTACACGACCGATGACATCGTGTGGCCGTTCGAGCGGTCGATCGACGAGATGGCGTCGGTCGAATCCGATGGCGATCGATACGTGTGCCTGGAAGGAGAGGACGCTGCGCTCGCCTGGTACACGCTGCTGATCGACGGTGTCAACAACGCCCGAATTCCGATCACGGATGGCGTGACGACGACCGAGGTCGGCCTCCGCATCAGCTACCCCGGATATCACGTTTACCGGAATCCATGTCCACCCGTGGAGGACGTGACCGGAGGATCGAGCGTCGGTCCCCGTCCATCGAACGGGCCCGAACCTGCGCTGCCGATCGAGATCGTGGACGAACTACTCATCGAGCCGACCGACCTGGGCGCCGGGTGGGGCCGAGGCCTTCTCGACACCGTTGGGTCGTCGCCGAATTTTTCTCCGTGCCCCTCCGCGACGGACCGTTCGAGCCATCGGGCGGTCACCGAGTTCGACCGGTGGATGGAACGCACGATGACCCTGACAGGGCCGGACGGTGCCGAACTCCTCCAACTCGTCGGTCGCGCCACGCCCGGTACAGACGTCGATGGGATCGTCGACGCGATCGGCCCGTTCACCGACTGTGAGCAACCGCTCCTCGAGTTCGGTATCGATGACTTCACGAGCGGCGACCTGACAACGCTCCCCGTGGGGGTCACCGCCGGTTCCTACTGGTCCTACACCGACCCTTCCGGCCGCCACGAGCTCACCGCCGACATCGCGCTCGACAGCCGCTATGCGATGGTGCTCGGTTTTTCGTCACCCGATCCGATCGCACTGTCCGACATCGACCGCTTCGTGGCGATGGCCGCTTCGAATCTGGAAGAACTCGACTCGGCGGTCGCTGCGTGTCTGGCGGCGTCACCCCGACCAGAGGGCCGCTGCGGTGGGCTCTAATTGCAGGCTGCGACGAGAGCGTTCGTCGTGCGCTGGAAATTCCCTGAAGTGGTGGTCGCCTCTCGACAAGACTGGCGACGACTCGGGCGTGCGCCGCAGTGAGTTCACCCACAGACAGTCATCGCTGAGCGGAGCGCGTGGCTTCGGGGGACAGCTCTGTCGAATCAGGGCCTCGATTTCTCAAGCTTTCGTCATGTTCCGCCGATGAGGAGATGAACCGAAGCGGACGATGACACATCGAAGTCGTCGCAGCAGCAAGGAGTGGGCGATGCACCCAGCCGAAC
>JBBKWQ010000382.1:0-4140 GCA_037969115.1 Ilumatobacteraceae bacterium
TCGCCGGGTTCGCAGGTCGCCATGAACGCGTAGAGGTTTGCCAGAGCTCCGGATCCGACTCGGACTTCGACGAAGTTCGCGCAGAACAACGCACGCGCCGCTTCGGCAGCGATGACTTCGATCTCCTCGATCGCCTCGAGTCCCATCTCGTACTTGTCACCGGGATGCCCGAGCGATGCACGTGTCGTCAGGCCAGAGGCGAGCACCGCTTCGGCGCGCGGGTTCATCACGTTCGATGCCGGGTTCAGATTGACGCACTCGCGACCGTGGATGTCGTGGTTGCGCTCGATGAGTTCGCCGATTCGATGGTCGAGCGCGTCGAGGTCGGCGAAATCGAGTGCGTCGCAGATCGCTGCTTCCCGGGCGGAGGCGGCGGGGCTCAACCAGTCGCGGGCAGCCGGTCGTCGTGCGGTGGGGAGCGGGGTCACGCCTGTGATCGTCGCAGACTTGGGCATGCGGTGGAAGCGATGAAGAGCGACGGTTGCCATAAGATGAACTGATGATGGCTCCGACCACACTGGAACGGCTTCGGGTCCTGCAGGCCATTTCGTCGAGTGGCACGATCGCCGGCGCGGCGCGGTCGCTCGGCTACACCCCGTCGGCAGTGTCACAGCACCTCGCATCACTCGAGCGTGAGGCGGCAGCATCACTCGTCGAGCGATCCAACCGTGGCGTGGTGTTGACCTCGGCGGGACGGCTGCTCGCCACACGATCGTCCGACATCCTCGACCTCGTGCGCAATGCGTTCGACGAGGTCGGCGCGGCGACGAACCGGCACGAGACATCTCTGGTCGTCGCCGCATTCCCCACCGCGATCACGACGATGCTGCTGCCCTTGCGTGAGGCGCTGGCTCCGTCGATCAAGTTGACAATCGTCGACGCCGAGCCCGAGCAGGCACTGCGCGCGCTCACCGCTCGAGATGTCGATGGCGCGATCACCGACGACTACGCCAACCAGCGACCGTCCCGCCCCGACAACCTCCATCGCACCCTGCTGCGCAGCGAACCGATCCGACTCGTCACCCGACCCGATCGGCTGGAACGCACGCTCGCGGCCTACGCCGATGCGGACTGGGTTCTCGGGGGGCCGACGAGTCGACTCGGTCAGGCCGCTCGCCATCTCTGCCAGAACGCGGGCTTCACGCCGCGGGTGGTCACCGAGACCGACGATCATCACATCGCCTTCGAGGTCATCCGCGCCGGCGGTGCGGTGTCGCTCCTTCCCGAGCTCGCGCTCGACGAGGTCCCCGACGGCGTCGTCGTCGCACATGGCGTCGATGTGTCCGTCGAGCGCCGAATCGAGTTCGTCACTCGACCGGCTTTGAGCTCCAACCCGGCAGTCGCCACCCTCACCCACCTGCTGACGGGCGAAGTCGTCACCCGAGACGGGCGTCGCGATGGATGATCTGGTCCCCACGATCGACCTGGGTGGCCCGCCTCGCGATGTCGCGACCGCCATCGACGTCGCCGCGAGGGAAGTGGGCTTCTTCCAGGTCGTCGGTCACGGCGTCGACCACGACGTCACGAACGCCGCATGGGACGCCGCGCGATCGTTCTTCGCGTTGCCAATGGATGAGAAAGTGGCGGCGGAAATACAGACGGGCGAGGCGTACGGCTACGCGCCGTACCGCTCCGAGGCGCTCGCGGCAAGTCTGGGTGCCGCTACGCCGCCGGATCTCAAGGAGACGTTCTCGGCCGGTCCGTTCGACACTGCTCCGACCGGCGTGACCGACCCGGCCGCAGCATTCGTGTTCTCGCAGAATCGGTGGCCGACCTCGCTGCCCGACATGGCTCCCGCGTTCGAGTCGTACTACCGAGCCATGGCCTACCTGGCCGAGCGGGTGCTCTCGCTCATGGCGATCGGGTTGGAGATGCCCGCCGGCTTTTTCTCGTCGTTCGTCGATCACCACACATCTGCCTTGCGAGCACTGCACTATCCCGACCTCGGCACGATCTCGCCGGAACCCGGCCAGCTGCGAGCCGGGGCCCACTCCGACTACGGCACGTTGACGCTGCTCCGACAAGACGATGCGCCCGGCGGCCTTCAGGTTCGCGGGGTCGATGAACGGTGGCACGGCGTGCCCGCCGTGTCCGGGGCGGTCGTCGTCAACGTCGGCGACGCACTCGAGCGGTGGAGCAACGACCGCTGGAGGAGCACGGTGCATCGTGTCGTGGTGCCACCCTCCGACGCTGGTCGCGACTGCACGCGCCAGTCGTTGGCGTTCTTCCACAACGCCAACTGGGACGCAGTCATCGAGTGCCTGCCGACCTGCGCCGGCCCGAGCAATCCCCCGCGGTACCCCCCGACGACCGCGGGCGCCCACCTGATGGAGAAGTTCCAGAAGACGCAGGCCACATCGCGCCGCGCCGGCGAACTGAGCGAGGCAGCCGCAGTCGATTGACGGATCGCCTACGACCTCCGGCGAGCCGAGAGAAAGGTCCAGATGGCGAAACTCGAGTCGAGGTCAGGGTACGACTCGCCGAGCGTCCGATCCTGGAACTGCGAACCTTCGTGGCCCATCCACCGATGGTTGGCGCCGTCCACCGTCAACATCTCCACGATCGCGCCGTCGTGACACGTCACCCACGTCAGACTGGTGATGTCGGGATTCTCGTCGTCGACCGACTCGACCGGGTCGCCGCACCCGTCCAGAACGGCCAGCCGATCGATGCCGAGTCGTGGTGACGGGAAGTCGGTGTTCGAGATCCCGTCACCGCGTCCGCCGTCGATGGGCAGGTTCGTGTCTGCGAGGCCGTGGATGTGGAGGATCGACACGGCAGCACTCGGAGAGCAGTCGTCGACGGCCAGCGTCGCCGCCTGCACGCCGATCGCCACAATCCGATCGGACAGCTCGCACGCCAGCCGATACGCAAGAATCCCGCCGTTCGAATGACCCGCCACGTACACCCGGCCGGCGTCGATCGCATACGAATCGACGAGCCGGTCGATGAGCGTGTCGATGAAACCGACATCGTCGACATCGTCACGACTCTCTTGCGCTGGTCCGCAGCACGAACCGCCGTTCCACACCCTGCCGGGAAGTGTCCCGATCTCGGTGCCGTCGGGATAGACCGCGATGAATCCGTTCGCCTCGGCGAGCTCGTCGAATCCCGAGTTCGACTCGAACTGCTCGCCGCTACCCGTGCCCCCGTGGAGCGCAAGCAGCAGCGGCACCTCTTCGTCGGCCGGCAACGTCGACGGCACATAGACACGGAATGTGCGCTCTCGCCCGTCAGGTGTGATGAGCGACTCGTCGGATACCGACCCGTCGGCAGCAATGCCGGGACGGACGTTGCCGGCGGGCCGACCGGCTTCGGCGCTGGTGGTCGTCGCCGCGGCGCCACTTGTGGATGGGGCGGCTGAACCGGCTGGCGGTTCGGTGGTGGCGAACGATGTGTCCATCGTGGTTGCTGTCGCAACCGTGGATTCGGCGACCGTGGACTCGGAGCCTCCCGCATTGTCCGCCTCGCTCACGCATGAGGTGGCGAGCGCAAGCACGGCGGTGAGCAGGAGCATCGGCGGGCGAATCCGACGAACCTAACCGATCCCACCTGTTGCGGGGCTTCAGCGGGTGGTGGGGGAGAGCCGTCACGGTCCACCTCGACATTCCTCGGAACTTTCCTGGTCAGGGGTTGCGAAGAGAACATGTGTTCGATACCATGGGTTCATGTTCGGCGACGTCGTGGAACAGATGAAGAACCTGGACCACGCCGATCTCGACGCACGTATCCGGTCGCTGGAACTGCAACGTCGAGCCCTCGACGCGGAGCTCTCAGCCGCGGTGACCGCGGCTGAGCGTTCGTTGCTGTTCGCAGTGGATGGGCACCATTCGATGAAGGGGTATCTGCGGGCGACGTGCAACTGGTCCAACGCCGATGCTGCCCGGTTCCGCAAGCTCGCGGCATTGCTCGACGACCTCCCCGTTGTGGGTGACGCATTGCGGTCGGGCCGCATCGGCATCACACAAGCCAACGAGTTGGCGCGGGCGCGGGCCAACCCGCGGTGTGGTGACCGGTTGGGCGACATCATCGACCTGCTGGTGGAACATGGTGAGGTGTTGTCCTTCGACGAGTTCCGGGTGTGTGTGCGCCGCTGGGAAACCCTTGCCGATCTCGACGGCGCCTACGACGACATCGAGA
>JBBKWQ010000383.1:0-12354 GCA_037969115.1 Ilumatobacteraceae bacterium
AACTCCGCGCTCGCGACCGCTTCGGTTCCGCCACCCACGTCGGCGCCGACCACCACGACCAGCACCACGACCAGCACCACGACCAGCACTCCCTCCACCACGACGACGACCACGACGCAGCCCGGCGACACGACCACGACGGTTCCGAACCTAGGTACCGTCGATCCGGTCCCCACCACGATCGAACCACCGGTGACTGCTCCGCCGACACCGATCGCTCCCGCCCCTCGAAACGTCATCGTGCGGCCAGATCGCATCGAGTACATCCTGGCGACCATTCGCCATATGGAGAGCCGGAACAACTACACGATTCCGCCGAACAAGGGCGGCGCGTCGGGCGCGTACCAGTACATCGACTCGACCTGGAAAGGTTACGCCGGCTACGCGCAGGCATGGCAGGCGCCCTGGTGGATCCAGGACGAACGCGCCGCTGCCGACGTCGAGGCGATCTTACGCACGTGGGGCAACGACGTCTCGATGGTCCCGGTCATCTGGTACTACCCCAAGGCGGCCCGTAATCCGGCCCTGCTCGACGTCGTGCCCATCCCCTCCGCCGGCAACGTCCTGACGATTCGTGAGTATCAGTTGAGGTGGCTCAACGCGTTCTCGTACATCTCCGGACAGCCACTGCCGGAGCGCATCTTCGGCGCGGCGCCCGACCTCTCTCTGCTGTCGGGTATTCCCCCGGTCGTGAACAAGAATCCGATCAGTCCGCTCGAGGTGGCATTCCCGCTGCTCGGACCATCCGCGCTCGCATCGTCACCGGAGTGTGGCGACGCAGAATGTGCGGCGGTGCCGGCCATCGTCTACGGCACGAAACTGCAGCCGGTCCTCGTCGCCGCAGACGGCGTCGTGACCGACGTCGTGTTCTCCGACCCGATCACCGGTGCGGTCTCGGTCACCATCACCGATACGTTCGGTCGGCAGTTCCGCTACTCGGGATTCAACGACGACAACCCGGGCACCAACGACGGCAAGGCACCTGATCATCTCCGCCTCACCGAGGCAGCGACGGTCGGCCGCACGGTTCGTGCCGGTGAGATCCTCGGATTCCTCGGCGACAGCGACCCGATGCCCGACGACGGCACTGCCGACGACAAGTCGGACGAGAGCGCCGCAATCGACGACAACGTCATCGACGACACCACCGCCACGGAGAACGACGCCCCGGACGAGGAACGCGACGACCTGACCTGGCCGCACCTCCGGCTCGAGATCACGGCGTACGACGGCACACCGATCAACGCCGACAAGCCCGTAGCCGTCTCGCTCTACCTGCAGACGTGCACCACCGGAATCGGCCAGTGGTCGGTTGCGCCGCACCCCGATCTGATCGACGATCCGATGAAGGGCATCACGATCTCCGCAGGCCGCGACCGCGGGGCCTGGGCGATCACCGACCTCGGCCAGGTCCATGCCGTCGGCGAGGCCGCACTCATCGGCCCGACCACGGCCTGCCAGTGGGCTCCCGATGAGCCGTACGGTCCCGGCGCCGGTGGCAATTACGTGGTCCCCGACGGCTGGGACGACGACATCGATCTGCCCTCGTACGTCCTCATCGCCGCGGCACTGTCGGGTGACGGTGCGGGCCTCGTCACACCGCTACCTCGCGGCTGACCCGATCAATCGACCCGCCGCGCTCCTTCGACGAGGTTGATCTCGTAAAGCACCTCGTCGAGTGCATCTGCGGCGCTCAGGGCGCTGAACCGTTGCGGATGCTCCTCGGTGCAACAACTCGGAACCGGCGCCAACACGGTCCATGGACGGGGATGGCAGAACTGCACCACGCTGTAACGCTCGTCGTCGAATCCGGGTGATGCCACCACACGGTGCCACCCGATGGGGACGACGCCGTTGGTGAGCCGCTCGAGCATGATGCCCGTGTTGATGATGACCTGGCCGTCCGGTGCGACGGCGTCGACCCAACCGCCGTCGACCTTCACCTGAAGGCCGGGCGCGGTGGCCCGCGGCAACGCCGTGATCAGGTTGATGTCGCCGTGCTCGGCGGCCCAGACATGGCCGTCGCCCGGAACGTCGCGCATCGACGGATACCGCAACGCCCGGGTCAGAGTGGGTCCGTCGGCGACCATCTCGTCGAAGAACGTCTCGTGGCAACCGATGCCCTCGGCGATCACCCGGAGGAATCGACGTTGCAGGTCGGCGATGGCATCGTGGAACGTCGACAGCACCTCGGTGATGCCGGGAACCGCTGATTCGGGCAACACCTGGTCGGGGTACGCGGTGGAGAACTTGCGCTTCAGCGGGTGTCCTGCGGGAATCGGCGTGGACCAGTTGAGCATTTCCTTCCAGTCGGGCTGGTCACTCGACGCAGCCGTCTCGACGAGGAGCCCGGTGTAGCCGGTCTGGCCGTTGGTGCCCGGTACGACGAACTGCTGCTTCGTCTCCTGATCGGCCGCGAAGAACTCACGCAGCATGCCGTAGGCCGTGTCGAGCAGGTCGTCGGAGACATCGTGTCGGGTGTATACGAACCCCGTCTGCAGGCTCCTGGCGACTCCATCGACCACCGCACGACGCTGCTCGGACGAACCCCGCTCGAATGCCAACAGGTCGACGTCGAGAATCTCGCTCATGGCGCAACGCTAGTGGTGCAGCTGCTCACGTCAGCGGCGGTGCCCCGCCCGGCACGAATACCGCCGGCATGCCTCCGGTGTGGATGAAGATCACCGAGTCGCCCTGGCTCCAACGTCCCGCCGAAGCCTGTCCGAGTAGGCCGGACATACCCTTGCCGCTGTAGGTGCGATCGAGTACCCAGCCACCATGCCGGGCGGCCCACAGAACGGCGTCGTCACCGGCTGCGGTCGGCACCGCATAGTCGCTGCCGATCCAGGATGGATCGAGTTCGATGTCGTCCGCGATCGCAGCTGCGGGCGCGCGACAGAGCCCGAGCACGTCGCCCGCCAACTCAGCGACGTCCGGCATGCCGATGTTGACGCCCTTGGCGACCCCGATGCCGACGACGTCGGGAACATGGTGTCCCAGCGAACGCCAGATCGCGCGGCCGGCGACGAGTCCGGCGTGTGTGCCGCCGCTCGATGAGGTGAACACCACTGCAGCCGGTTCGACCCCGGCAGCATCGCACTGCTGCATCAACTCGACGAAAGCCACTGCGTATCCCACTGCGCCGACCGCTGTCGATCCGCCGATCGGGATCGCGTACGGCGCCGCGCCGTCGCCGGCCAGCTCGGTGGTCAATGCTTCGCGTGCGATCTCGAGCTCGCCCCAGTGGCTGTCTGCGGCGCCCGTGAAGTGCAACTGTGCACCGAACAGCATCGACAGCAGTTGGTTGCCGACGGGGGTCGGCGGCCGGTCGCCCGACAACACGAGGTGCACGTCGAGACCCAGCACTGCTCCAGCCGCGGCGGTCATCCGGCAATGGTTCGACTGTGATGCGCCGACGGTCACGAGCGACCGAGCACCGGCGCCAACTGCGTCGCCGCACAGGAACTCGAGCTTGCGCGCCTTGTTGCCGCCCATGCCCAGACCGGTGAGATCGTCGCGTTTCATCCACAGGCTGGCACCGCCGGGAAGGCGCGGGCCCGGTTCGAGCGGCGTTGGTAAGGTGGCGAGTCGGCTACGCGGAAGATGATCGAACACGTTCTGCATGCTAGGCAAATGACACGTGAAGACCGACTGGAACCCGATACTGCGAGGCGAGTTCGACCAGCCGTACTGGGACGAGCTGCAGACCTTCGTGGCAGCGGAACGCGCTCGACACGCCGTGTACCCATCGCACGAGGACGTGTTCGCGGCACTGCACCTCACTCCTCACGCCGAGACCCGGGTCGTGATCCTCGGCCAGGACCCGTATCACGGAGCCGGTCAGGCACACGGACTCGCGTTCTCCGTGCAGCCGGGCGTTCGCGTTCCGCCATCGCTCGTCAACATCCACAAGGAACTCCTGGCCGACGTGCACGTTCCGATTCCGGATCACGGCAACCTCCAGGCTTGGGCGCAACAAGGCGTGCTGCTCCTCAACACCACGCTGACCGTGCGTTCCGGCGCCGCTGCGTCGCATCAGGGGAAAGGCTGGGAAACGTTCACCGATCAGGTGATTCGAGCGACCAACGAGAAGACCGATCGGGTCGTGTTCATCTTGTGGGGGGCGTCGGCTCGTCGTAAGAAGAGCCTGATCGACACTTCGGTGCACACGGTGATCGAGTCTGCTCACCCGTCGCCGCTGTCCGCGCACAACGGTTTTCTCGGAAGCCAACCGTTCAGCCGCACGAACACCGCCCTCGTCGAAGTCGGCCTCGAACCCATCGACTGGACCGTGTAGAAGGTGTCCTGGACCACGCATCCCAAGCTGCTCGCGGTTCGAAACCGATCGTCGTTCGTCAACGTGATCATCGTCACGATCGAGGGCTTTCAGCGACACCGGTCAGGACGCAACGCGGCCCTGCTCACCTACTACGGGTTCCTCACGATCTTCCCGTTGTTCCTGGTGGGAACCACGGTGCTCGGATGGGTGCTCGAAGGAAACCCGCAGCTCCAGCAGGACATCATCGACTCCGCGGCGAACCAGATTCCGATCATCGGCGACAGCCTCACCGAACCCGACGCACTGACCGGCAACACCTGGGCCCTGATCGTCGGTCTTCTCGGCGCAGCGTGGGCTGCGACCAAGGCGTTCGTGGGCCTCCAGCTTGCATTCGACGACGCGTGGGAGGTTCCCAAATCCGCCCGCGCCAACTTCTTCGTGGTCCGCCTGCGGGCCGTCATCGGCATGCTGGTCATCGGACTCGCCCAGGTCGGTTCCGTCGCCGTGACCACTGTCGCGGCCGAAGCGCGGTTGCCACAGGTGGGTCGCGTGTTGCTGTTGCTCGGCGTGCTGCTCGTGAACTTCGTCGTCGTGGGTTCGATGTACCGGTTCTTGACGTCCGCGGATGTCACGAAGGCGATGGTGTGGCCGGGCGCGCTCTTCAGCGGTGTGATCTACACCGGGCTCCAGGTGGTGGGTACGGTCATCGTCGCCCGCTCGATCGCGAACGCCGAGAGCGTCTATGGCGACCTTGCGACGATGTTGGCCCTGATGGCGTGGTTGAGTCTCCACGCCACCGTGTCGCTGTTCGGCGCCGAGCTGAACAACGCTCTTCGATTCCGCAAGTCGGACGGACTGACACACAACGTCGCCACGATCCCGGTGCCCGACTTCGCAGACTGACGCGGCGAACCGGGGTCAGAGGTCGACGCGCGTCAGCGACCGCGACGACAACCCGACGAACACCGGATGGCGACCCTCCGGGACGACCCATCCGCCATCGAGCCACGACTCGAAGGCGCGCCTCGGGAGTCGGATCGTGACGCGCTCGGTCGATCCTGCGGCAACGAGTGGTTTCGCCGACCCGGCGAAACGTCGCGTCGGCGCCATCTCGGGGTGCTCACCGTCGTAACCGACGTACGCCTGGACCACCGTCGTGCCGTCACGACGACCCGAGTTGATGACATCGACCGATACGTCGACGCCGCCGTCATCGAGTTGCCTGATGTGGTGATTCGACAGGTCGAACGTGGTGTAGCCGAGCCCGTGACCGAACGGGAAGAGCGGTTCGATGTGGTGCGTGTCGTACCAGCGGTGACCGATGAGCAGCCCTTCTCCGTACACGGCGTGCTCGCCGTCGCCGGGGTAGAACGCGAACGCAGGCGTGTCGCTCAGCTGTTTGGGGAAAGTGACGGGGAGTCGGCCCGTCGGTTCGGCCTCGCCGAGCAGCACGTCGGCGACCGCAGCACCGAGAAGGCCACCGGGGAACCAGATCTGCATCACCGCTGCGACATCGCCGAGCCATGGCATGGACACCGGAGAGCCGGCGTTGACGATGACCACCGTGTTCGAGTTGACTGCTGCCACCGCTGCGACGAGTTCGTTCTGCCGTCCAGGGAGATCGATGGTGGTCCGGTCCTCCGCCTCCGATTCCCACTCGTCGTTCGTGCCGACCACCACGACGGCGACGTCGGCGCGGCCCGCTGAGGCAACGGCGTCGGGGAAGAGATCGGCGGGCTCGGGGGCACGGGCGCCTGCGACCACTGCCCTGATCCCCGGATGGTCGGCGATCGGGTAGTCGATCTCGACTCGGCACGGCGTGCCAACGGTGAGCGAGACGGACGCGGTGTGCTCTCGACTGCCGAAGCCGAAGAACGACTCACCGGTCTCGGGCTCCGTGAGGTCGAAGGCGACCGCGCCATCGACGACGAGCTTGGCGCGCCCGACGGCTCGAAAGCCGAACTCCCACTCGCCGGAAACGTCGGGGACGAACGAACCCGAGATTCGAGCTCCGAAGCGCCATGCGATTCCGTCGGTCGGGTTCTGCTGCCAGAGGAAGCCGAGCGACTGGACGTGATCGGTCACGACATTGCCGTCGTCATCGAAGTATTCGACGGTGAACTCCCCCGACGCCGCCGGGACCGTCCTGTCGATGTGACAACCGCGCTCCCAGTGGACATCGACCCCACGCGCCTGCAGCGCGTCCGTGATACCGCTCGGCTCCTCGGGGCTGACCTTCGCGGATCCACCTCCTTGCAGTCGACCGGTCGAGGCGGACGGACCAATGAGCGCGACCGTCCGATCACTCCGGATCGGCAACATGGCGTCGGTGTTCTGGAGCAAGACGAACGACGACATCGCGACGCGGTGCAACAGCTGCCGAGTCTCGAGATCGTGCAGGCTCACTTCGTCGGTGCCTGTCTCCGTCACCCGCGCCCAGCGGCCGAGTTCGACGATCCGATCGGCCGCACGTGTGATGTGGTCGTCGGTGATCTCGCCCGCGTCCAACGCCTGCCTGATCAGGTCGCCTCGAAAACGCGTGGGTCCGGGCATCTCGATGTCGAGCCCGGCCCGGAGGGCGGCAGCGGTGCTGTGGGTCCCGAACCAGTCACTGCATACGACGC
This sequence comes from Ilumatobacteraceae bacterium, assembly GCA_037969115.1. Taxonomy (GTDB): domain Bacteria; phylum Actinomycetota; class Acidimicrobiia; order Acidimicrobiales; family Ilumatobacteraceae; genus JBBKWQ01. The sequence goes on from JBBKWQ010000383.1 coordinate 6,904, forward strand.
CGTCGAAACCCCACTCGGCGCGAAGCACGTCACGGAGGAGCCACTCGCTCTCTGAGCAGAACAGCCCGTTCAGGCGGTTGTACCCGGTCATGATCGACCGGACACCGGCGGCGACGGCGCGTTCGAACGGGTAGAGATACAGCTCACGGAGCACGCGTTCGTCGATGTCGCTCGAGATCGTGAGTCGGTTGAACTCGGTGTCGTTCCCCACGAAGTGCTTGATGCAGCAGGCAACCCGCTCACTCTGTACCCCGCGGACGTACGCGTCGCTGATGTTCGCGGTGAGCTCGGGATCTTCGCTCATGCACTCGAAATTGCGGCCACCGATGGGTGTTCGGTGCAGGTTCACGGTGGGTGCGAGCAGGACGTGGGCGCTCTTGCCGTGTGCCTCGCGACCGAGTGCTCGCCCCACCAGTTCGACGAGATCCGGGTCGAAGGTGGCGCCGAGTGCGGTGCCACACGGGAACGACGCCGACGACGGCCCCTCCCACGATGTACCTCGAACACCTGCTGGGCCGTCGGACATCCGGATGGGCGGTGAATCGGAAACCGCGGCAGTGTGCCAGGTGTCGACACCGGCCAGGAGCGCGATCGATTCGTCGATCGGACGGCGATTCGTCGATGTGTCCGGCAAGTCGGTCATGCGAGCTCGGTCATGCGAGTTCGGTCATGCGAGTTCGGTCTCGATTCTGGACGAGGCTTCGAGGGTTCTGTGCACCGGGCATCGATCAGCGATCTTCTTCAGGCTCGACCTCATCGCGTCGTCGAGGTCGCCGTCGAGTCGCAACCTCCGGGTGAATCGGTCGATCTGGGCACCCTGTCGCTCGCTCGTCGCCGCGTCGTGTGCGTCGGCGGAAGCGTCGTCGGCATGGATCCGGTCGTGCGAGATCTCGACCGTGACCCGGTCGAGCGGGAGCCGTTTGCGATCGGCGTACATGCGCAGCGTCATCGACGTACACGCACCAAGTGCTGCGCCGAGCAGGTCGTAGGGCGACGGTCCGGCATCGAAACCACCGATCGATTCGGGTTCATCTGCGAGGAGTCGGTGGCTGCCCATCACCACGTGGTTGAGGAACAGGCCCTGCGTGGTCTCGGCAACCACGACCTGTGCGGTGGGTTCAGGTGCGGGTTCCGACCCGCTCAGATCTTCGAGATACCGACCGGCCCACGCAGCAATGATCTCTGCCGCATACTGCGCGTCGGCCTTCCGCCCCAGGAGATGGTCGGCACCGTCGAGGGCGACGAAGCTCTTCGGATGACCGGCCGCGGCGTAGATCCCGGCCGCCTGGTCGATGCTGACGGTCTCGTCGGTCGGTGAATGCATCACGAGCAGCGCGCCGCGGAACGCAGCGATGTCGGCCGAGATCGACGAAGACTCGAGATCTTGCACGAACTGGTCGCGGATGGCGAATGTCCTGCCGGCGAGGGTCACCGTTGCTTCGCCGACCTCACAGATCTCGTCGATCGACTCTGCGAACAGCTCGGTCAGGTGCGCCGCGTCGGAGGGCGCACCGATGGTGACGACCGCGTCGACCTCCGGAATTCGTGATGCAGCGACGAGCACGGCCGCGCCGCCGAGCGAGTGCCCGATCAACACCTGCGGTGCCACGAATCGCTCACGAAGCCACTTCGCCGCCGCGACCAGATCGTCGACGTTCGATGTGAAGTTGGTGTTGGCGAACTCACCCTCGCTGGAACCGAGTCCGGTGAAGTCGAACCGAAGGACGGCGAATCCTCGATCTGTCAGACGCGACGCGATCTCGGAGGCGGCTCGGATGTCCTTGCCACAGGTGAAGCAGTGAGCGAACAACGCCATCGCGATGGGTGGTCCAGCGGGTAGGTCGAGGCGGGCCGCCAGCTCGTCCCCCTGGCTGCCCAGGAATTGGATTCGTTCATGTTTACTCGGCACGCAGCGACCGTATCAGCTGCCGAAACTGACAGACTGAGCCCGTGGCAGGCGCTTCCCGAGACACCGGCAAGAGCCGCGACGGCGGTTTCACACGACCAATGGGCGACCGACTGATCAGGCCACTCACAGACTTCTTCCACCAGGAAGCCAGTGCCGGTTTCTGCCTCGTTGGCGCAGCAGTGATCGCTGTGATCTGGGCCAATTCGTCCTACTCGGCAAGCTACTTCGACCTCTGGTCGACCACCGCCAACATCGGCATCGGGAGCTTCGAGATCGACCTCACGCTGAAGGAGTGGGTGAACGACGCAGCGATGGTGCTGTTCTTCTTCGTCGCCGGTCTCGAGATCAAACGCGAGCTCACACAGGGCGAACTCGCCGACCCGCGCCAGGCGTCGTTACCGATCATCGCAGCGTTCGGCGGGATGGTCGTTCCGGCTGGAATCTATGCCGTCATCAACGCCGGCGGTGACGGGGCAGCGGGCTGGGGAATCCCGATGGCCACCGATATCGCCATCGTGATGGGCGTCGTGGCGATTCTCGGCAATCGCGTGCCGACCTGGCTGAAACTCTTCCTGCTCGCGCTCGCGATCGTCGACGACATCGGCGCAATCCTCGTCATCGCGGTGTTCTATTCAGAGGGCGTGTCGTTCACGTGGCTCGCCATCGCACTCGCTGCCTTCGCGATCGCCGCGCTGCTTCGTCACTCGGTGAACAAGATCGGGGTGTTCCTCGTCCTGGGCACGATCTGTTGGCTCGGTTTGCACGAAGCGCACATCCATCCGACCCTCGCCGGCGTCGCATTCGGCATGTTGGCACCGGTGGTGCCGAAACTCGACACACGCCTGTACGACGTCGACGAACTTGCCGAAGGGCCGAGTGCATCGAGTGCGATCGAGGCAGCAGAGCGGGCCAGATTCAGCGTCTCGGTCGTCGAGTGGTTGGAACATCGCCTCCACCCGTATTCGGCGTTCGTGGTCGTTCCTCTGTTCGCACTGGCGAACGCCGGTATCAGCATCCCGGCATCGGAGCTCGGCGACGCATTCTCGAGCTCGGTCACGTGGGGCGTGATGCTCGGGCTCGTCGTCGGCAAGACGATCGGTATCTCGGTTGCCACCATGCTCGCAGTCGCCCTCAAGGTCGGAAAACTGCCACCGGGCGTGACCGCGCGATACGTCATCGGAGCGGGTGCCCTCGGCGGCATCGGGTTCACCGTGTCGCTCTTCGTGACCGAGTTGGCGTTCGGCGAAGAAGCCGTCGGCAACGATGCCCGGTTCGGCGTCTTGATCGCCTCTGTAATTGCTGCAATCGTCGGTACATGTATCTGCGTACCGGGGAAACTCTCGGTCGACCACTCCCTGACGCACGCGCCAGAGGTCATCGATCCATGACGATCCGTTCATCGGCGGACCACGCAACGAGCGTTCGATTGCGGCTCTGCTGGTCGATGATCTGACGTTCCTCGCTCGTTCCCCGCATAATGATGCCTCCTTCCATGCTTGTTGCCGTTGAATCCGCCGTTGGGCCCACGCTCGCGATCATCGTCGGCGTCGGCATGGGCGCGCAGTGGCTCGCGTGGCGTCTTCAGATCCCGTCGATCATCATGCTGCTCGTGGCGGGCCTGTTGCTCGGGCCCGTATCAGGAGTGATCGATCCCGACGCGTTCCTCGGCGGAACGCTCTTCCCGATCGTCTCACTGTCGGTTGCCCTGATCTTGTTCGAAGGAGGGCTCGACCTTCCCCCACGCGAGCTCAGAGCCACCGGCACCGTGGCCAGACGGCTCATCACGCTGGGTGCACTCGTCACGTTCCTGGTGGGCTTCTGGGCCGCGCAAGAGATCATCGGCCTCGGCCGGGGCGCCGCCGCCGTGATGGCAGCGGTCCTCGTGGTGACCGGCCCGACCGTGGTCGGACCGCTCCTTCGTTTCGTCCGGCCCAGTGGGTCGGTCGGACCGATCCTTCGAGCCGAGGGCATCCTCATCGATCCGCTCGGCGCCACTGCCGCCCTCATCGCGTTCGAGGTGGCTTCGACGGACAAGCCCGGCGAAGCCCTGAGCACCGTGTTCGGCGTGCTCGGCCTCACCGTGCTCGCAGGTGTGGGAATCGGGTTCGCCGTCGCGTGGATCCTCGACTCGGCGCTCAAGCACTTCCTGATCCCCGATCAGCTCGCCAACCCGGTCGCACTCGCGGCCGTCATCGTCGCGTTCGTCGCGGCGAACGAGGTGCAGGACGAGTCCGGACTGCTCGCCGTCACCGTGATGGGCATCTATCTCGCTCGGCGCGAGTCGGCGGCCGTCCGGCAGATGATCGAGTTCAACGAGAGCCTCCGCACGCTGCTCATCTCGGCACTGTTCATCCTGCTCGCAGCCAGGATCGAGGGGGCTGAGCTCCGCGACGTCGTCTTGCCGTCGTTGCTCATGCTCGCCGTGCTCGTCTTCGTGGCGCGCCCGTTGTCGGTGCTCGCATGCACGGTCCGTACATCGACCAGTTGGCGCGAGCGAGTGTTCCTCATGTGCATGGCACCCCGAGGCATCGTGGCGGCAGCCGTGTCGGCGATCTTTGCGTTACGCCTCGAAGAAAAGGACCTCGCCGGAGCCGAGAAGATCGTGCCAGTCGTGTTCCTCATCATCATCGGCACGATCGTCGTCTACGGATTCGGTGCCGGCCCGATGGCCCGGCTGCTCGACCTCGCCGAAGCACGGGCGTCCGGGGTACTGCTCGTGGGAGCGCATTCGGTCGGCCGCGGTCTGGCGCGTGCGTTGTCCGATCTCGGCGTCAAGACCCTGCTCGTCGACACCGACCCCTACAACATCACCCGCTCGGTCGCGCTCGGCCTGCCGGCTCGTCGCTTGAGCGTGCTCACCGAAGAGGCGTCGCACGGTCTCGACCTCCGAGGAATCGGCCGGCTGGTCGCGTTGACGTCGAACGACGAGGTCAACTCGCTCGCGACAGCACGCTTCGCCCGGGTGTTCGGACGCCGCGAGACGTTCCAGCTCGCACCCGCGGCGCGTCCGGGCGGCGGGAATCTTCCGGAGGAATACCTCGGACGCGTCATCGGCATCAACGGGCTCGGCTACAGCACGATCGACGAGCGAGTGCGGGAGGGTTGGCGCATTCGTTCGAGCGTGGCAAATGAAGCGATCGCAGCAGCGACCGAAGGTGGCGTGTTCATCCCGATCGCTCGCGTCCACGACGAGCAGGTGGGCTTCATCTGTCACAACGACGCGGTTCCGACCATGGGCTTCGTCGTCGGCTTGGCCGCACCTTCGCTGCAGAGCGAACTCGACGCTCGCGAGGAAGAACGCAAGGCTGCCGAAGCCGCCGAGGCAGAAGTGGCCGCCGAGGCGGAAGCCGCCGCCGAGGCAGAAGCCGCTGCCCTGGAGGCAGCACCCTCCGACGACCCGGCCGACACCGCGTCGAGCTGACCACACCCAGCGGCCCCGTCAGGCCACACTCCGCCGGTTCCCTCGGCGGACCCCGGCCCCGAAGGCGCTTTGAGCGCATTCAGTACCCGGTCCCGAAGGCGCTTTGAGCGCATTCAGTACC
>JBBKWQ010000384.1:0-2613 GCA_037969115.1 Ilumatobacteraceae bacterium
CCGCAACGACCGTGGTCGTGAACGCGGCCGAAGGGGAGCCGGGGACCTTCAAGGACCGCGCTCTGTTGCGGACGAACCCCTACCGCGTGCTGGAAGGGGCGCTCGTCGCGGCGGCGGCGATGCAATCCGATCGGGTCCGTGTCGGGATCAAGGCGAGCTTCGCTCGTGAGATCGAGGGGCTCACGGATGCGATCGCTGAGGTCAGGGAAGCAGGGTGGCTTGACGGTGTCGACCTGCGGATGGTCCTGGGGCCGAGCTCGTACCTGTTCGGTGACGAGACGGCGCTGCTCGAGGTGCTCGAGGGGCGACAACCGTTCCCGCGGGTGACCCCGCCGTACCGGCGCGGGCTCCAGGATGACGACACGCGCTCCGCAGGTGCGGTCGAACTGGCCGCGGTCGGCGGCTCCGACGAGCCGCCCGCCCTCGTGAACAACGTCGAGACCCTTGCCAACGTCGCTCTCATCGCCGCCAAGGGGCCAGCATGGTTCCGTGAGCTCGGCACGGACTCATCACCCGGCACGATCGTTTGCACGGTGAGCGGCGCGACACGCCGCAGCGGCGTCGGTGAGGTCGCCATGGGCTCGACGCTGCGCGAGGTGATCGAGATCATCGGCTGGGGTGCCCAGGGTGGCCGGGAGATCAACGTCGTTCTGGCGGGTACCGCCAATCGGCTCATTCCTGCCACGGTCCTCGACACACCGCTCACCTACGAGGATATGCGCGACGCGGGTTCTGGTCTCGGCTCGGCGGGCTTCATCGTGTACGACGACACGACCGACCCGACTGCGGTCGCCGCCGGCGTGGCTCGGTTCCTCTCGGTCGAGTCGTGCGGTCAATGCGAACCGTGCAAGACCGACGGCCTGGCCATCGCCGAAGAGCTCCAAGCCTCGCTCCTTGTAGACCCGCCGAGCCGGAATCTCGACAAGCTGCGCGATCGCATCGCCACGGTCACAGATGGTGCGCGCTGCAACCTGGCCCGACAGCAGGCCGACGTCGCAGCGAGCCTGCTCGAGCTGTTCCCCGGCACTTCGCGCTCAACTGAGAGCTCCGGGGCCGTGACGATCGCCGCGATCTCGGACCTGATCGGTGGGAGGGTCATCCTCGACCCCGACCAGCTCGTCAAGCAGCCCGACTGGTCATACGACGAGGCGAGCTCGGGGGCCAGCCCGGCCGCGCTGCTCGGCAACACGCCAGTGCACATCACCAACCCCGTCCGGCACCGGCGCTGGCCCGAGTGGGGGGCCGTCGATGACGGCGGCCAGCCGCTCGAGATGATCGACGATGCCCACGACCGCATCGACCAGCTCATCGACGCCGCCCTCAGCTCCGACGACCCGGCGGTTGCGGCCGAGGCAATCCGAACGCACGTCGACGTCACCCGCCGGATCCTGTACCCCATGGTGCGGCGCGTTGGCGGCGAGGCCGGCGATCTGCTCGCCGACGCCGCGGAATCAAAGGATCGAGCTCTGCTCACAGCGCTCGACGCGGTCGGTTCCGACGGTGACCGCAGCGGACGGCTGCAGGACCTCAGCGTGGCAATGCGCTCGCACGCAGCCCTCGACGACGAGATCCTCGAACTGCTCCGCGCCCGACTCGATCCGGCCGAGCGGTCCAGCCTCGCTGGCGGTCTCGCAGCAGCAACGACAACCTCGGCTGAGAGAACCGACTGAGAGCGCACGACGGACCAACGGGCAGGTGCCATACAAACGCCTCGGCTGAACCAGGAGGGTCGGAATGCGACTGCGGGTGAGGGCATGGCTGGAGCGCTTGCGGGCCAGCTTGTTCTTTGTGCCCATGCTCGCGGTCATGGGCGCGGTGCTCTCGGGTTTCGCCAGCCTGGCCGTGGACCGCCACATCGACACGAGTGGCACGGAGCTGCCGCTCGGGCTTACGTCGACGGTCGAGAGCGCCCGGGCGCTGTTGAGCACGATCGCCGGCGCGACGATCACGTTCGCTGGCATCGCGTTCTCGGTGTCGCTGCTCATCATCCAGTTGGCGTCGAGCCAGTACTCGCCGCGGGTCGTGCACACCCTGTTCCGGGATCCGTACAACAAGCGGGTCATGGCCCTAGTGGTGGGGACCTTCACCTATTGCATCATCGTCTTGCGGTCGGTGCGATCGCCGCTGGAGCAGAGCGGCGACGCCGTGATCCCCAACCTGTCGGTGGCGGTCGCGGTAGTGCTCGGCATCGCGACGATCCTCGCCATCGTCGCGTTCATCAACCACAGCGCCCACGCCATGGACATTTCCGAGATCCTCGAACGCGTCCGCCACGAAGCCGTCGCCCACGTCCAGCGCGAATGGTCGCCGTTGCGGCCAGACGCGCCGGCCGCCGACGGTGAACAGCGGCGGCCAACGGTGGCGGTCGAGTCGACGGCGAGAAATGTGATCCGGTTCGATCGAACCGGGTGGGTCCAGCAGGTCGACGCGGACGCACTGCTCGACTGCGTTCCCGAGGGAGGCGTGATGCGACTCGAGACAATTCCTGGCCGGTACGCGATCGCAGGGACGCCGTTGTGCAAGATCACTCCCGAGCCCGACGACCTGGACGCGACGGCGCGGCAGGTGTCTGCGTCAGTCGGGCTCGGCGCCACTCGGACGATGCAGCAGGAC
>JBBKWQ010000385.1:0-19052 GCA_037969115.1 Ilumatobacteraceae bacterium
AGACGTTGGTACGTGGTCGAATTCGTCTTCCTCGCGATCGCACTCGTCGCCAGCGCGTACTGGTTGTCCGGCCTCGGCAAGGTCCGGTTGGGATGGTTGACGGCCGGACCCCACCTCGACGGCCTGCTCTTCGCCACGTATGGCAACGGGTGGCTCGGCTTCTTGTCCGTCGATTCCATCACCGATCTCGGCCAAGCTATGGGTCCGTTCCTATGGCCGATGCTCATCGCGGCGGCGATCGTCGAGTTGGGTGCGATCGCCGTGTTCTGGCATCGCCGCCTCCTGTTCGGGTGGCTCGTTCTCTTCATCTTGTTCCACTTCGGCGTGTTCGCACTCACCGGGATCTGGTTCTGGAAGTGGGTCGTGTTCGAGGCGGTGCTCATCGCCTTCCTGCTCCGCGATCGGCTCATCGACGTGCTCCCGATCTTCACGGTGCCACACGCCGTGCTCGGCACGGTGCTCATCGTCCTGGGCCCGGTGTGGTCGAGACCGGTCGATCTGTCGTGGCTCGACTCACCGGTCAGCTACTTCTACGAGTTCGAGGCCACCGACGTCGACGGCGAGACAAGCCTGCTGCCACCGTGGTTCTTCCGACCGTACGACCATCAGTTCACGCTGCAGAACTTCGCCTACCTCTCCAACGACGAACAACTGCCGATCGTGTGGGGCGCAACCCACGACCGGACCGTCGCGGATGCCGTGTACGAGGCCGACACGGTCGACGACGTGCTCCGCATCGAGGCGGAACTCGGTACCAATCGGTTCGAGCCGACCCAGACCGAGGCGATGGAGTTCTTCCTGCAGCAGTTCGTCGGTCACTGGAACGAGCGCCGCTCGCACAGCAGCGGATTCAGCATCGTCCATGCTCCACCAGATCTGTGGACGTTCTCCGACGACGGGTTCGACGAACAGACGGCCATCGCCTCGGTCACGATCTGGCAGGTCATGACCTTCTGGGACGGCGACGAGTTCTTCGAAGTGCGACGCAACATGCTGCACGAGGTCGACATTCCCGCGTAAGCCAACCAACGATTCGAGGTCACCCGATGAGCCCCGGCCACCACCATGACCGACACGACCAGGTCGACGTACGCACCACACTCGGCGTACCGTTCATGCCACCAGCCTCGGTGTCGGAGTGGTCGACGCGCCTTCGCGATCTCGTCGGCCGAACACATCGCCGAATGGCCCCACCCCCCGTGCAGATCCTCGAGGCGGCGTTAAGCCTCCTCGAACACCGCGTCCTCGTCGCGATCTGCGAAGCGGGCGTTCCTGACGCCCTCGACTCCACGACGACCATCGGCGATCTGGCCCACGAGGTGAACGTTGCCGAGGAACGACTCGAACGCCTGCTTCGTTTCGCCTCGGCGCGGGGCTGGCTACGGATCGATCGCCGGAGTCGTGTGCACCCGAACGCGGTGACCCGCTTCTTGCGTACCGATCATCCAGCTGGATGGCGTTCGTGGGTCGACTTCATGGCGGGCGACGAGATCACCAACGCCATCGCAGCCGTCGACCTGCGCCGCTCGGGCAACGGTTTCGCCGACACGAACGGCTCGGCCTTCTTCGACTGGATGGCAGCTCATCCACAACGTTGGGCGACGTTCGACGCGGCCATGGCCGCCGGCGCACGGATGCACGCGCTCACGCTCGACGCGGCAATCGACTGGGCCGACGCCGGCACCATCTGCGACGTGGGCGGTGGCACCGGCGAGTTGGTGCGCGTCTTGCTCGATCGGCACCCCACGTGGACGGGCGTGGTGTTCGACCTGCCGAGCGTGATCGACCGAGCGGTCGAGCATCCTCGCCTCACTGCGATTGCCGGCGACGCCTTCCGATCCGTCCCGCCCGGGCACGACGTCTATCTGCTCGTCAACGTGTTGCACGACTGGAACGACCACGACTGCGAACGCATCCTCACCACGATCGCCGGCTCGGCGGACGGCGAAGCCAGGCTCATCGTGATCGACAACGAGCGACGCGATGTCCCACGTGACGACATCGGCCTCCGAGCCGACATCTTGATGGCGGCACTCACCGACGGCGGACACGAGCGCAACACCGAGCAGTTCGTAGCGCTGGGACGACGGGCCGGGCTGCATCATGTCGAGTCGACGCCGCTCGCATCGCGAGACCGAGCGCACGAGTTCCGCACGAACTCACGCTGAGTTGGCACGGGTCAACCGTCGAACGCTCTGCGATGTGCCATCTCGCTGTCGTGGTTGAAGCACACGAAGCGCACCAATGTCACCTGCGTAGCGGTGTCCTGCACGGTCGAGATCGCGACCCGTGCAGCGGGTTCCTTCGGATAGCCGTAGATGCCCGTCGAGATCGCCGGAAACGCGACCGATCGGGCACCGACTTCGTCGGCCCGAGCAAGTGACGCCCGGTAACACGAGGCGAGCAGGTCCGCCTCGCCGGACGCTCCGCCTCGCCAGACCGGGCCGACCGCGTGGATCACCCAGTCGGCTCGCAGCCCGAAACCGCTCGTGGTCTTGGCGTCGCCGGTCGGACAACCGCCGAGCTTCCGACACGCGGCGAGCAGCTCGGGCCCGGCGGCCGCGTGGATCGCGCCATCGACTCCGCCGCCTCCCACCAGCGCAGGATTCGCCGCGTTCACGATGGCGTCGACATCCTCGATCGTGATGTCACGCCGCACGATCTCGATACGGGGTGCCACGAATCCATTGTCGCAGTGTCACCCGCCGACGCAAGCTGTTCGTCAGTACTGACATGGGCGATCGTTCTCTTCACGCGTGGCGCAGGTCATGAATATGGTCTGGAACCAAGCGTCGACGCGCGTTTCACGCCATTCGGACGATCGACCGACGTCGCGAGATCTTCTGTCTCAGCTTCTGGAGGAGATGCGGGTCCTCGTCGTCGGCGGGGTCCCCTTCGGGGTACTCGTGGCCGGTGTGGGGAGTCGGCTCGCCATGATGTTGCTGCGGTTCACGTCCCCTGATCGGGTCATCGGTATCAGCAGCGACGACGACTTCACGATCGGCAAGTTCTCGATCGGCGGCACCTACAACCTGTTGCTCCTCGGCGCAGCGGTCGGTTTTCTGGGCGCCGCCATGTATCGCCTCGTCAGGCGTTGGCTGATCGGGCCGATGTGGTTCCGCCGGCTGACAACCGGCCTCGCGTCGGCGGCCGTGGTCGGGTCGGGACTGGTCCACGCGGACGGCATCGACTTCATCCTGTTGAAGCCGACGTGGTTGGCCATCGGTCTGTTCGTTGCGCTCCCAGGCGTGTTCGGTGCATTCATCGGCCCCGTCGTCGATCGCGTCGCGAGTCCCGACTCGTGGACGGCCCGTGGCCGTCGACGATGGGTGCTTCCGGTGCTGTCGATCGCGTTGTTTCCATTGACCATGATGATCATCCCGTTCGCGGCCGTCATCGCCACCGCGTTGATCGTGCTGCGGCAGTCCGACATCGTCCAACGCCTCCGAACGTCGACTCCGTACGGCCTGGTGGTTCGAGGGCTGTGGCTCGGCATCGCCGTCCTCGGTCTGATTGCGCTGATCGAGGACATCACCGAAATCGCCGACCGCGTGTAGGCGCGCGGGTCGGGAGCGGTCACCATCCACTCCGACCCAGCCCGACGGTACATCGAGCGGTCAGAACGGAGCCGGCACCATACGGGGGGTAACCGGAGTGACTCCGTCGCCCGTTTGCGACTAGACCTGTGGCCATGAATACTCCCGCGTCCGTGTCCCGCCGTCCGCCGACCGTCACGTCTGCGGCCTCAGCGATCGACGCCAGCAAGGTCTACGGCACCGGAGACGCGATCGTGCGAGCGCTCGACCGGGTCTCGATCGAGTTCCTGCCCGGACGGTTCAGCGCCATCATGGGGCCGTCGGGCTCCGGCAAGTCGACGTTGCTGCATTGCATGGCGGGCCTCGATTCCCTCACCGAGGGTGAGGTATTCATCGGTGACACCAACCTGGCCGACCTGAACGACCGCGAGCTCACCGAGTTGCGTCGCGAACAGGTCGGTTTCGTCTTCCAGGCCTTCAACCTGATCCCGACGCTGACCGCCCGCGAGAACATCGTGCTCCCACTCATGCTGGGGGGCGAGACGGGCGATGCCGAGTGGATCGGCCGGGTGATCGAGACCGTCGGACTCGGCGACCGGCTGAAGCACCGCCCGAGCGAGCTCTCGGGCGGCCAGCAGCAACGCGTTGCCGTGGCCCGGGCGTTGGCCAGTCGTCCCACGATCATCTTTGCCGACGAGCCGACCGGCAATCTCGACTCGAATGCGGGCGGCGAGATCCTCAAGTTCATGCGAGACGCAGTCGACGAGTTCGGCCAGACGATCGTGATGGTCACACACGACCCATATTCGGCCGCCTACGCCGACCGCGTCGTGTACCTCGACGACGGGCGGATCGTGCACGACATGTCCGACCCCACCGCCGACAGCATCATCGACCGCATGAAGCAGATCGGACACTGACATGATCGGCACGCTCACGCGACGCTCGATGCGGGCCCGAGCCGGACGCAACATCTTCATCGGTCTCGCCATCATGCTCGGCGTGTCGTTCGTCGCTGGCTCGTTCGTCCTGGCAGACAGCCTGAAAGCGACGTTCGACAACCTCTTCACCGAGCTCAACCAGGATGTCGACTTCCAGGTCCGTACCGAGCTCACGGTCGACTCCAACGACGCCGTGCGCGACCCGGTTCCGGCAAGCCTCGCCGAGGAGATCGCACAGGTCGACGGTGTCAGCCTGGTCGAAGGCGGTCTGGCGCGATATGCGCAGCTGCTCCAGCCCGACGGCGAACCGGTGAGCACGAGAGGCGCTCCTGCACTCGGATTGTCGTGGTCGGGGCCAGACAGCTTCGCCGGCGTGGTGTTGAAGGACGGGCGCGCCCCGAACGGCATCGGCGAGGTCGTCATCGACAAGGCGACCGCAGATCGGGTCGGGTTCGCAGTAGGCGACCCGATCGACATCGTGTTCGACGGCGGCCAGCAGTCGTTCACCATCGTCGGGCTCGTGGGGCTCGGCAACAGCGACGGGTTCGGCGGTGCGACGACGGCACTCTTCGACCCCGAGAGCGCACAGACGGTGTTGGATGCCGCCGGCCAGTTCGACGTCATCGACCTCCAGATCGCGGAGGGCGCCGACCCCGCAGCGGTGCAGGCCGCGGTCGAGCAGATTCTGCCGGATCGGCTCGAAGTCGTCACCGGTGAACAGGTCGGCGAGGAAACAGCCGACAGCATCAACAGCGTCATCAGCATCTTCGGAACCGGCCTGCTGGTGTTCGCGTTCGTGACCGCATTCGTGAGCGCTTTCATCATCAACAACGTGTTCGGAATCACCATCAGCCAGCGGCTGCGCGAACTCGCCCTGCTGAGGGCCGTTGGCGCCAACTCGCGCCAGATCCGAAAGCTCATCATCGTAGAAGCCCTCATCATTTCGGTGACCGCCACCATCGTCGGCGTGTTCGGCGGCCTGTTCGTCGCGAACGCGCTGATCGCCCTGTTCGATGCGGCCGGTGCGGGCTTTCCGCCGACCCCATTGCAGATGCAGTTCCGGACGGTGGTCGTCGCCGCGGTCGTCGGCGTGGGCATCACGCTCTTGTCGGTGCTGATCCCCGCCGGGCGTGCCGCTCGCATTCCGCCGGTCGCGGCGATGCGACCAGAGACAGGATTCGGAGCGCTCAGCGCGAACCGGCGCCTCGTCCGCGGTGTCGTCATCACAGCCGTTGGCACCGCGATGTTCCTCATCGGGTTGTTCTTCCAGCCCGGCGGATCGAGCGGACTGATCGCGTTCGCAGGCGGGGGCGCGTTGGCGATCTTCCTCGGCGTGAGCAGCGTGTCGTCGACCGTCGCCAGGCCCGTCAGTGCGTTCATCGGCGCCCCGGTTCGGCGGTTGTTCGGCGTGCCGGGCCAACTCGCCGTCGACAATGCCGGACGCGTACCGCGCCGTACCGCACGCACCGCCTCAGCACTCATGATCGGGGTGGCGATGGTCAGCGCTGCCGCGGTGTTCGCTTCGTCGCTGCGCGACACATTCGGGCGCGTCCTCGACCGCGCCATCACGGCCGACTATGTGATCACCGATGAGTCGTTCCAGGGCCTGCCGCCCGCGATCGGCGAGCGCATCGCTGCCGTGCCCGAGATCTCGGCCGTGTCACCGTTCCGCCCGTTCAAGCTGACATCGGACGGTTCCGACGAAACTGCCTTCGCCATCGATCCGATCACATTCCCCGACCTGGCAGATCTCGGCATCGACGACGGCGACTATCAGGGACTCGTCGACGGCGACGGCGTCATGCTGCTCGATTCGGAAGCCGAAGACCGCGCGGTCGGGGTCGGCGACACCCTGAACGTCACCTGGCAGAACGGCGTCGATTCCACGCTCACGGTGTCGGGGTTGTTCACCGAGCAGGGCCTGCCCGGCACGTGGTACGTATCGACCGCCACCCTCGAGTCGGTCAGCGACCAGCCGCCGCGTGACCAGTTTGTTCTGGCACGTCTTGCTGATGGGGCCGACCCCGATGTCGCGCGATTCGAGATCAACGACGCCATCGCCGAATATCCGCAGGCGGAGGTTCGGAGCAACGCCGAGTTCCGTGCCGAGCAGGAGGGTCAGATCAACCAGCTGCTCGCCGTGATCACCGGCCTGCTCAGCATGGCGATGGCGATCGCCGTGATCGGGATCGCCATCACGCTCGCTCTCTCGGTGTTCGAACGCACCCGCGAAATCGGGCTGCTTCGTGCCGTCGGCACCACCCGTCGGCAGCTCAAACGTGCGATCCGCTGGGAGTCGGTGATCGTGTCGGTCTTCGGTGCCGTTGTCGGTGTAGCAGTCGGTCTCCTGCTCGGTGTCGCGCTCTCGTACGCGGTGCCGAACACGGTGATCGACGGCATCACGTTGCCGTTCGGCACGGTCATCGCGGTCCTGATCGGCTCAGTCGCAGCGGGAGTTGTCGCCGCGGTCTATCCGGCCCGCAAGGCCTCGCGCATGGACGTGTTGCGGGCGATCACCACCGAGTGAACGGGCGCGTGTCCGACCCGTCAGTCGCCGGTCGCGGCCGCCCAACGTTGAAACGACGCCGCCGCCTTCGCCGTCGTGAGTTCGTATGACGTGGTGATCAGCCCGTCGCCTGTTTCGCCCACGCGGTCGCTCTGCCGGCCTGCTCGGCACTCTCGGCGACATCGATCACAGGGTGGACATCCCAGTCGAACCACGGACCGTACTGAGCGACCATGTAGTCGATCGCGGCCAGATCGTCGGTCGTCACGATGATCGAGCCGCCGCGACCATCGACTCGTGCAACGAACTCACTGATGGAGATCGAGTCCGGTGGCGCCCAGCCGGAGAAGGCTGTGAGGATGGACTCAGCGCTTCGTACGTTTTGTGCGGGATCGCTTCCCGGTCGGCTGCTCCACTGCACGATGAATTTCATGGGGTCCTCCACGGTTCGCCTCGCCGCATGAGGCGGTCGAGGGGTTTCGACGCTACTCACCGCATGTCAACGGGTCAATCGTGACGCGCGCACCTGACGGTTCTCGCCGTGATCGTCACCGGCAACACGATGGTGTCCATGTCTCGGTCCAGGGTTGCCGGTGATCTTGTTCGTGGGTCTTGATATGTGGGTGTGTTCGGGGTGTGACGTCGGTCAGAAGCGTTTCGCGAGGTAGATGATCGCGAGGATGACCAGAATGGTGACGAGGATTCCCCCGCCGTAGATCGTGGTGATGTTCCTTTGATTGTGGTGGTCGATATGGGGTTCCGCTGACGGGTCGTCAGCGGGTTTCGGTTTCTTCGACGACGTGTTTGCCGTCGGGTGACACATGGCGCTCGTGTCGCATCGCGTTGTTCCTCATCGACAGGAATCCGGCGCCTTGAATGGCGGCTGCGATCAGCGCCAGCGCACCTGCACCCATCAGGATGTAGCCGACAGCGAGGAGGTCGACACCGTCGACGGCGGTGTCAATGGCAAAGCTGACGATGGCTCCCGCGACGAGCAACATGATTCCGAGTCCTACGAGCATGAAATTGTTCCGTTCGGTTCGGGCTGGCAGGTCGACAGCCGTGAGAGTGGGAGAAGCCGCCTGACGCTCGGGCCGGCCCGCGAACAACTCAACCATCTCGAACGAGCGACGATTACACCCCTAGGGGTGGTTCACTCTCGCTGTGGCAGTGTTCGGGGAGCGCCCTCCGACGGCCCCGAATGAGCACACGAACATCTCCTAGGATGCTGTCGATCGAGGAGGTTTGAATGGGTCGTCGACCTGATGGGGCGCTGGAGCGGGACGTGATGGAGGTACTCTGGCGCGCCGATGGGCCGGTCACGCCCGCTGAGGTGCGCGAACTGCTCGAGGTCGATCTCGCGTACACGACGGTGATGACGATCTTGGGGCGCCTGCACGACAAGGGTCGTGCGAATCGGGAGTCGCGGGGTCGTGCGTTCGCGTACTCGGCCGCGGTGTCGGAGTCCGAGCTGGCCGCCGAGCAGATGAATGCGGTGTTGTCATCCGCTTCCGATCGGGCAGGCGCGCTCGGGGGGTTCGTCGGCACGTTGTCCAAGCGCGATCGTGCCGCGCTCCGTCGGCTTCTCGGCGGGGCGGGCTGATGAGCGTCGCCCTGGTTGTGCCGCTGCTGACGGCCTTGGTGATTGCGTTGGTCACCACCGCGTTGCACCGTCGCGTCCGTCCGCAGTTGTCGGCGGCCTTGCTGACGGGTGCGATG
Organism: Ilumatobacteraceae bacterium; assembly: GCA_037969115.1. Classification (GTDB taxonomy): domain Bacteria; phylum Actinomycetota; class Acidimicrobiia; order Acidimicrobiales; family Ilumatobacteraceae; genus JBBKWQ01. The sequence goes on from JBBKWQ010000385.1 coordinate 8,703, forward strand.
CTCGGCGTCGCGGCGGCGGTGGTGCCCACCATGATCGTCCTCGCGGTCGGCTTCCTCGTGCACCTTCCGTATCTGGGTGGTGGATTCGAGTGGTGTCAGGCGGTGTTGGGATTCCACGCTTCGGTGAATCCATGGCTGGGTGGTGCCTCGACTGTCGCCCTCGGCGCCGGGATGTTTCGGGTCGGGCGATCGCTTCGAGCGTGGCGTCGGCATCGTTGTGTCGATGCGGGTTCGCCGGCGGTGGTCGACAGCGTCCAATGGTTCGCGTACTCGTTGCCGGGGCCCGGTCGACGAGTTGCGTTGTCGTCGGGCCTGGTGGACTCGCTCGATGGCGACGAGCTCGAGGTGGTGCTCGCCCACGAGCGTGGTCATGCGCTTCACCGTCACGATCGTCATTTGCTGGCGGCCGAGCTGGCGGCGGGTCTCGTACCTCCCCTGGAGTGGTTGCGGAGGCGACTACGGTTCGCGCTCGAGCGGTGGGCCGACGAGTCCGCGGTCGAAGCGATGGGCGGCGATCGGGAGCTGGTTGCCTTGACCGTGGCGCGAGTTGCGCTCGGCCCCTCGGAGGCGCCCAATGCGCTTGCCGCGTTCACCGGGCTCGGCGTCGCGGCTCGTGTCGAGGCGCTGCTCCGGCCGCTTCCATTGCGCCACGAGGGAATCTGGTCGTCGACGATCGGAATCGGTGTGGTGGCTGTCATGCTTGCCGCCGCCGTGCAGACCCATCACGTCCTTGGGCTGCTCGTCACGCTTTGTCCTGGCTGACCGGTGCTGCTCGCAGCGAACAACACGCGTCGGCGGCGTGTTCAGTCCGACGCCACTGTTGTCGATGGCAGCGAGGAGGTCGACGTCGTGCTGGTCGAGGTCGTCGTCGATTGGTGAGGGTGCGTGGTCGTCGTGACGGGCTCGGGGACGGTCGTGGTGGTCGTGGTCGTCGTCGTGGTGGTGGTGGAAGTGGTGGTCGTCGTGTAATCAGGGTCGGGCCAGTCGAAGATCATCGGTTGGGCGCCGTACTCCTCGGGTTCTTCGACTCCGTCGAAGACGTAAACGGTGTCGCCGATCTCGACGAGGTCCTGGATGTATTCGGCGATGTGCATCGGGAAGCGGACACAACCCCGGGACGCCGGGTAGCTGGGGACGTTGGTCGCGCCGTGGATCGCGATGCCGTAGTTGAAGTACGTCGGTTTGTACAGCCGACCCAGCTTGGCGTTACGCCAGCCTTCTACCTTGCGCTCGAAGTGGTACACCCCACCGGGGGTGACAGAGCGGCCGCAGATGCCCTTGGTCTCGGTGGTGCCGTCATCGAGGTCGATGGTGACTTCGTCGCACCATTCGACGCCTTCGCCGCTCGAGACGTGGGAGACGACGCGTGGCCGGCCGTCGTCGAAGAGCACCGCGACCTGCTCGGGGAGGTAGACCTCGAGATGGGTGCCGCCGGGCGTGCGGCGCGGCGAGATGTCGACGGAGCCATGCATGCGGTCCCAAGCCTCTTCCGTGACGACACCGTCGGCTTCTTCGCGGGGGATGCCCATCACGAGCTTCTGGAACGCCCACACGGAGCGGATGGTTGTCGTGCCGAAGTAGTCGTCGATCGGGCCGGGGTCGAAGGCGAGATCGGCGAGTCGCTGTTGCATGATGCCGACCATCGGGTCGGCGATGCCTTTGACGAGGTCGCGGTCGAGCGTCGGGACGGTCGAGGTGGGTGACGGTGCCGACGTGGGTTGGTCGGTCATCGAGGTCGAGGTCGCCGGGGTTGGGGTCGACTGACTCGGCTCGCTTGCTGATCCCAGCTCGAGTTGGCCTCCCGCGTCGCTCGATCCGCTGGAGCTTCCGAGGGCCCACCACGCACCGAGCGGGACCGCGGCGACCGCACTCGCGACCAGAAATCGCCGCCTCGTGTAGACGGCTTGCATGTCCGGATTGTGTGTGTGGTGTCGTCGGGAACGATTCATTGTCGAGGCTGGCGAAGTACGCCGGTGCTCTTCAAACTACAAGATATAGTTGTTAACCCGGCGTCGGGCAAACACATTCCGGAGCTGCCGAGGTTGTCAGCACACAGCGCGAACATACGGGTACGGATTCACGGCGCGGCCCCCACCGGGGTGGACTTCGAAGTGGAGGTGGTTCACGCCGGTATTGCCCGTCGCACCCACGTAGCCGATCACTTCGCCTTGCGAGACGCTCCGGCTCGACCCCTCCCACGCACTGAGATGCGCGTAGTAGTACTTCGTGCCTGACGCACCCGTGATCCACACTGCGTTGCCGCCGAGTCGATTGGCTTTGAACGTCGCAGATCCCGACTCGACCGCAACGAGCGGGACGCCGCCCGGTGCCATCATGTCGACGCCTTCATGGCGCCGCCCACCGGACCGCGGCGCGCCCCAGGTATCGGCGAACGACCTCGGTCCTGCGACGGGGCACACCATCCCAGCACCGGCATTCGAAGCCGGCGCCGGGGTTGGCGCGGGAGGCGGTGTCGGGACTGCCGGTGCGGGCGATCCACCCGACGAACCGCCTGAAGACGACGTCTTGCCGTTGTTGCTCGAACTCGACGAGCCGTTGGACTGAGCGTTCGACTGTGCAGCGGCGGCGGCGGCGGCTGCTGCTTCTTCTTCTTGTCGTTGCGCCTCCTGCTCCCGCTCCTGTCGTTCCTGCTCGGCGCGTGCCTGGCGCTGGCGCTCGAGCTCGTGTTGCACCTGCGCATCGGCGAGTCGCTCCTGCTCGATTCGTTGGAGCTGGAGCAACTGGTCTTCGGCCTCAATCTTGAGCGCCGCCCAGATCTCGCCAGCCTCGGCCGTGTCGGTGCGTTGTCGCTCCAGCGTGCGTCGCGCGTCGTCGAGTTCGTGGATCGCTGCCTCGTAGTCATCGGCCACGACGAGTTGCGAGCCGGTGACAGCGCCGGCGAACACCAACGCTGATGCGCGGTCGTTGGCCCGCCCGACGTCCTGGAAAAGGATCAGCGAGTCCTGGCCGGCGTTCGTGTACTGGCGGATCGCGATCTCGGCGAGGCCGGCGCGGAGCTGTCCGACCTCGGCTTCGAGCGTGGCGAGGTCTCCCTCGGCGACTTCGAGCTCGATCGTCAGCGAGTCGAGGCGTGACTCGGCGTCGAACATCGCTTGCGCGGCTTCGTTCGCGCGATCGCGCGCATCGAGGATCTCGCGGGCGGCGCGCTCGGCAGCTTCCCCCGAGTGCTCTGCCCCGGCCGGCAGCGCCGGGACCACGGTCGACACGATGAGCGCGACTACAACGGTCGCGATCGACCGGGCTCGTATCTTCTCCGACACCATGTCGTAGACGTTACAGGTACATGACAGGGGTCGTGGTCGCGCCATGGATGCGTGATGTCTGAACACGTCTTCGCTCGACGTAGGTTCGGCATTCTACGACAGTATGTCGTTGGCAGGGCTGTGTGGCTCGCCGGCCGGTGAAGGAGAACGATGACGTCATTGCAGTCGGCACGGCTCGCTTCCTCATATGGCGATCTGCGCGGTCGCGACTGCTCGCGGTTGTTGCAGTTCTGGGTTTGACCGGTTCGTGCGGTGGCGAGGCCGGAGCCACGGTCGCGCCGCTGACATCGGCCACGTGCACGACGTGGTCGGCCTGCTCGGCGAAACCGACTTCCACGCGCTCGTCGACCGACGACGGGGGGTTCGGAGGCGACTCCACCGGCCGACGAAACGACAACGGATCGCGGACACCGCTCGTCCGCACCGACGACTGACCACAAGACCGGAACTCGAGTCTGACCGGCGACCGGTACCGATGACATCGTCCCTGGTGACCTCCGGAACATCGACTACGACACGCTGTAGGGGACAATGGCCCTACCGGATCGAAGAACAGCCCTCCAAGATAGTTGCGTACACAACTACCAAGAGGAGTCGTCATGTTCAGTCATCGAGGCATTGGTGTGGTGGCGGCGATGGCAGTGCTCATTGCAGCGTGCGGTGACGGTGCTGACCCAGCCGACGGTGGAGTTGCAGCGTCGGCGGGAACGTCCGAGAGCCCACGAACGATCGACATCGCGATGGTGGACATCGCGTTCGATCCGACGGCCGTCACGGTCCAGGATGGCGAGACCGTGCGGTTCGTCTTCACGAACGAAGGTGTCGTCCGACACGAGGCGACGTTCGGCGACGAGGCCGCGCAAGAAGAACACGGGGCCCTGATGGCTGAAGCAGGGCGCATGGAGGGCATGGAGGGCGCCGACCCGGACGAAATGGATGAATCGGAAGCCGGGCACGACGAAAGCGAGTCCGGCGACGATGGCCACGGTGACGAAGTTCCGCCGCTCGTGCTCGAACCCGGTGAAACCGGCGAGGTTTTGATGACGTTCGACGCCGCCGACGGGTCGAGCACGATCATCGGGTGCCATGAGCCCGGTCACTGGGCAGCAGGGATGCGCGTGGACGTCACCATTGCGACCGCCTGACGAACCGATGGGCACCTGCCTACCTGGTCTCGGGGGACCTTCGCCGGGCGGGAGGCCCGCGGAGGACTCGCGCAGTCACGCGTCGACCGGTCAGCGACCTACGAAGTCGCCCTGGACGTTGACCGTCAGGTTGATCTCGTCCTTCAGCCAAGTCTCGCTGGTGGCATCCAAGAGACCGAGCCAGTCGAGGAGCACCTCCTGGTTGGCGACGCTGAGCCGGGCACAGCCCTTGCTGGCGGGCGCCGGCGGCACGTTCGTGGCGCCGTGGATGGCCTGGCCGAGGTCGAAGTAGAGGGGCTTGTACAGGTTGCCGTTGAGCGGGTTGTCGACACCGACTGGGAACTCGCTGCTGTCGTGCCATCCACCGTTGTCAACGGCTGGGTCGTAGCGGAACATCCGCGCGCGATCCTGGATGCGCGTCTCGAATCCCTCGGTGCCAGTCGAGGTCGGGAAGATGAAGACGAGGTCGAGGCCGACACCAATGAACATCATTTGGCAGGTCCGGTCGATCAGTGCCCAGCGCTCGGTCTCGCCCAGCGTTGATGTTGGCGTCGGGAGTTCGGTTGCCTCGAGCAGCGCAACCTGTTCGTGTGAGCCCGGTTGCATGTCGCCGACGGTTGCCTCCAGGCCGAGTGTCACCCGAGCGGCACAGAGGCGTTGGCCAGTGAGCGGACCGGAGACGCCATCGACGGCTAACGGTTGGGTGCCGTACGGTGCGAAGAGATCGTTCAGTTTGCGCTGTTGACGCTCGACGTTGGCGGCGGTGGCCGCGACCAGCGCCGAAACGTCATGTCGTTGGGCCGGGCCGCCGGAAATGTCGTCGATTCCGTTGTCGATGCACACGTCGACGAGGTCGCCCGCCCGAACGTCGTCACGGAACCCGTTCTCGATCCACAACGCGGCGATCGCAGCACCTGTTTCCTCGGCGACACCGTCGAGGCTCGGCGTCGAGGTGACTCGGACACAGCCGGGGTTGGCGACGTCGGCAAGGGGGTCGAGCTCCGTGGTCATCGTGGTCACGGATGTCGTGGACGTGGTCGTCGAGGTCGAGGTCGAGGTCGAGGGCGACGTTGTGGACGTCGAGGGCGCGGTCGTCGTCGACGTTGTGGACGTCGAGAACGCAGTGGTCGACGACGTCGACACGGTCGTCTCCACCGTCGGAACAGGTGCCGCCGCAGTGTCGTGCGTGTTCACAGTGCGCGACTCGTCGGGTGCGGCGACGCTGGCGACGGTTGTTGTACAAGCGGACAGCAGGAGCACGACGAGGGGAGTGGCCACTGGCACGGAGCGTCGGGCCGTCGCGCGCGGTAGTGCTGCTGGTTGGCGGGGTCGAATGCGGTTCATGAGGCTGGTCGGGTTGGAGGCTGGTCGTTGCGATGTAGCGGAATCAGCTACGTAGTGTAGTAGTCGATGTTCATGTCGTGCAGCGGGTGGGTGGCCCTGGATCGAGCGGCGAGGGGTGCTTCGGAGACACGATGGGCGAGCGCCCCAGAGCCATCGGGCACGCGTCGTAGTTTGGCGACGTGATGAACCATCCCGAATCTCACCGTGTCGGCGCATCCGACCAAGCTGACGTGCTCATCGCCTTCGTCGACCTCGTACAGTTCACGGCGTTGACCGATGTACACGGCGACATCGTTGGAGCGGAAGCCGCAACCGCCTTGTCCGAGATGGCCGTGGACCTCGAGGACACGAGTCGACGTGTCGTCAAGTCGATCGGCGATGGCGTCCTGGTCGAGGCCGCGACATGCGCCGACGGCATCGCGGCAGTGGTGGATCTGATGGAAGGTGTTCACGAGCGGGGCCTCGATGTCCGCGCCGGCCTGGACTGGGGGCCGGTCGTGCGGCGGGGCGACGACGTCTTCGGTCGAACGGTGAACCTCGCTTCACGCCTCGCAGCGTTCGCACGGCCTGGCAGGATCGCGATGACGCGGGTCGTGGCGCTCGAAGCCGGCGTGGGTGAGCTGCCGGTTACACCTCTGGGTCCGGTCGACGTGCGAGGGTTCCGCCAAGCGATCGAGGTGTTCTCTGCTGATCCGTGCTCACACGTTGGCCGGTGGTTCGCTGATCCGGTCTGCGGCATGCGAGTCGATGCGGCAGCGGCATTCACACTGTCGCAAGAGGGTCACGAGTTCGGTTTCTGTTCGAAACGATGCGCCGATGCCTTCACCTCGATGCAGTAGGCGTGTCGTCGTGTTCCGCCGGTGGGTTCGCGATGGCCGAACCGCGTATGCGGTAGGCGATCACTTCATAACACTCGGAGCGCCGCGACCGGGTTCGTGACCATGCCCGCTCGAACAAGGCGATCTCGTCGAAGGCCGATGCGTACACCGGGTTGTGATACACGACGTACATCGGTCGCGGGTTTCGCTCGAAGCTCACCCGGATGTTGTCGACCACCTGCTCGAGCACAGGGCGCTCGAAAGGGTTGAACAGGAAGAACACACACGGATCATCGGGAATCTCGAACTCGACCGCGTCGCCGAGCACTACCTCGATGTCGGCGCATCGCTGGCGCGGATGTCGTCCTCGTTCGATGTTCTCGCTCGCGACCGAATGCAACTCGGCCGCGAACTCGACGCCGATGATTCGATGAAACCGTCGGCCCGAGGCGTACACGAGTACCCGACCCTTTCCCGAGCCGAGATCGACGAACACGAGGTCGTCGACTTCGTCCGGCAGCACCCGATCCATCGCCTTGAGCGCAAGCACGGGCACCGCGACGTAGATCTCGTCGTCGTCGCCGAAGTCGGTGTTGTCACTGTCGATCGTCAGCTCGTCCAGATGAGCCCGGCTGACAGTTTCGATGCCGGCGAGCCGGTCGAACCTGACGTCGACGTTGTGTTCGACCCAGAAGTAGGCCGGTCGCAGCACACGGCGCAGGAGGAGGTCCGACGACCTCCGGGCTGCACCGGCCGTGCCGGATCCCAACGTGCGCATCTTCGACCTGGCCGAGGTGAACATGGTCCCATCGGTCATTGCTCGCTCGCCTTCCCGCTGCTCGTGCGTGCTGTCACTGAGGTCGTTCGTGCCGTGCCCGCCACGCCGCCGCTACGACGCCCCACGAACATAGGACACCTCTGGTCGCTGGGTCGAACCGATTCCCGATGGGCAGGCCGGACCGGTCGGCATCGCACCGACCGTCGACGCCGAACTAGGCTGGGCACAGCCGTCCGCTCGCGAGCAACACTGTGTGGGGCCAGCGCAGAGACCGACCGCCATCGGAAGGGGACGACAAGTTGCGCGAGCGACGAAGCACCTACCTGATCCAGGATCCGTACGACCTCGATGCGATCCAGTTCATCGAGACGATCGAGCTCTACTACGGGATGCGGCCGATCTGTCTGTACACCAGCGCGAAGGACCGGTTCTACGGCGAAGTCGAGTTCCCGATCCTCACGAGTGACCTGATCGAGACGTCGATCGACGTACGGCTGGACGACCTGGAAGCGTCGATCACACCCCTGACCGATCAGTACGACGTGTGCGGCGTTGTGCCGTATCGCGAAGACACCATCGAGGTGGCAGCCGAGCTGTGTGAGCTGCTCGGCCTCGACTGGAATTCGGCCGAGACGCTGCTTCGATTTCGCGACAAGTACGCGCAGAAGTCGTACGTCCATGAGGTCGATCCGTCGATTCGGGTGCCCGAGTGCCGCCTCGTCGCCAGCGCCGACGATCTGACGGGCAGGCCCCTGCCGGAGCGGTTCGTGTTGAAGCCCAACGACGGCCTCGGGAACCGATCGATCGGGATGTTCGCCCGCGACGACCTCGACGCCGCGCTGGCCCACCTCGACCTGGAGCCCGGCCCGTGGATCCTCGAAGAATTCATCGGAGGCGTCGAGTACCACATCGACGGTCAGGTCCGCGACGCCGGGGGGGTCGAGTCGCTCGCCATCTACGAGTACGTGCGAGCCGAGCTCAACGGGTACCCGACCGTGTATCTGGGTGAGTTGCTCTGCCTCACGACACACCCCAGGTTCGACGAACTGGCGAGCTACGCCGATCGGCTGCTCACCGCGACCGGCCTTCGACGCTGCCCGTTCCACCTGGAGGTCAAGGTCGACGACGACGGACCGTGTGTCGTCGACCTCGGCGCCCGATTTGCGTCGGCGGGTGGCGGCCGGACGATCCGCCGCCTGAATCCGACGCGGCCCGACGCGTACGCGATTGCCGCCCACGACTATCTCGGCATCAACTCGGTCGCCACGGCGCCGGTCGACTGGAGCGCGTACGACCGCGCTCGCACGGTGCTCGTCTACGGCGTCTCGGAGGAGTCCGGCCTGATCGCCACTGTCCGAGGGGTCGCAGCGGTCGAAGCCATGCCCGAGTTCGTCAGTTGGGCGGTGAAGCCGAACGTCGGAGACAATCTCGAACCGACCACCGATCTGCGGGGCGCCCCCTACATCGCCGAACTCTCGTGTCCCGGAGACCGATCCGACGCGTTGGCACTCATGAACGACGTGCGAGCACTGGTCACCTGGAACGTCGACGCCGGTAAGCGATCGATCCTGACGGCCGCGATCGGCAGCACGGCGCGACGCGGCAGACGAAAGACTCGTTGGATGCTCCGGCAGCTATCCCGACGAACGGGCTGATCGAGGCGGACCGGCAGACCACCGACCTGCGCGAAAGTCCCCAACCGACCTACCACGACGACGTGATGGACGAGCCCGAGACCCGACGAGGCGTCGAAACGGTCAACGCCCGCTGGGGGAACGTCCACGCCATCCTCGCCAGTGACGAAAGTCCCTACTGTATACCCCAGGGGGGTACGAGTATAGAAACAACGAACACCGTGGAGGTCGCCATGTTCACGAAGCTCAGCGGTCACGTCTCGCACATGGTGCTGGTGGTCGGAATCGTTGTCGTCGTCGTTTTCCTGCTCGGAGCCGGGGCGGGCGGCGCCTTGGCGCTTGCTCTGCTCGCGTGCACCGCGATGATGGTGGCGTTGGCATGGATCGCCGTGCGGCCGACTCGCCTCGGTGCCGTCCATCCCTTCCCGACCGAGCGTCCGAGTCCCCACCGCGACGATCAAGTTGGCCTCCGATGACGGGTGCATTGACCTGCCGTCGTGACGCGGCACCTCGTCGCTCGACGACCACCGGGAGGATGTCATGATTGGCGCCAACCGTACGATCGACGATCCGCTGGCCAGTGACCAGGGCGTCGCGAGCGTCCTGCGTGCCAGCGACGTGTGGAAGACGTACCGGCGTGGGTGGTGGCCCCGCCGTCGCACACTCGCGGTGCTGGAGGGCTCGGACCTCGCCCTCGAGCGCGGTGAGATCGTGGGGCTGGTCGGTGAGAACGGTTCCGGCAAGAGCACGCTGATGAAGATCCTGGCCGGCGACCTGCTCGCGGACGCCGGCGCTTTGGAACGCAGCGACAGCTTCGGGTATTGCCCACAGTCGCCGGTGCTCTACGAACGGTTGACGTGTGATGAGCACCTCGATCTGTTCGGCGCCGCGTACGACCTCAGACCGGTCGCGCTGGAGCGCAACCGGGACGAGCTCTACCAGCAACTGGACTTCGCTCGCTTCGCCAGTCGTCGCGTCGAGGAGCTCTCCGGTGGCACCCGTTCGAAGCTCAACCTGGCGATCGCCCTCCTGCACGATCCGCAGCTGCTGTTCCTCGACGAGCCGTATGCCGGGTTCGATTGGGACACCTACCAACGATTCTGGGCGCTCACCGGCGAACGACGCGACGCGGGAGCAACGGTGCTGATCATCAGCCACTTCATCGCGGACGAGGAGCGGTTCGACCGCATCTACGAACTGCTCGACGGCAAGACGGTGCAGCGATGACCGCCATCGCCGTCCCCCGGCTCGGCGGACGATGGCTCGCCGAGTACGCACGTCGCCCGCTCAACGTCGCGCTGCTGATCGCCGTCCCGGTTGTCTTCGTCGCGCTGTCCGCTGGTGCAC
>JBBKWQ010000386.1:0-3484 GCA_037969115.1 Ilumatobacteraceae bacterium
TGTCCAAGGCGCGTGTCGCAGAGATCGTCGACAGTGGTGCGGGGCTGTCCTTCGCTCCGGGCGGCAAGGTCTTCCGTGAGTGGGTCGCCGTGCCCGACATCGACGAGGACACGTGGTCGACACTGCTCGAGGAGTCCATCGACTTCGTCGATGGAACGACCTGATGACCTCGACGATCGGCGCCTTCGACGGCTTCGGAGACGGAGCGATGGATTTCCTCGAGGGCCTCGCCGCCGACCACACCAAGGCGTACTTCGACGCGCATCGTGCGATCTACGACGACGAGATCGCTCGGCCGATGAAGGAGCTGGTCGTCGCCGTCGGGGAGCGACTCGCGGAGTCGGTCGACGCGGACATCGGCTTCGAGCCGCGGATCGGCAAGTCGCTGTTCCGGATCAATCGAGACCTGCGTTTCAGCAAGGACAAGACGCCCTACAACACGTACCTGGACGCGGCGTGGTGGCACGGCGACGACGTGAAGACGTCGCCCGCCTTCATTCTGCGGATCACAGCGGACACCGTGCTGACCGGTGTCGGCATCTACGGGATCGGCAGCGAGCGACTCAGCCGGTACCGGGACGCCGTCGTCGGGGTCGCGGGCGATGACCTTGCCCTCATCGTCGCTGAGCTCCAGCGCTCGGTCGAGGGTGCAAGCCTCAGCGAGGCCTCGCGCAAGCGTGTGCCGAAGGGCTACGACGCCGACCACCCCCGAGCCCAGTTCCTGCTGCGTGACGGATTCCACGTCAGCGCATCGGTACCGACGCCGGCGTTGATCACATCACCGAAGTTCGCCAAGTGGGTTGCCGCCCGACTTGCGGAGTACGCCAGCCTTCAGCGCTGGCTCGTCGCCAACGTCTGATCAGCGAGGGTCGGGAGCGCGCGACCAGCGGTCGCCGTTGACGAGGACGTACAGCCACGCCAACGCCGGCACGACCGTGACAGCCGCGAGGCCGAACACGATCAACAAACCGATCTGAGTCGGTCGCGCACCGATCACGTCGTCGATCTCGGCGTGGTCGACGAGAATGTCCGGGTACTGAGCGACGCCCCAGCCGACCACGATCGAAGCGACCGCGATGACGGCGCCGACGCGTGCGCGCGCCCACCGATGTCGGCGGAGACGCCAGACGCTGAATGATCCGGCGATCGCCGAGATCACGATGAGAGGGAGGCCACGTCCGTGCAGGCCGCTTGCGAGTGAGTCAGCGTCGAGCTCGAGCGTGATTGCCGCCACCAGCGACACCGCCCCGGTGATCAGACCGACCGAAAAGGCTTTCGTCCCGATGTCGGTCGCCAACTCGGCGTTGCCCGATCGTTCCGCATCCGCTGCGAGAAACGTCCCCGCAAGGAACGAGCACGTGAGCACAGCGAGCACGCCGCCGACCCACGACGTCGGTCCGGTCCAACTGGACCACACGTCGCCGGGTTCGTCGAGCGGGACGCGCCCACTCGCAATCGCGCCCGCGATCATCCCGAGGAAGAACGGCGTGACCAGCGACGAAACAGCGAAGACGGCGCCGTGGAGCTGCGCCTCGCGCAGCGACGACGAGAACTTGCGGAATGCGAATGCGCCGCCGCGCAACACGATGCCCAGACCGACGAGCAGCCACGGGATGAACAACGTGTTCATGATGGCGGCGAACGCCGTCGGAAATCCGGTCCACAAGAACACGAGCACATAGATCAACCACACGTGGTTCGCCTCCCAGACCGGGCCGATGCTGTGATCGATCTGCGCGCGCATGTGAGCGCCCTGCTTCGCGTCGCCGGCCGTGAGGTCCCACACGCCCGACCCGAAGTCGGCGCCACCGAAGATGGCATATGCCACGACTCCGATGAACATCAGTGCGGCGACGACGTCACTCAGACCCATGACGATCCGATCCTCGACTGTTCCCGCCCGAGATCGACACCATCTCGCGTTCGCGGTCCAACTCCGACGGGCCGTACGGCGTCGGCAGGTCGAGGTCGTACGACTCTCGCCATCGTCGGGCCATCCCGCGGATCACCTTCGTCGCGACGAACGCCATCGAAGCGTACAGGATCACGATCGCGGTGAGGCTGATCCAGACGCCGCTGTTCTGGGTGACGGCGTCGGCGGTGCGGAGCTCGCCGTAGACGACCCATGGTTGGCGACCGACCTCGGTGGCTGTCCAGCCTGCTTCCAGGGCGAGCACCGAGAGTCCGGCGCCTGCGATCACGGCGCGCAGCGTCCATTTCTCGGTGAACACGTTGTCGCCGACCCGGCGACGACGCCACCAGAACCACGCGGCGATACCGACCATCGCCGTTCCCGAGGCGACCATCGTCTGGAACGCGAGATGGGTGACGTTGAGCGGCGGACGCTCGTCTTCGGGGATGTTCTCGATCCCGGGCACGATCTGGTACAGTGAGTTCCCGGACGCGAGTGAACCGAGCCACGGAATCTCGACGGCGAAGCGCTTCTCGCCGTCGACCCACAGCCCGCCGACGGTGAGCGGCGCCCGATCCTGGGTCTCTTCGGCGAGTTCGAAGGCAGCGAGCTTCGACGGTTGGTCTTCGGCGAGACGCTGGCCGGTGAAGTGGCCGACGACCGGTTGCGCGAACGCGGCGATCGTGGCGAACGAGAACGCCACCAGGAACCCCATCCGGTGGCGACGGTCGGTGCGACCCTTGCGCATCCCGACGGCGTACACGGCCGCGACGAGGAAGCCGGTGACGGCGTACGTGGCGACGAACATGTGGACCGCTTGGCCCCACACGGCGTTGTTGAACATGGCGGCGAGTGGGTCGACGTCGACGATCTCGCCGGTGCCGGGATCGCGCGTGAACCCGGCGGGATTGTTCATGAAGGCGTTCACGGCGATGATGCAGAAGGTGCCGAACGCGCCGGACGCGATGATCGGGATGAGCACGCGGAGGTGCACCTTCGGGGAGAGCCGGTCCCATCCGTAGAGGTAGATGCCGATGAAGATCGCCTCCAGGAAGAAGGCGATGCCCTCGAGTGCGAAGGGCAGACCGATCACGTCGCCGAACTCCTCCATCATCCCCGGGAACAGCAGCCCCAGTTCGAAGCTCAGCACCGTTCCCGACACGGCGCCGACAGCGAAGAGCACAGCGGACACCTTTGCCCACTTCTTCGCAAGGGCGAGCGCATCGGCCGCCACGTCGGGATCGGGGTGCTTGAGTCCGCGACGATGCAGCACGTAGATGAGCGCCGGAAGGGCCACGCCGAAACAGGAGAGGATGATGTGGAACCCGAGCGACAGCGCCATCTGATACCGGGCGGCCATCAACTCACTGGCGACATCTTGGGCTGCAATCAGCATGTGAACCTCCTGCGTTCGACGGTACCGGCCGGCTGGTCGCGCGGCGAACGGGGCGCGAAGCGTGATCAGGCAGCGTTGCTGGCGGCAATGAGCTGGCGGGCGATCACCTTGAGGCAGAGCGTCTCGTCAGCGCCTTCGAAGATCGACAACACGCGTGCGTCGACGAACAGTCGGCT
>JBBKWQ010000387.1:0-6718 GCA_037969115.1 Ilumatobacteraceae bacterium
GGAGGTGTGCTCGTCCGGGTTGTCCGGGGTAGACGATCGGGTCGTCGTAGGCGAGGTGGGAGAAGTCGCAGATCATCCGGAAGTTGCCCTCCGGGCCCCATGCGTGGGACTCAGGAATCTCCCACCCGGTGTCCAAGAACCGACCCACATTGAAATTGCTCGGAATCCGATCCGGCGATTTCGTTGTCGACGGAGACGTCGTCGCGGACGGAGCGGTCGTCGTGGTCGGCGTGGGGGTATTCGTCGTAGTGGTGGTCGGGGTGATGGCCTCGTCACCAGCGTTGAAAGCGTTTCCACGAACGGCCGGCTGGAGTCCGGCGCTCGATACTTCGCCTATGCGGATTTCAGTGGCGCTGACAGCTGCCTCGTACCCGGTGGACGCGAGTGCAGCAAGCAACGTTGCGATCAGTACGAGGCCAAGAGGTCGCACGCGTTTTTCGGTTCGTCGATGCATGGGCTACTCCATTTCCGGGTCAATGTCGTGCGTCGGTTGCAAACCGAACGTTCTGAACCCGATTCGCATCCTGTAACCGAACTGAAAACTGTTCTTGCCGAAGGCTTGATGTTCCATCCGGATAAGTGGCTGTCCACCGGAGCTCAGCAGCGGGCGCCTGCATCGTTGAGCGCTCGAGTCGACGAGATCGCTGTGCCGAACGTGTCGGCGCTGTCCTCGGCGAGGACTACCATTGCCCGAAGTTTCTCGGCGATCAGCGGTGGCGCTTCAGCGTCGAGCCGCTCTTGGACGGCCTGACCGAGGCGAATCCGGGTGTGAGGCGGACGAAGCATGCACAATCTGACAAATGGTCATGACGGCGCCCAGCGCCAACGATCTCGTCGTGACGTTGCGACATGAGGGTTCCCGGCTTCATCACGAAGGGAATTCGCACCGTTCAAGGACTGGCGTCGAGGCTGATCGAGATCGCCGCGGCGATGTTCTACGAGATCGCGTTGATCGGGTCGCTCGCGGTCATTTTTCCTCTGGTCGCCCGGGGGCTCGGCCCGGCGCAGTACGGGAAGTACCAGACGGTGTACGTGATCGCCGCCTTCGCAGTCACATGGGCATACGCAGCGGTCGCTGCGGCGATCGTGCAGTTGCTGCTGCAATCCAATCGGTCGAGCCGCTCCCTCCTCGTGGCCGGCCGGCGTCAAGTGCTCGTCATGACCGCGCCGCTCGGTGTCGGTGGGATGTTGCTCGTCCTCGCACTTTTCGGGTGGGAGGTCGTACTTCCGGCGGCAATCATCCTCGGTCCGGAGCTGGCCATGACCGGGATCGCGGAAGTCAATATCGCGCTCCTGTTCGCTCTGCGCGGTGCCACCTTCACCACCAGGATCAAGGTCATCGGTCCGATCCTCAGGGTGTTTGGCGTGTTGGCGCTCTTCCAGACCGACAACATCACCATTCTCAACCTGGTCGTGGTCAACTTCGCAGCGTCCACCGGAGTGATGCTGGCCGCCGTCTACGCCGGTCGGTCCTTGACGACAAACGACGATCGCCCCGAACAGTCCGAGACGTCGTCGAGCGAGGTCCGCTCCCTGTCGCTCGTGTACGCCGCGTCGATGTCCACGAATGCGGCACAGAGCGAGGGTGAGAAGCTGGTGATGGCTACGTTCCGGCCGCTCGCCGAGTTGGGTCGTTACCAGGCCGCGTATCGGATCATTTCCCTCCCGCTCATTCCGCTCAACGCGGTGTATCTGGTTGCGACCAAGTGGTTCCTTCCCAAAGACGAGCGTCCGAACATCCAAGTGATTCGAGCACAACGGCTTTCCGGACCGATTCTGGTGTACGGGGTGACCGTTGCGATTGTCATCGCGTTCGCATCGCCCATCGTCGAATTGGTGCTCGGTGACCAGTTCAGCGAGGCGAAGACAATGACCGTGTGGCTCTGTGCGGTCCCGCTGGCTCACGCACTCGCCGACATCCCGACCATCGGGCTCCTCGGGCTCGCTCGCAACAAGGTGAGAATGTGGTTGGGGATGGGGGGAGCAGCCTTCGCAGTCGTCGTGTATCTCATCCTGGTCCCGCTGTACGGATGGCAAGGAGCGGTCGTCGGGACGTACGCGTCAGAGATCGCGACGCTCGTCGCCGGGTGGATACTCCTCATCCGATATCAACGGGTCCACGATCGTTCGAATGCGGAAACTGTGCACAGCGCGTGAGGTGAGGTTCGCTGGCGCAGGTTGTTCGTCGTCGAGTCTCACAATGTGCTGTTCAGGTACGACGTGACGACTTCGAAGACTCGTTGACGGGCGGTGGGATCGAACATGCTGTGATCCAGATGATCGATGACGGTCAGTTGCACGCGCGGATCGTTGACGATGCGATCGAACTCGCGTCCATCGCGGTGCTGTAGCACTCCGAGTCCCAATTCCTCGCGGCCGAAGATCAACAGCATCTGCCCGCTCGGGCGGGCGAGATAGCGACGCAATGCGTGGGTTGGCAGCGCGACCAGATGCAGCCGGTCGAGTAGCGACCAGATCTTGCCGGGTACGCGTTCGAAGAGCGGGAAGAGGCGAGTCTTGTGAAGCGGGATCTGTGCGAGGCGAATGGTCTGGCGCGCCGCACGTTCATTTCGTTCGTGGCGAGCATCGTGAAACGGCCGGTCGAACCGGCCGTTGATGCTGATGATCACGTCGATCTGTGCAGATTTCAGAGCTCCGTCGAAGCTCAGCACGGCTCCCGAACAGAGTCCGACGCACGCAACACGTGTGACTCCGCGAGCCACCAGAAATGAGACTGCTACCGCGATGTCGCGGCCAGCCGCTGTCGAATAGTCGTCCTGCTCTCGATGTCCTGCCCTCGGGGGACTGTCGCCGAGTCCGCTCAGATCGAGACGCACGGCCCGATGACCGTCGGCCGCGACCCGTCGGGCGAGTTCGATCCACGCCCGCCCCGGGCCAACCGATGCAGCCACCCCGTTGTTCAGGATCAGAACGGCCGTTGTCGGCTGCGACCCCTCGACGCGGGACTCGACAGCAAACAGATCGCTCGTACCAAGACGCGTTGCAGAGTGTTCGAAGGCGCGATCGCCGGCGTGCTCGACGCAGCTGGAGACGAAGGTGGATGTCGAAAGATCGTCCGGCGGCGAAGCATTCGTGACGGTCCAGTCGATGATCGAGCGGATGATCTCGCGGGGAACGGTCGACAACTCTGCCTCGGTGTCGAGCATCGCGCTCGTCCCGTGGAGGCGTTCGTACGCCCAACTCGGATGGAGGTCGTGTTCGCCTGGATCGTGTTCGCTGCGCTCGATCAGCAGCCCTGCCGACGGAAGACGATCCAGATCGAGGCGTAACTCGCCGATGCCGTCGAGTGTCTCGTCCGTGAAGGGGATCCCACCGACGACGATGTTGGACGAATCGACCAGATCGGGCGCTGCCAAGAGCTTCAGAGTGCGCATGTGCCGTCGACCGTTGATGATCGGGTCCCACAGTATGAGGCCCGAGACGTTTGATTCGGCGCTCAAGCAGGAAGCGGCAATCGTGCCTCCCAACCGCACACCGATGACCACCGGCGGCCCGCAGCCGAGCGTCGCGAGTTCATCAAGTGCGTCACGAACCGATTGCGTCCATGACTGGACTCTCGAAGTATCACGTTCGTCGCCGATGGAGTTCCCGGTCCCGTCGTAGTCGATTCGCATCGCGACGATGCCCCGGTCACTCAGTTGACGAGCGAGCTGCCGGAGCGTTTGATGGGCGCAGACATTTTCGTAGCCGATCGGTGGGCAGATGAGCGCGCATCCCTTGACGTCGCCTGGCGGCCAATGGAGCATGCTGAAGCGCCGGCGCTCGACCGGGCCGAAATAGTGTGGCGAACCGATCATTACGGCGAATGCGTCGCTGCATCGTCAGGTGTCGTTGTGCCCCTTGCTCGTGCCGGAACTCCAACGGCGACTGCGCCGGCCGGGACGTCGCTGACGACGACGGCACCCGACGCGACAGTTGCTCCGTCACCGACATGGACTGGTCCGAGCACGCACGAGTGTGCGCCCAACATCACGTGGTCGCCGATCATGGGCCCGCCATGGCGGCTTCCCGCCGACCCAACAGTGCAGACCGGGTGAATCGCGCAATCTGCGCCCAATGTCGATTCGAGATTGATCTGGATCGGTCCGAAATGAGGGATGTAGGTACCCGGTCCGATGACGGCAAAGCGGTCGATGTTGATCAATGTCACCAAGCTGACGAATTTCTTGACGACACGTAGCGCGAGCCCGAGGACCCGGGTGATGGGTGTCGGGCGCATCTTCATGGCGCCGCGCTGCGCTCTGTACACCGACAGCGCCCAAAACCCTTCTGACCCCCAGCCGCTCGCACCCTGAGCCTTGAATCGCGCCAAGTCGGCCCGCCACGCCCGCCACTGGCTGTCTCCCGCCCAATCTTTGACCGTGTCCCTGTCGTACTTCATGACCGAACTGTAGATCTTTCTAGTGACCAACTCGGCCTGCTTCGACCGTCTGGGTGCACTGACGACCGAGGAAGAAGGTCGTCATTCCATTCAGCGGGGAGGTATCCGTAGAATCGTACGGGTGGAGACTCCATCCGTCGATCCAATGGATGGTGTCACGCTCGAATCTTCTGATGACGCAGAGGAAGATCGCGCAGAGTGGGTCCGATGGTCAGCTCGGCTGGGCCACGTGATTGAACGCTCGTTCTTCGTAGGGGCATGGATTCTCGGTGCGCTGCTGTTCTTCACCGCGGCCATGCGACAACTGCGACTCGTCGTTCCGTCGATGGCGTTTGTCTTGTTCCAGTCCCTGACCCCGCTGGTGTATCTGCCGATGTATTTCGTCGCACCGCTGGCAGCGTGGACCCGCCGCTGGTGGCTGTGTGGCGTGGCCGCCGCCCTGATCGTTGTGCACCTCGCGAGCATCTTTCCGGCGATCGGCTCGACGGCAACGCCGACGTGGGCTGCCACGCGACCGGAGCTACGTGTGGTTGCCGCAAATGTCTATGAGCAGAACTCGCGATCAGATGAGGCGGCGCGTGTGCTGCTGAACAGGGACGCCGACGTCGTCGTCCTGACCGAACTCTCTGCGCAGTTCAAAGCTGCGCTCGACGATGCGAGGGTCGACGATGTCTACCCGTTCTTGCAGATCGGGCCGCTCGATGACGAGAACCGGACGACCGAGGCGATCTACTCGCGCTTTCCGCTCTCGAACAAAGAGTACGTTCCGTTCGGAGTGCAGACCTTCAAGTTCGCTGACATCGAGTTCGATGGAAACACGATCGGCGTGCTCGCCTTACATGTCGCAGGTCCGAGACATGGTGCTGACGAATGGAATGTCGAGCTGTCCGATCTGAAACTTTTCGCCGAGTCTCGTACGACCCCGACGTTGCTCGTCGGAGACTTCAACGCAAACCGATGGAACTCCCCATTTCGTGATCTCCTCGACACGGGTCTGGTCGACGCCCATGAGACGCAGGGCAAGGGGCTGTCGTTCTCATGGCCGAGCGCGATGCCAGTGATGCGTCTCGATCACGCGTTGGTCAACGACTCGGTCGCCGTCGTGAACGTTGAGGATTTCGACACCCCCGGCAGCGATCATCGGGCGATGGAATTGACGCTTGTCACCAAGCCGTGACCGAGCTCATCGACGTCACAGCGTGACCACCGGCCCGCTGTCGACGTAGACGAGGTCGGTGGCCGAGATGTTCCGAATCTGGTTCATGTCATTGTCGTCCCAGCGGGAATCGCCGACGCCGGAGATCATCCAGTTCGGACCATTGTCGGCGACGATCAGGCCGTAGGTCTTCAGGGCCTCCACGATCACTCTGGACTGGCCGGTGAAGCCGCTCGTATCGAAATCGGATCGAAGCCGCAGCCGTGCCCCCATCGGCAGTAGGAGTGGATCGTCCGATCCCACGAAGTGCGTTGCGGGGGCGATGACAGCGCGTCGCCCTGCGCCGACGGTCACCCGCAGTGCGTGATCGATTCGACCGCTCTCGACCTCCTCGTAACGAAGCAGCCCCGGGAAGATCGGCAGACCCGCTGCATCTGCAGAAGTCCAGAAGGGCGGCTGGGTGTCGTTGACACTCAGGTCCCATTCCGCTCCGGTGCCGGCGTACCAGCCATTGGACGAACGATGCGCCGCGTAGAGTTCGTAGAGCTTGCAGGTCCCTTGCTGCACGACGATCACGTGCTCGTCCGAGTTGTCCTCCTGTGGGGCGTCCAGCGGGATGGGGAACGGTCCGGGATCGCTCTCCTGCGGAAACTGGTCGTAAATGATCGGAACCAGTGGCTGCGACGGCGGTACGACGACAGGATGCATTCCCGAGAGAGGATTCGACCAAAACGCGAACTGCAATGTCGTGGAGTTGCCTGTGGCGTTGGTCCTGGCGACCACGGCGGTGGACTCCGGCCGCGCGGACGTCGATCCGATCGATGTGTTGAAGGCGTAGGTCGACGGGAAGACAGAACACCCGCCGAAGGACGGACCCGCCGTGGGTGTCGTGGGTGTCGTGGGTGTCACTGGTGGCTTCACACGGACCGCCTTGGCGGAGGCGGTGGCGGCGCCGCTCGGTGCAGCGGCATCCAGTGCTGGGACTCCATGAACAGATGTGGCGGCAACGAGCGCTGCGGCGAGAACTGCACCGACACGTCGGATGAACACCGGGTTCAGGAATGAGTACCTCTGGAGGGGAAGGAGGCGGTGGCGCGACATGTGGGCTCCCTGCGTGTCGATCTTGCGAAAACGTGACGACTGTAACGATACCGCAACAT
>JBBKWQ010000388.1:0-6423 GCA_037969115.1 Ilumatobacteraceae bacterium
GGGTCGAATGCGGCAGCGTCGAGGGCCGACGCCAGGAAGTCGGCGTCGGCCGGCCATTGTCGAGCGCGTTCGAGGTTCGACACCATCGGGCTGATGCCCTGTTGTTCACCGACCTCGACGAAGCGGTCCTGCAACACGCCCCAACGTCCCCGGCGTCGACGTCGGCGCACGCGAGTGGCGATGCGTGCCGACAGCGCCACGAACAGGGCCACGGACGCCATCAGCGCTGCCATGACGCCATGGTCGTCGATCACGCGCCGGATGCCCTCGAGCACGTCGGCGCCGATCGTCGCAACCGTGACTTCACCGGCGAGTGGCACCGATGCCGTCGGGTCGAATGCCTGCCATCCGGTTTCGGGAAAGAACACCTCGACCCAGGCGTGTGCGTCACTGGCGCGCACCTTCCACACCCCCGAGACCTGGTCGCGTTCGCCGGCGGTGTACCCGGTTGCAAGACGCGCTGGCACACCCTGACTCCGCAACATCATCGTGAGCGTGGTCGCGATCTGCTCGCAAAAGCCGCGCCGCGACGAGAACAGCAGGTCGTCGACGGCGTCGACGCCTTCCGCCGGAACCGGCGCATCGAGGTCGTATACGACGTTCTGGTTCAGCCAGGACTCGTAGGCGAGAATCGTGTCGTACGTGGAACGGGTACCCATCGCCAGGGAGTTGGCGAGGTCGATGGTTTCCGAGCTGGTCGACGGGGGTAGTTCGAGGTACGGGGCCAGCGAGCGACGGCCGTTCTCCGACAATCGGTCCGCAACACGGCCCTGCGATCGCAGTGTCTGCTCGGTCACGAGCGCCCGTTCTGACACCACGGTGTAGATGCTCCCCCGCGTGAGGACGACATCGCTGCGCAATGCGCCATCGGGACGTGTCCACACCGTTGCGTCGATGATGACGCGTTGCGCCTGCGAAGCGGCGAACACGACATTCGGCAAGTCGGCCTCCACGTAGTACGTCTGCACGAACTCCTCGGTCGGCACGGACGACACGCTCACGTCACCCAACGTGGGAGGCACACCGACGTCGGGACCTTCGCGTGGTGTTCCCTGGTCGGCGTCCGCGAACCAGGTGCGACCGTCGAACTCGGCAAAGGTCTGACCTCGCCAGAAGGCCGGGGAGTCCGCCCGGACACGCATGACCACGTCGTTGCCGAGTTCGCCCCGCACCGACGTGTCGAGTGTCTGTGCAAAGCCCGGGTAGCCGCCGAGCTGACCGAACGTCGAACGGGTTCCATCGCCATCACCGGTCGCCGACCCGTCCGGCAACGCCAGGCCTCCCGGGGAGCCGACCCGCCGAATTTCGTCGATCACCGTCGGCAGCGTCAGCCGAGTCGGACCTTCCGGAATCGGAACGAAATACAACACTCCGATCACCGCGGCAGCACCGACGAGGCCTGCAACACCGCCGCGCCACGGAACGCCAGCCGCGACCCGCCCCGTCGTCGCTGAACCCGGGCCGGCCGGCCGAGACCATCCGCCGCCGACCGACACCATCGCGACCGCGAACAGGATCGTCCACACGCCCAGCCACCAACCGACGGCACCGTCGACACGGAACCCTGCGGCATAGACCACCATCACCGCCGAAAATGCGAGTTCGACGCGCAGCGCACGCCGATCGGTGCACTCGAGTCCGTGGATCAACACGAGCAGCACCAGCAACTCCGGCAGTGGCCCGCGAAGGATCGACAACAGGTTGGTGACCTCGGCCGAACTGTTCGCCGCCCAGGCGAACGCCGCCAGTGAAGCGAGGCCGAGCCCGGTACGGGCCAGCGGCGTGATCGGTTCCGCGCGCTGCGAGAATCGCCAACTCGCGGTCGCCGAGGTCAAAGAAAGCAACGCGAGGACAACTTGTGCGATCAGCCCGTACCCGAGGGCACCGGCGAGGGTCGCCAACGATGTGACCGTCGCTCCCATCACCGCAAGTCGTGCGAACAGCGTCATCGACTGCGTCGGCTCGGGTGACGTTCCTTCTGTCGTCGAGCCGATCGGACCGTCGCTCGGCAGACTCGCCGTCCAGTCGGCGATCTCCGTCATCGAGGACAAACGCACCGGATCGCGGTCGCCGACCGCCGCGAACGTCGTGACGCCGCCCCGCAGACCAGCCTCCAGACTCGCCCGGACCCGGCCGGCTTCTGCGTCGAGATCGCGGCAGTACGGATCCGAGCGCACAACCCAGTACTCCTCGCCGCCGTCCCGCCGGTCGTGCACGACAAGCTCACCGACTCGCATCGACGAGGGCCAGTGGACGCTGTGCTCGCTGTCGCCGTCCCGCCAGAGACGAATCCCGTCGACCTCGCCGGACACGCCGCCCGTCGGCCCGAGTTCGAGCCCGCGGTCGACACCGACATGACGTTCGATCGGCGCACGTTCCGTTCCGCGCGGAGGCGCTACCACCATGGGGACGACGGGCACGCGTACCCGACGCTCCCACCACACGAGCCCTGGGTAGGCGGCACTTCGGAAGACCACGTCGACCGAGTCGAACACACCGTGGCGCCGGGCTGTGCCCGAGCCCGTCCATTCGAGCCCGCACACATCGCCACTCGTGAGCTCTGCACGGTCGACTTCGACCGCGAGCGTTCCGCGCACGCCGACGCGGCAACGCACGACGACGTGCACCTCGTCGCCGACCCCGAACCGTTCGGGCAGTGTGACGCCCCGTACCGCGAAACGCCGCACGGACAGCAGCCCGGCGAAAACTGCCCACACCAACGCCACCAGGCCTGCAACCAGCACGACGACCACCGACATTGCGCCGGTGAGTTGAGCGATGACGTACATCGCCGCAGCGGCGGCAGGGATCGCCCAGGCTCCGGCCGATACGCCGGCGGCGCGAATTCCTGGCCTGATCAGGCGCCGGGAGGGCGAACTCGTTCGAGACATTCCTGCACCACAGAACGGCCACCGGTCGTGGATCCGTCGCCACCTGCGACGAGCACGCGGTGAGCGAGGGCCACCACGGTGAGACGAGCGATGTCGTCGGGAACGACGAACGAGCGGCCGTTCATCGCTGCATGTGCGCGAGCCAGACCGACCAGCGCGACGCCGCCGCGAGTGGAGGCGCCGAGTCGCGCTCGTGGATGTTCACGCGTTGCGGCCAGCAGTTCTGCCACGTATCGGGCGATCTCGTCATCGACATGTACGTCGGCGACGCTGTGTCGCGCGCGAACGAGCGTGTCGAGACCGGCGACCACTTCGACGGTGCCGAGCAGGTTGCGACCGCGCCGACCCGTGAGCACCTCGACTTCGGTTTCGATCGAGGGTCGACCCGAAGTGACGACGGCCGTGAAACGGTCGAGCGCACCTTCACCCAAGGCGTACGTGCCCGCCATCTCGAATGGGTTCTGGGTCGCGATGAGAATGAACGGGTCGGGCAGTTTCAGTGTGTCACCGTCGACGGTGACGGTGGCTTCCTCGGCAACTTCGAGCAGCGCGGACTGTGTTCGAGGGCTCGCTCGGTTCAGCTCGTCGAACACCACGACGTTGGCGAACACGGGACCGGGTCGGAACCGGAACTCGAACCCATCGTGGCTCGGCACCATCGCTCCGGTGACATCACCCGGCAGCAGGTCTGGCGTTCCCTGGATGCGATGGAACGAGCCACCGAGGGCCGCCGAAAGCGCTTGGGCCATCAACGTCTTGCCGACACCGGGAACGTCCTCGATCAGGAGATGACCGGACGCGAGCAGCGTGGCGATCGCCGTGTCGACCACGTGATCCTGGCCCGCGATCACGCGTTGGACTTCGGCCCGTAGTGCGTCCGCGAGGTGACGCACCTCGCGTACGGCCGCGTCCGAGGTCGTGACGGGTGCCGTGCCCGCGCTCGTCGAGATGTTCATCGTCATCGTGTCGTCATCGCCATCGCTCAAGAGATCGTCGGAAACATCGTGCCAGAACTTGAACACAAGTCTTCGTCGACGTCGACGAATTGCGCAAGCTGGCCACGAATTCGCGTTCCAGTAACGTGTCGCGATGATCGTCCATTCGAGCCCGCTGCCCGACGTCGAGATCTACGACACCACGATCACTGACCTGGTGCTGCGCCGGACGCACGAGATCCCCGACCGAGTGGCGATCATGGACGGCGAGACCGAACGGCGGTACACGTACGCCCAGCTTCGTGACCTGATCCGCCGATTCGCGGGCGGTCTCCGCGCTCGGGGTTTCGGTCCCGGCGACACGCTTGCGCTCATGGCACCGAATGTGCCCGAGTACGCGATCGTGTTCCACGGTGTGGCCGTCGCCGGCGGCACGGTGACCACGGTGAACCCCACCTACGGCGCCGAAGAGGTCCGGTTCCAACTTCAGGACGCGGGCGCGTCGATGCTCGTCACGCTCGGAATGTTCGCCGACACCGCCCACACCGCGATCGCCGGCACGGCAATCGGCGAGATCTACACGCTCGATGCCCATGACGGCACGATCGACGCCATGAGCCTGCTCGGCGAACCGATCGATCAGGTTTCCGTGACACCTGATGACGTGGTGGTGCTGCCGTACTCGTCGGGTACCACCGGTCTGCCCAAGGGCGTCATGCTGAGCCACCGAAACCTCGTCGCGAACATCTGCCAATGCGAACACACGCTCCAGTACGACGCCCAGGACGAGGTCGCGCTCGCAGTGCTGCCGTTCTTCCACATCTATGGGATGCAGGTCCTGATGAACCACCTGCTCGCCGAGGGCGCCACGATCATCACGATGGCCCGCTTCGACATGGAGGCGGCGCTCCGGCTCGTCGAGGCTCATCGCGTGACCAGGTTCTTCGCGGTACCGCCGATCGTGCTCGGTCTTGCGAAACACCCCGTCGTCGATCAGTTCGACCTGAGCAGCCTCCGCATGGTGTTCTCGGGAGCTGCCCCGCTCGGCGCAGACCTCGCCGCCGAGGCTTCCGCTCGCATCGGCTGCGAGGTCGTGCAGGGGTTCGGCATGACCGAACTCAGTCCGGTCAGCCACTGCACGACCCCAGGCGGCTTCAAACCCGGGACGGTGGGTGTGACCATCTCGAACACCCAGACCCGGATCGTCGATCTCGAGACCGGCGACGATCAGCCGATCGACGGCGCGGGCGAGGTGCTGGTGAAGGGGCCACAGGTCATGCTGGGATACCTGAACAACGACGAGGCGACGGCGGCGACGATCGACGCCGACGGATGGCTGCACACCGGTGACGTCGGGCTGATCGACGCCGACGGTCACCTCACGATCGTCGATCGTGTGAAGGAGCTCATCAAGTACAAGGGTTTCCAGGTTCCACCGGCCGAGCTCGAAGCGCTCCTGATCGCTCACCCTCACATCGCCGACGTCGCAGTGATCGGAGTGGCCGATACGGAGGCTGGTGAGCTGCCGAAGGCGTTCGTGGTGCCGGTCGCCGGCTCCGGACTCACCGAACACGACGTCAAGGCCCACGTCGCCGGTCACGTGGCAAGCTACAAACACATCCGCATCGTCGAGTTCGTCGACGAGATCCCGAAATCCGCCAGCGGCAAGATCCTGCGACGACTTCTCAGGGAACGCTCATGACCGACCGCTCTTGGTGACGCCCGAGCCACGAGTAGTCGACATTTCGCACAGAACGTGCGGGAAATCTGACGCTCTCCGCAAGATGATTGACATTTGATCAAGCGAAGTCGACTAACGTCACCGGGGATCAAGGAGGAGTACGCGATGGACTCGAATCAGCAGGCTCACACCAGCGGACGCTCGGCGGGACGGTCCCGACGGGTCAACGCTGCAATTGCGCTGGCCTTCGCCTCCGTGATCACCGGCGTCGCCTCGATCTCGTTCAACGTTTCCGCCCACGGTTACACCTGCCTGGGTGGCACCGAAGACGCATGGCAGGACGATTTCAGCCCGCCGGTCGCCACCGTCGCTGTGTCACCCGATTTCGACATCTTGTACCTCGGCGTCGAAGCACCCGACGGCTCGACTTCCACCATCGGTGATGGTGTGACCTTGCTGACCGGCACGACCGTCGACGTGCTCGCCACCACGGGCAAGCTCGCAGCTCACGTGCACTACTGCAAGATCCCCGATGACGGCCTGCCCACGACGACGACCACCCAGGTCGCGACGACGACCACGATCGCAAACACCACCACCACGGCGGCCACCACGACCACAACCATTCCCGTGACCACCACCACGGTCGACATCGAAGCCACCACCACCACGGTCGACTCGGGAACCGGCGACACCACCACCACCACGATCGACACGTGCGATGAGTCCACCACGACCACGATCGGCTCAGGCGGCGGCGACACCACCACCACGGTCGACTCCAGCGGCGGCGACACCACCACCACCACGGTCGACCCGTGCAGCACCACCACCACGATCGTCGGCTCGCAGTCGGCGACGACCACGACTGTTTCTCCGACGCTGCCCTTCACGGGGCGTTCCACCTCGCAGGGCC
>JBBKWQ010000389.1:0-14115 GCA_037969115.1 Ilumatobacteraceae bacterium
CGTCATGGACCGGCGCATCATGGACCGGCGCGTCATGGACCGGCGCGTCATGGACCGGCGCATCATGGACCGGCGCGTCATGGACCGGCGCGTCATGGACGGGCGCAAGCTGGACGTAATTCCATCACCAATTCAGTTACGGTGAAGCTCTCAGCGTGTGCGGGAGTATGAGTGACTGAACGAGCGGCCGAAGAAGGGATCAGAGTCGACGGCGCGGTCGGCGCCCCGACCTTGATTCCGTCGGCGCGTCGAGTGCGTCCCGAGGTCGCGGTCGCTGCGCTGGCCACGGTCATCTTCGCCGTGACCGCGCCACTCATGATGACGGTGCCCGATCTCGGCTCGTCGACGATGCCATCGTGGACCGGGTTCGTCGTGATCGCTGCATTCGCCTTTGCGTTCGCCGAACTCGCTGTCTTCCACTTCGAATTCCGCACCGAAGCCATCTCGTTCTCGCTGTCGGAAGTGCCGATCGCGTTCTCGGTGGTCTTCCTCGCACCCGGGCCCGCTCTCGGCGCGAGACTCGTCGGCAGCGCTATCGCTCTGATCATCGCGAGGCGACCTCCGCTCTACAAGCTCTGGTTCAACCTCACTGTGTTCTCCATCGAGATCGCGGTCGCGTTCCATCTCTTCCGCGCGATGCTCGGGGTCTGGGGTGACGGCTCAACCGCCATCGTGGTTGCCGCCATCATCGCAATCGGCGTCACCACCACGTTCGGCTCGATTCTCGTGTCGATAGCGATCGCGATGTTCGAAGGTGACGTCATCGCTCGAATCGCCGACGAACTCCGTTCGGCCACCTGGCTGTACATGGTCAACGCCACCTTGGGCGGCATGGCACTCACGCTGGCACTGGTGTCTCCGTTGCTGGCCGGCCTGGCGGTCATTCCGATGATCGCGCTGTGGTACGTCATTCAGACCTACGGCGAGATCGGGCAACGGCTCCGCGACCTGAACGCCATCCACGGGTTCGCCGGGCGCATCGGACAATCGCTGAACCTCGAAGAGATCGCCGAGTCGGCCGTATCAGAAGCAGCGCGTCTGTTCCGGTCCGAGGCTGCCGCGCTCGTCGTCTTCGACGTCGGCGGACTCCCCCTCACACAGACATTCGGCGCCTACGGGCGGACACTCCCCACGAGCGCGGACGATCCGGGCTGGGGCGCACTGATCGAGGCTGACGGTCCACAGATCGTCGCTCGTCGACACGCGGTCGATGTCGGGATCAAGCCGGCTCATGTCGCACCGGGTGCACTGGTGGCACCCGTGCGCGATGAAACCGGTCCGCTCGGTGTGCTCGTGATCGCCGAGCGGCTCGGTGCCGCGCTGCGATACGACGAAGGTGACGTCGCCCGGATGCAGAACATCACCGAGCAGCTCGCGTCCGCCCTTCGGAAGGGTCTGCTCCACCGGCGGATCGAACACGAGGCTCGCCACGACAGCCTCACCGGGCTCCCGAACCGCTCTGCGTTCGAACGTCATGTCGCTGCCGTTGCGCAGGATCGTCCCGAGGGTGGGCTGCTGTTCGTCGTCATGCTCGACCTCGACCGGTTCAAGGAGGTCAACGACACACTCGGCCACCATGCCGGCGACGAACTGCTCGTCGAATTCTCTCGGCGCATTTCCTCGCAGCTCGCACCCGGCGACGTGTTGGCCCGTCTGGCCGGCGACGAGTTCGCCCTCCTCGCACACCGTGCGGACACGACCGAGATGCTCGACCTGGCACGGAGCTGCGTCGACCAGGCCGGTCAACCGGTCACGCTCGACGGCCTCGAGATCGTCGTCACCGCAAGTGTCGGCATGGCCGTGCTCGGGCCCGACGATCGCACCTCAGGCGCTCCGATGCGCCGCGCCGACATCGCCATGTACAACGCGAAGTCGCAACGTTCGGGCATCGAGGTGTACCGCAACGAAATCGACCGTCGCACGCCGGCACGGCTGTCGATGTTGGGCGATCTTCGAACGGCCATCGAACGCGACGAGCTCGACGTGCACTACCAGCCAAAGCTCGACCTCGCCACCGGCACGGTCATCGGTGCCGAGGCGCTCGTGCGCTGGACGCACGCGATTCGCGGCGTCGTACAACCCATCGACTTCGTCAGAGTCGCGGAAGACACCGGACTCATCAAGCGACTCACCGACCTGCTTCTGGCGAGGGGCATCGGTGCGTTGCGGCACTTCCACGATCTCGGGCATCCTCTCGGACTCTCGGTCAATCTGTCGACACACGATCTGCTCGATACGAAACTCCCCGAACGGGTCGAGAGTTACCTCAACGCCAACGGGGTCGATCCCGGCAAGCTCACCATGGAGATCACCGAGTCGTCGTTGCTGATCGACGCACCACGGAGCAGATCGACGATCGACGGGCTCCACGACATCGGCGTCCGCATGTCGATCGACGACTTCGGAACGGGCTACTCGTCGTTGAGTTATCTCCGACGGCTTCCGGTGAGCGAGTTGAAGATCGACCAGAGCTTCATCGCGAACCTGCTGATCGACGAGCAGGACGAGGTGATCGTGCGATCGACGATCGATCTCGGCCACAACCTCGGTCTCGAGGTCGTCGCCGAAGGTGTCGAGAGCAATGAGGTACTCGTTCGGCTGCGCGAGTTCGGCTGCGACGTCGCACAGGGTTTCTGCATTTCGCGGCCGCTCGAGGCGCGCCACTTCATGACGTGGCTCAACACCACGATGCACCCCAGCCGCCGTCAGGACCCGTCCGACCCGGAAGCATGGAACGACCTGCCAGCCGGCCCGCCGAACTCGACAGCGAACGCCGAGACGGTGGTGCCCCCCCAGGGGCTCGAACCCTGAACCAACGGATTAAAAGTCCGCTGCTCTTCCATTGAGCTAGAGGGGCGGGTGTGCACGGGAGCCGCCCGAACGTCAGCGCGCAAGGTTACGTGCTCGCGCCGCCCATGCCACCAACCGACGCTGCGAGACAGGCCATCATCACGACCTCATCGCCTATCTACTTGCATACATGCAGATATCTTTATATAGTCGGCGAATGGCACTTCGAGCAGACCTGCTGAACGGTCACGGCGACCGTGTCGAGTCGGCCGGCTCCGTCACGCCGCCGCTCACCGTGCGACTCGGGCTCGACGCACTGAAGGCGATCGGCGAGGAGACGCGCATCCGCATCGTGGCTCTCCTGCGCCACAGTGAGCTCTCGGTCACCGATCTCACCGACATCCTCGGCCAGTCACAACCCCGGGTCTCGCGCCACCTGAAGCTCCTCGTCGATTCCGGAGTGGTCGAGAAACACCGTGAGGGAACCTGGTCGTTCTTCCATCTCGCGCATGACGGACCCATCGCAGCGATCACCTCGGCGATCCTCGATGAGCTCGACACCACTGACGCCGACCTCACGGCAGACCTCGACCGATTCCACATCGTGCGCACGCAACGCTCACTGTCGGCCGGCGAGTACTTCGCCCAGATTGCGCCGATCTGGGATCGCGAGCGTTCGTTGCACGCCTCGGAAGACACGGTGGAACGCACGATCACCCAGTTGCTCGACCTCGAGCCGTACTCGCGACTGCTCGACATGGGCACGGGCACCGGCCGCATGCTGCAGCTGCTCGGCGTCGGCGAAGGCATCGAGCGTGTCGTCGGACTCGATTCGAGCCACTCGATGCTGTCAGTCGCACGTGCCAACCTCGAACATGCCGGTCTGGCCGGCGCCGAGCTTCGCCAGGGCGATGTCTACAGCCCACCGTTCCCTCCCGGTTCGTTCGATCTCGTCGTGATCCACCAGGTGCTCCACTACCTCGACGATCCCGCCCGCGCCGTCACCGAGGCCGCCCAACTCCTCCAGCCCGGCGGACGACTCCTCATCGTCGACTTCGGGTCGCACAACCACGAGTTCCTTCGCGAGTCGCAGGCGCATCGGCGCCTCGGCTTCGACGATACCCAGGTACACGGATGGTTCGAGCATGCCGGACTCATCGCCCTCGACGGAGCGCGGCTCGATCCACCCGATGCCGACCGCGACGGCCTCACTGTTGCTCTCTGGCTCGGCCGGGCCCGACACGAAACCACATCGCGACGCCCTGCATCGCCCACAGAAGGTGAACCACGATGACCGATTCCACGATCCCGACCAGCACACCCGCCGATCGAGCGAGCCGGACCTGCCACGGTCAGCCACAGATCTCCTTCGAGGTGTTCCCACCCAAGAACGACAATGCCTCGACCCAGCTCGATGCCACGCTCGACCGACTTGCACCGCTCAACCCTGCCTTCGTGTCGGTCACCTACGGCGCCGGCGGCTCGACAAGAGAGCGGTCGTTCGCCGTGGTCGACCAAGTCGTTCAAGCCCACAAGTTGCCCGTTGCTGCACACGTCACCTGCGTCGGAGTCGACCGTGACGATGTCGACGCGACGTTGCGCCGGTTCGCGGACGCCGGGGTGACCCGAGTGGTCGCGCTGCGAGGTGATCCGCCATCGGGGATCGGTGGAACCTACGAGCCGCACCCGACCGGGTATCGCGAGACGGCGCAACTCGTGTCAGCAGCAAAACGCATCGGCGGATTCGACGTCGCCGTGTCGGCGTACCCCGAGCGACATCCGCAATCTCCGTCGATCGACCACGACCTCGATGTGCTCCAGGCGAAGGTCGATGCCGGTGCCGATCGGGCGATTACGCAGATGTTCTTCGACAACGACTCGTACTTCCGTTACGTCGACCGAGTTCGGGACCGTGACATCACCATCCCGATCGTGCCCGGCATCCTGCCCATCCAGAACTTCCGGCAGGTCGCCGGCTTCTCGGCACGCTGCGGAGCGCACATCCCCGATTGGTTGGCTGCCCGCTTCGACGGTCTCGACGACGACCCCGAAACTCATCGGCTCGTCGCAGCCGCCGTTGCCGCCGAGCAGATCCTCGAACTCGTCGACGCAGGGGTCTGCGAGTTCCACCTGTACACGATGAACCGAGCCGAATTGGCCTACGCGATCTGTCACCTCGTCGGTCTGCGCGCCTCGTCGCCTGTCGCAGCAACCTCGGCCGCCTGAGCGATCGAACCGCAGCGCCATGACCACGCCAACCACTCCACCAGCCTCCGTATCGCCGCCGGTCGCCGACCTCATCACGCGAACGTTCGGCGACGACCGAATCGTCATCCTCGACGGTGCGTTCGGCACGCAGATCCAAGACCTCCGATTGAGTGAGTCCGAGTTCCGCGGCGACCGGTTCGCTACGCACGAACGCGACCTCGGTGGCAACAACGACCTCCTCATCATCACCAGGCCCGACGCCATACGCGACATCCATCTCGCCTACTGCCTCGCCGGCGCCGACATCATCGAGACCAACACGTTCAGCAGCACGTCGATCGCCCAGGCCGACTACGGCCTGTCGCACCTGGTCGACGAGCTGAACATGACCGGAGCAGCGCTCGCGCGCGAGGCGGCCGACGAGGCGGAACGACTGGACGGGCGCCGCCGTCTCGTCGCCGGCGCGGTGGGGCCCACCAACATGACGCTGTCGATTTCGCCGCGGGTCGAAGACCCAGGATTCAGGGCCATCACCTTCGAACAGCTCGCCGACGCGTACCAGCAACAGATCGTTGCGCTGGTACGTGGCGGCGTCGACCTCGTCCTGATCGAGACGATCTTCGACACCCTGAATGCCAAGGCGGCGATCGTCGCCGCTCGACGATCGTTCGCCGAGCTCCGGACCGAGCTCCCGTTGATGATCTCCGGAACGATCACCGATCGCTCAGGAAGGACGTTGTCGGGCCAGACCCCGGATGCGTTCTGGCATTCGGTTCGACACGCTGCGCCGGCTGCGGTCGGGCTGAACTGTGCCCTCGGAGCCCGCGACCTCAGGCCCCATCTTCAAGAGTTGGCAGCCGTTGCCGACACGCTCATCTGTGCGTATCCCAACGCCGGCCTGCCCAACGCGCTCGGCAACTACGACGAGACACCCGACGAGACTGCCGCCATCATCGGGCAGTTCGCCGAGGAAGGGCTCCTCAACATCGTCGGTGGATGCTGCGGCACCACCCCCGCCCACATCGCCGCGATCGCTCGGGCCGTGGAACACCATGCTCCGCGAAGTGTGCCGACCCGCGAGCACCGGCTCGAGCTCTCCGGTCTCGAGCCGTTCACACTCACCGACGACATCCCGTTCGTGAACGTCGGCGAGCGAACCAACATCACCGGCTCCGCGAAGTTCAGGCGTCTCATCAAGTCGAACGAGTACGACAAAGCCCTCGACGTCGCTCGCGAGCAGGTCGAGAACGGCGCACAGATCATCGACGTCAACATGGACGACGGGCTGATCGACGGCGTCGAAGCGATGACACGGTTCCTCAACCTGATCGCGACCGAACCAGAGATCTCGAAGGTGCCGATCATGATCGACTCCTCGAAGTTCGAGGTGATCGAGGCCGGGCTGCGCTGTGTGCAGGGCAAGTCGATCGTCAATTCGATCTCGATGAAGGAAGGCGAAGACGTCTTTCTCCACCACGCCAGGATCTGCCGCGACTACGGCGCTGCCGTCGTGGTGATGGCTTTCGACACCGCCGGTCAAGCCGACACGACCGTGCGCAAGGTCGAGATCTCCCGCCGCGCCTACGAGTTGCTCACCGACGTCGTCGGGTTCCCGCCCGAAGACATCATCCTCGACCCGAACATCTTCGCGATCGGCACCGGCATCGCAGAGCACGATCGCTACGGGTTGAACTTCATCGAGGCCACCGAGCAGATTCGAGCGCAGCTCCCGTACGCGCACGTGTCGGGCGGCGTGTCGAACCTCTCGTTCTCGTTCCGCGGCAACGACCCGGTCCGCGAGGCCATGAACTCGGTCTTCTTGTTTCACGCCATCAAGGCCGGGATGCGGATGGGCATTGTGAACGCCGGTCAGCTCGCCGTGTACGAGCAGATCGACCCGGAGCTTCGCGAGCTGTGCGAGGACGTCGTGCTGGCTCGTCGCGATGACGCCACCGAGCGGCTGCTCGACGCCGCTGCGAGATTCCAGGAGCAGGGCAAACACGAGGCCGACGACATCGCCACAGCCGAGTGGCGCGGTTGGACCGTCGAGCGGCGGCTCGAACACTCGCTCGTCAACGGCATCACGGCGTACATCGACGCGGACGTCGAGGAGGCTCGGGCCGCTGCGTCGCGACCGGTCGAGGTCATCGAAGGTGCGCTGATGGCGGGTATGAACACCGTCGGCGATCTCTTCGGCGCCGGCAAGATGTTCCTGCCACAGGTCGTGAAGTCGGCTCGCGTCATGAAACAGGCGGTGGCGTACCTGACTCCGTTCATCGAGGCGGACGCCGAAGAAGGAAGCGAGCCCACGAGCGCCGGCACCGTGCTGCTCGCCACGGTCAAGGGCGACGTCCACGACATCGGCAAGAACATCGTGGGCGTGGTGCTCGGTTGCAGCAACTACGACATCATCGATCTCGGCGTCATGGTCCACTCGCAGACGATCCTCGACACCGCAATCGAGCGCAACGTCGACATCATCGGACTGTCCGGACTGATCACGCCGTCGCTCGACGAGATGGTTCACGTCGCTTCCGAAATGGAGCGACAGGGTTTCGAAATCCCGCTCCTGGTCGGCGGAGCCACCACCAGCCGCATCCATACGAGCATCCGCGTCGACCCCGCCTATCACGGCCCCGTGGTGCACGTCGCCGACGCGAGCCGCGCGTCGGGAGTGATCGCCAGCCTGATGTCGACCGAACTGCGACAACCGTTTCTCGACGAACTCGCCACCGACTACACACGCGTTGCCGAAGCTCACGCCCGGGCCGCGGTGGAACGTGATCGCCTGCCACTCGTCGACGCGCGGGCCAACCGGCTGGTGCTCGAGTTCGACGATGACACCGTGGTCGCGCCGACGTTCACGGGTACGCGGACGTTCGACCACTACGACGTCGCCGAGCTCGTGCCCTACATCGATTGGACTCCCTTCTTCCATGCGTGGGGCATCAAGAGCCGCTTTCCCGACGTACTCGACCACCCCCGGTTCGGGGAAGCCGCTCGCCCCCTCTACGACGACGCCATCGCGATGCTCGACAAGATCGTGAGCGATCAGTGGTTCCGTCCGCGAGCGGTCGTGGGCTTCTGGCCGGCCAACTCCGTCGGCGACGACATCCACGTGTACACCGACGACACCCGTCTGGTGACCCGCTCCACGCTCCACGGGCTGCGGCAGCAGCTGGCGCGCCAGGAGGACAAACCGAACGTCTGCATCTCCGACTTCGTCGCCCCGGTCGGTTCGGGTGTCGCCGACCACGTCGGCGCTTTCGTCGTGAGTGCCGGGCGTGAAGAGATCGACATCGCCGCCGAATTCGAGCGCAACAACGACGACTACTCGTCCATTCTGCTCAAAGCCCTGGCAGATCGCCTTGCGGAGGCATTCGCCGAACGGATGCACCAGCGCGTCCGAACCGAACTCTGGGGTTACGCGCACGCCGAACAGCTGACCGTCGCCGATCTGATCAGCGAGTCCTATCAGGGCATTCGCCCCGCTCCCGGATACCCGTGTCAACCGGAGCACTCTGAGAAGACCACCTT
This sequence comes from Ilumatobacteraceae bacterium, assembly GCA_037969115.1. Classification (GTDB taxonomy): domain Bacteria; phylum Actinomycetota; class Acidimicrobiia; order Acidimicrobiales; family Ilumatobacteraceae; genus JBBKWQ01. Next base: position 8,536 of record JBBKWQ010000389.1, read on the forward strand.
GTTCGACCTCCTCGACGCCACCACAGCCACCGGAGTCACACTCACCGAGTCGTTCGCGATGTGGCCGGGCTCATCGGTGTCCGGGCTGTACTTCGCTCACCCGGGATCGCGCTACTTCAGCGTCGGCCGCGTCCTGCGCGACCAGGTCGCCTCGTATGCCGAGCGCAAGGGTTGGACGATCGAAGAAGCCGAGAAACACCTCGGTCCGATCCTCAACGACGCCCGGCTGTCTGTTCCGGCGAGGTGATCACGCCCGACACTTGCCCAGGGCCGTGCAGTACGACGCATACCAGCGGGGGTGCGTACAGTCACCGCGCATGACCAGTCCCGAGTTCGAAGATCGAGTCGCAATCGTCACCGGATCGTCGAGCGGCATCGGTGAAGAGACGGCGAGACGTTTGTCTGCCCTCGGGGCATCGGTCGTCGTCAACTCGGCCTCGTCGGTCGAGGCCGGCCGGGCGGTCGCCGAATCTCTTCCGAATGCGTCGTTGTACGTCCAGGCAGACATCAGTGAACAGTCACAGGGGCAGGCGCTCCTCGACGCCACCATCGACCGGTTCGGTCGGCTCGACTATCTCGTCAACAACGCAGGATGGACCACCGTGGTGCCACACGACCACCTCGACGAGCTCACCGACGAGATCTTCCAGAAGACCTTCGACGTCAACGTATACGGCACGTGGTGGCTGACCAAGGCCGCGATCCCGCTCCTCCGGCAGTCGGATGACGCAAACATCGTCACGATCACGTCGATCGCCGGGCTGCGCCCCGTCGGCTCGTCGATGGCCTACTCGATGGCGAAAGCAGCGCTGAATCAGATGACCCAGCTGCTCGCCAAGTCGTACGGGCCGATTCGTGTGAATGCCGTGGCCCCTGGCCTGGTCGCCACCCCGTGGACGAGCGACTGGGACGCATTGCACCGCAGTGTCGCCGCGACGGCTCCGGTGCCACGCTCGGCAACACCGCACGACTGCGCCGAAGCCGTGCTCGCCCTGATCCGCAACAAGTACACCACCGGTCACATCTTCGTCGTCGACGGCGGCCTCACTCTCGCCACGTGAGCGGCACGCAGACTACGGTGGCGAGATGGCCCGAAACGACTATCACGCTCACTTGAAGTCCGTCCCGATGTTCGCCGACCTCGGTCGGCACGAGCTCGACGTGATCGCACACGCCAGCACCGAACTCGACCTGAAGGCCGGCCACGTCCTGATGTCGGCGGGCGGGTCAGCGCACGAGATGTTCATCGTCATCGAGGGCGAACTCGAAGTCACTGCCGACGGCGACCACATCGCGAAAATCGGGCCGGGCGGATTCGCCGGCGAGATGGCACTGCTCACCCGCAGCCACCGGCACGCCACCGTGACAGCGCTCACCAAGGTCCACGTCCTGCACATCGACGGACGTGCCTTCGCGACGATTCTCGAAGAGGCACCGCAGATCGCCGTCAAGATGCTCCCGATCGTCGCCTCACGTGTGAACGAACTCAGCGAACATCACGCCCACTGATCGAGGCAGAACACCAGCGGCTCAGCCGCCGAGAGCCCGGTTGCTCATCGCGAACACTGCCAACGTGATCGTGCCGAGGAGCACCATCGCCAACGGGAACGCGCTCGGACCCGACCGATCCAACCACAGGCCGATCAGCCAGGGTGGCACGAGTATCCCCACTCCCGCGCCGCCGAGGAACCACGACGTCGCACTGCCCGTGATGGCGATGCGCCGCTCGAGGTATGTGAGCATCATCGGGAATTGAGGGGCCAGGGCGAAGCCCATCATCGTGGTACCAAACCACACAGCACCGGACCGCGAGTCACCGACGACCAACACCAAGGCCGCGGCGATCGACGCCGACGTGGTCACGAACAGCAGCCACTTCGGTCGCACCGAGTTCACCAAGACCGTCGACATGATCCGGCCCAGCGTGAACGACACCCAGAACAACGTGGTGAGCCAGGTGGCCGCCGTGTCGGTGAAGTCGATTTCCTCGCCGTACGTGAACACCCAGCCGGCGAACCCGATCTCCATCCCGACATAGACAACGAAGAACAAGCCGGCCAGGCCGAGGATGCTTCGAGTCGCCGTGGCGTGCTCGTCTCTGGGAGCGGCCGCAACCCTGGGTGCCTCGATCGTGAGCGCCCAGATCGCAAGGACCACGCAGATCAGCGCAGCGATGCGCAACGTGCCGTCGAGGCTCACGTGCACGAAGAGCGGCGCCGACAGGGCTCCCAATCCGAAACACAGATGGAGCAGGTTCATCGACCGGCCGACTTCGGCACCGCGGCTCCACATCAGCATCGTGTTGGCGCCGATGTCGACCGATGCGGCTCCGGCTCCGATCACCGCGAACACTGCGGTGAGAACGTAGATCGAGCTGAACAGCGGGACGGCGAACATCCCGGCGCCCAACACGACGAGCGCAGCGGCGTACAGACGGTGACCGTCGACGCGGTCGAGTATGCGACCGGAACCGAACGATCCGACGATGTATCCGCACGCCTGGCCTGCGAAGAGCACACCGACGCCGCCGATGTCGGTGCCCGACCGATCGCGTAGCTGCGTGAGCGCCGGCCCGAGCATGCCCAACGACAGTCCGACCACGGTGAAACTGGTCAGGTACAGCGCTCTTGGGTCGACGGCGCGTCGAGTCAGGTTCGGCTGGGTCACCGTCATCGAGCGCATGTTGTCATGTCGCGCCGTCGAGCCGTCGAGTCAGCCATGGTCGCGACGGCTGCGCCGTGTTGCCGAGGGCGACGACGATCCAGGTGATGCCGGCGAACATCACCATCGCCAACACGACGGCGGCGGCGGCGAGCCCAGCCACGTCTGCGAGCCACCCGACGATGAGTGGTCCGAACACGTACCCGAGACCTTGCATCACGCCCAATGCCGCCAGGAACGGTCCGGGGTCCGCCGCGGGAGCGAGGTCGCCGCCGAGTGTCAACATCGTTCCGGCCGACATCCCGTTGCCGAGACCCATCACCACCCCTGCGAATACGACCGGGGGTGTCGACGACCCCGCCAGCCCGAGGAGCAACATTCCGACGCCGAGCAACCCGAACGCTGGCACGATCGAAGCGAGCCGACCGAAGCGATCCATCAACCACCCTGATACGGGAAACAGCAGCAACTCGGCCCCGGTGCCGATGGCAACGAGCACACCCACGGCGGCCGTGCTCAGCCCGATCTCGTCACCGACCAACGGCACGACCACGTTGCGTCCGGACCGGACCGTCGTGATCAGCGCCGGACCGACGCCGGCGAGCACCAAGAGCGCCGCGTGTCGACGCAGCGCGTGACGCATGCCGCCGCTGACCGTCGTGGGACGGTTCAGCCGGCGGCCTCCGGCCACGCTCGGACGCGACAACATGAACGGCAGCAAGCCGGCCAGGTTCACGACTCCGCATGCGATGAACGCAACCGTGAAGCCGGCGATCTGGGCCAACAGTCCGCCCACGATCGGACCGACGAAGAAGGCGAACCGAACTGTGCCACCCACCGCTGCCATCGAGCGACCCCGAACCGCCACCGGAACTTCGTTGGTCAAGATCGTCTGAGTTGCGATCGTGAGTCCGACCGATCCGGGACCTGCCATGAACTGAATCAGCACGAGGGCGAACGCAGCCTCGGTCAGCCCAACGGCCGCCGAGGTGATCGCGAGCACCACGACGGCAATCGCGAATAGAACATCGGGACCGCGCCTGCTTGCCACGGCTCCGGCAGGTAGCCCGCCTACCACCGCTCCAACGCCGACCGCGGCGAGCACGACAGCCGTCATCGAGTAGGACATCCCGATCTCGCGCAGATAGAGCGGCAGGATCGGAAGCATCATGCCGCGACCCAGTTGGCTGCACGTCCAAGGGAGGTAGAGCTGGAAGATCAGCCGTCGAACAGGGAGGCCAGACGAACTCGAATCAGAGGTCTCGGACACCAAGTCGGCCAGCCTACGGTGGCCGGAAATCGACCGGCCCGAGCCGGGCGGGTCGCTACCCGGCGGGGTACGGTCGCTGCAATGACGACACCGGACGAAACGACCGAACTCCGTGGCTCCATTCTCGGCACCCGCGTCCTCCGCACCGAAGATCCGGAACTGCTCACCGGATCGCGCCAGTACGTCGCCGACCTACCACTCGCGAACCGCTTGCACGCTGTCTTCGTGCGGTCAGATGTAGCCCACGGGGTGCTGAACGCCGTTCACATCGACGACGCTGCGGCCATGCCGGGTGTGGTGGCGATCTGGCGGGCAGAGGAGCTCGATGTCGCGCCGCACCACGGGTTCGTCGGAGCAGGTGACGATTTCCTGCGACCCCCACTCGCGACCGATCGCGTTCGCTGGGTCGGCGAGCCGATCGCAGTGGTGTTCGCCGAGACGGTTGAACATGGCGAGGATGCCGCTCAGGCGGTGTGGGCCGACATCGACATGCTCCCGGCGGTCATCGACCCAGAGGCAGCTCTGAGTAGCGGCGCCGAGATCATCTTTCCGGCGCGCGGCAACAATCTGGCCGCCGTCGAATCGGGTGACCCTCCGCTCGATCTGGAATCGAGGTCGGACGTCGTCGTGCGCGGCCGGTATCTGAATCAGCGGCTCGCCGTTGCACCGATGGAGCCCGACTGCTGCGCGGCCGCGCCCGGACCCGACGGGAGGCTCATCTTCTGGCCGTCGAACCAGTTCCCCCACGGGGTGCACGCCATGCTCGCCAAGGCGCTCGGCATGTCTCGCAAGGAGATCCACGTCATCACCCCGCAGGTCGGTGGCGGGTTCGGCGGCAAAGCAGGGCTGCACCACGAATACACCGTCGTTGCCGCCGGAGCGCGCCGCCTCGGCCGACCCGTGGTGTGGGTCCCGTCGCGCAGCGAGGACATGGTCGCGCTCCCCCACAGCCGTGGCCAGATCCAGTACGCCGAACTCGGTTGCACCACCGACGGAACGTTCACCGGGTTGAGAGTCCACCTCGTCGGCGACGCGGGCGCGTACCCCACCGTCGGCGCATTCCTGCCCGGTGGCACTCGCCGGATGTCGCACGGAACGTACACCTTCCCCGCCATCGAGTTCGACGTCGCCGTTGCCGTCACGAACACGACGCCGATGGGCGCATATCGCGGCGCCGGCCGCCCCGAAGCGACCGCGTTGCTCGAACGACTCGTCGATCACGCCAGTCACGAGCTCGGCATCGACCCCATCGAACTGCGCAAGAAGAACCTGCTCGGCAACGATGTCTTCCCGTTCACGACGATCACCGGCAACGTCTACGACACCGGCGACTACTCCCTACCGCTCGAAACCGCAGTTGCCGCAGCCGGGTACAGTGAGTTGCGGGCCGACCAGGCCGCACGACGTGAGCGCGGCGATCGCTTGCAGCTCGGCATCGGCGTCGCCAGCTACGTCGAGATCACGGCGGGAGGCGGATCGAGCGAGTTCGGGGCCGTGGAGGTCCACGACGACGGAACGGCGACCGTGTACGCAGGAACTGCCGCGCACGGGCAGGGCCATCAGACCTCGTTCGCGATGATCGTGTCCGACCAGACCGGCATCGCCGTCGACCAGGCGGATCCGGTCGACGGCGATGCCGGTCGGGTCGG
>JBBKWQ010000390.1:0-2719 GCA_037969115.1 Ilumatobacteraceae bacterium
AGAGCGCACCGACGACCAGCGTCGCACCGACGACCGCCGAGACGCCGCCAGTGGTCACCGCACCAACGTCTCCCGATCGCGATGACCTCGGCGCGTTGGTCGATCAGCTGATCGTCGAGACCGGCCTTCCGGCGGTGGGCGTCACCGCCTTCACCGGCGACCACATCATCGAAACGGCGGTCGCCGGTGTTCGACGTTCCGGGGATCCGACCCCGGTCGAGCTCGACGACCGCTTCTCCATTGGTTCCAACGCCAAGGCCATGACCTCCACCCTGGTCGCCACCTTCGTCGATGACGGCCTGATCAGCTGGGACACCACCGTGGCAGACGTGTACAACCTTCCACTCCCGGGCATGGATCCGAGCTGGGCAGCCGTCACCGTCCGCCAGTTGCTGAACCACACCTCGGGCCTGCACGACGAGGCGATGATCCCCATGCTGACGAAGCTCGACACGGCCGCACCTGTCGTGGAGCAGCGGCTCGCTGTTGTCGACACGCTGACGGCCAACGCCCTCGCGCAGCCCCCCGGTCAGTTCGTCTACTCGAGTGTGGGCTACACGCTCGTCGGAGCAATGCTCGAGGAGTTGACCGGCTCGCCGTGGGAAGACCTCGTGCAGACTCGCCTGTTCGACGTCATCGGGATGGAGAGCTGCGGGTTCTACGCGCCCGGCACCCCCGGCCAGGTCGACGAACCATGGGGGCACTACGACGAGCGGGGCGGCGCCGCCATCGACCCGGGCGACCCCGACGCCGACTTCCCGCAGGTGATCGCACCGGCCGGGATGGTCCACTGCAACATGGCGGACTGGGTCCGCTTCCTGCAATCCCAACTGCGAGGCCTCCGAGGCAGCGCAAACGAGATCGTCAGCTCCGAGGCGTTCGACGCACTGCGGGCGACGCCCGGCGGCTCGGATTATGCCCTCGGCTGGGTCGCACAACGCGACCCGAACGGGGCCACAACCTTTTACAACCACGGCAGCAACCACCGCTTCACCGCGGAGGTCTGGCTCGTACCCGGCGAGGACTGGGGGCTGATCACGGTCACCAACATCGGTGAGACGATCGCCGATCCTCTGCTGGCCGCCGTGGACCAAGCCATGTTCAAACGGAGGAATTCACGATGAATGCAACGAACCACACCACAGCCGCCGTCAGATCGATCATCGAAGTCGACGGACTCACCAAACGCTACGGCTCGTCGGTCGCCGTCGATTCGCTCTCGTTCGACGTGCCAACCGGAGAGGTGATCGGCCTGCTGGGCCCGAACGGTGCCGGTAAGACCACTGCGATGAAGATGCTGCTCGGACTGGTCAGACCCACCGCGGGTCGTGTCCGGATCCTCGGTGCCGAATACGGCTCCTCCGAGTTCGCTCTGGCGATCCAGCGAGTCGGAGCTCTGATCGAGTCGCCCGCTCTCTACGAACGGCTCTCCGCCCGCCAGAACCTGGAGCTTGAAGCTCGGGCCCTCGGCGTGCCCAGGGTTCAGGGCCGGATCGACCAACTGCTCGAACTGGTCGATCTGGCCGATCGTGCGGGTGACCGAGCCGGCACCTATTCACTCGGCATGAAGCAACGACTCGGCATCGCCGTCGCCATGATCGGACGGCCCGAGCTGGTCATCCTCGATGAACCGGCCAACGGGCTCGACCCGGCCGGCATCGTCGACATCCGAAGACTGATCCGCCGTCTCCCCGACATGGGGTCGACCGTGCTGGTGTCGTCGCACCAACTCAGCGAGGTCCAACAGGCCTGCGACCGGCTGCTGATTCTCAACGCCGGCCGACTGATCGCGTCGGGCACCACCGCGGAGATCCTCGCCCGCGACGGCAACGACGAGCTGACCATCCAGCTCGACCCGACCGACGTCGCCGCAGCGGTGGAGAGCTGCCACCGCCACCACCTGACCATCACGTCCCGAGCCGACGATGCCCTCACGGTCGCTCTGTCCGAGAACCAGTCGGGACGGGACATCAACCAGATGCTCGCCGCAGGCGGCATCTACGCGATCGAGATCACTCGCCAGACCACCAGCCTCGAACACGCCTTCCTCAACATGACCGGAGCAAACCAATGACCAGAGCCGAGATCTACAAACTTCGCACCCACCGCACCCCGCTGATGTGCACGGCAGGACTCCTCATCGGAGTCCTCGCGCCGTCGATCGTGATGATCTGGTACAGGCCGACCGACTCAGCGGCCTACGGGGAAGCGTTCACCAGCACGTTCGAAGCTCTGAGCCTGCTCGTCGCCATCGTCTTCGGTGGGTGGCTGCTCGGCACCGAGTACCGCCAGGGCACGGTCAAGCGCCTCCTCACCAGTGAGCCTCGACGACTTCGGGCACTCACGACCAAGGGTCTCGTCGGTGCCGGCGCAATGTCAATCGTGCTCGCAACCGTCGCCGGGGTCGGCTGGACCGCGGCACGTGTGGTGGGCTCGATGAACGACGCCACCGTGCCATGGAACGGCCGTCCGTTGCTCGCCTTCATCGTCAGCGCCGTCGTGGCCGCAGCGATTGCCTACAGCCTGTCCGCAGTCACCCGAAGCGATTCGTTCGCCATGGTCGGCACCGTGGCCACGATCCTCGTTGTCGGGCTGCCGCTCAGCCTCGTCCCGAAGGTCGGCAAGTACACCATGTTTCCCGCGATCACGCGAGTCGAGGAGTGGATTTCCGGCAGTACGACGGAGTCATTGAGCACCCTGTCCGCCGGCACCGCTGCAA
>JBBKWQ010000391.1:0-8836 GCA_037969115.1 Ilumatobacteraceae bacterium
TTCCCGAACCGAGCAACCTCGCGCTCGGCAATCACCCTGTAGTCGTCGAAGCTCTTGTCCGCGGCCATTCGTCACTCCGTCTCGTGTTTCGTGTTCTTCGTTTGACGCTCGGCGATGACCGGCCGGAGATTGTTCTTGTTGATGCGAAGGTCCGGGTCGATCTCCTGGAACTCGACACTCAACATGACGTCGCGCTGGGCGTCGCCCAGTGTGCGGTCGAGCGCGGCCATCAACGCGTCGAGCAGCGTGCGCTTCTCCACGGCGGTCCGGCCGGCGCCGAGACGAGCCGTCACGGCGACGAACGCGTTCGCCGGGTCACCGTCGGCGATGGCGTAGTGCTGCCGACCGGCCGCTCTGGTTCTCAGTGCGTCGAGCGGAGCGATGCCGGTGGCCAGTGCCGCGTCATGCACGGCCTCGACCAGGGTGTCGATGTCGACCAGCGCTGCGACGTTGGCCGAGTGTTCGATGATCAGATGAGGCATTGCGTCACATTATGTAACATGTTAAGTATATACGCAACATGAAGTTGCTCAGCTACTCCCACCCCGCCGTACGAGACGGTGCCGACTCGTACGGCGTCGTGACCGGCGAAGGTGTCATCGACCTCGGCACGAGACTCGGCGACGTGCGCGATCTCTCCGATCTCCTCACCCAGGGCCGGTTGGGTGACGCCAGAGCCATCGCCGAATCCGCCGAACCCTCCGTTGCGCTCGGCGAGATCACCTACCTCCGCACGCTGGCGTCGCCGGGCAAGATCTTCTGCATCGGCGTCAACTACGGCGGACGAAACGCCGAGTACCAGGACGGTCAGGACTCCCCCGACAAGCCGAGTGTCTTCGTGCGCTTCCCCAGTTCGTTCACCGGCCACGAACACGACCTCGTCCGCCCACCCGAGAGTCCACAGCTCGACTACGAGGGCGAGATCGTCGCCGTCATCGGCACCGGTGGCAGACGCATTCCACGGTCACGGGCGCGCCAGCACATCGCCGGCCTCACCCTCGGCAACGAGGGCACGATCCGCGACTGGGTCCGCCACGCCAAGTTCAACGTCACGCAGGGGAAGAACTGGGACTCGTCAGGATCGATCGGGCCCTGGATGACGACCCTCGACGAGATCGGCGAATTCGAACCGCTGCACCTCACCACGCACGTCAACGGCGAACTCCGACAGGACGACACGCCGGCCACCATGGCGTACCCCATCGAGTTCCAGATCGAGTACCTCTCCACGTTCTGCACGCTCGAACCCGGCGACATCATCTTCACCGGCACCCCCACCGGGGCCGGCGCCCGCTTCGAGCCACCGCGTTACCTCGTCCCCGGCGACGTCGTCGAGGTCAGCGTCCCCGAACTCGGCACCCTTCGCAACGGCGTCCGCGACGAACGGGGACGTGCGTGACCGGTTCGACCCAGACATCCGGCGCCACGGCGACGACACCACGACCCTCCGGATTGCGCAGCTTCGACGAGTCGCTCCCGATGGCCCTGCTGCGCGCTCGCGAAGCCGTGATGCGCCAGTTCCGCCCGATCCTCACCGAGCACGACGTCACCGAACAGCAGTGGCGGGTGCTGCGCGCACTCCACGATGCCGACGAACCGTTGTCGGTCGGTGAACTCGCCGACCGCACGTACCTCCTCGGGCCGAGCCTGTCGCGCATGCTCGTCGCACTCGAAGCCCGGTCGCTGATCCTTCGCCGGGCCGCCGACGACGCACGACGGAGCGAAATCGTCATCGCGCCCGGCGGCCGGGACGTCGTCGCCGCGGTGGCTCCGCAGAGCGAGGCGGCTTACACCGCGATCGACGAACAACTCGACCCCGGCGAGCTCGATCATCTGTACGAGCTCCTCGCCAAGATCACCACCACACGAGACATCGACCGATGAGAGGTGTTCGATGAGTCTGTACGCGGTACAGAAATTCCTGTTCGACATCAACCGCACCGAAGCGCTGCAGCGGGCCTACCGGGCCGATCGGCGTGGTGTTCTCGAACCGTACGACCTCACTGCCGAAGAGACCGAAGCGCTGGTCGGCCCCGACATCGGACTGCTGTTCCACCTCGGCGTCAACGGCCAGATCCTCATGCACTTCGCCGCCTTCCACCAGATTGCCTGGGCCGACTACCTCCAACAGATGCGCGACGGAATCACCACACACGGTCCCGTACGTGAAGGGGTCTACGCAATGACGACCGACCCCACCACCGTCTTGATCGACAACACCGACAACACCGACAACACAGGAACGGAGACCGGCTGATGTCGCTCGTCTTTGCCGGCGTGTGCAGCCACGCCCCCGGAATCACCGGACGCGCCGACCAGGCCGATCCGCAGGTACGCGCCGACTTCTACGCCGCGTTCGACGCAATGCGCGAGTCGCTCGAAGCGGCGCGGCCCGACGCGCTCGTCATCATCGCTGCCGAACACTTCGCCAACTTCTTCATGGACAACATGCCGTCCTTCGCCATCGGCATGGCCGACGCCTACCGCGGGCCGATCGAGGATCCCGATTGGCTGGCCATCGACAAGGTGTCGGTGCCCGGCAACCGCGAACTCTCCGGCCGCTTCATCTCCGAGGTCATGCAGACCAGCGACGTCTCCTACGCCGAAGAATGGAGCTTCGATCACGGCATCATGGTGCCGCTCCACTTCCTCACGCCCAGGTACGACCTCCCCGTCATCCCCGCGAACATCAACTGCCAGGGTCCGCCGCTCGCCCCGCTCCACCGCGCGTGGCAGTTCGGTGAATCGATTCGACGCGCCGCCGACGCTGTCCCCGAACGCATCGCCGTCGTCGGGACGGGTGGGATCTCACATTGGCCTGCGACGCCCGACTCCGGAAAGATCAACGAGGCCTGGGACCGAGACTTCCTCGACCGTTGGGCCCGCAACGACCGCGACTCCCTCCTCGACTACGACGACCTCACGGTCTACGCCGACGCCGGGCAGGGAGGCTTCGAGATCCGCACGTTCCTGGCGGTCAGCGGGGCCGCGTCCGGCGCGCCGGGCACCGTCCACTTCTATGCGCCGATCCCCATCTTCGCGGTCGGCTGCACCGTCGCGACATACGCAGTCTGAGCGACCGCAGCTCGCGGTCGGGGGTGCCAGTCCCGGTCGACGTACGGCGACGGTCGGCCATGTCGGGCCACTCGCGTTCTCGCAGATCTGACGAACGATCGCGGCGATCATCGGCCTGCGTTGATCGCCTCGCGTTCGCTCAACAGGGCGCGCTCAGCCGGCCAGCATCGCTTGCATCTGGGCGATCTCACCCTCCTGTGCACTGATGATCCGGTCGGCGAGTGCGAGCACGTCGGCGTCGGAGCCGTTCGCCTTCACCGTCTCGGCTTGGGCGATCGCACCCTGGTGATGGGCGATCATCATCGTCGCCCACGCCGTAGCGAAGTCCGGGCCGGACAATGATGTGAGCGAGGCCATCTGATCCTCGGTCATCATGCCGTCCATACCCTCCATGCCGGACACGTCGTCCATACCCTCCATGCCGGACATCTCCATCGGCTGACCCCAGGTCTGCAACCATTCCGTCATCATCTCGATCTCGGGATCTTGCGCGTCTCGGATCGCCGCCGCCAAACCCTGAATTTCGGCGCTGGCTCCGGAGTCGGTGTCGATCGCGATGGAGGCCATCTCGACTGCTTGCGCGTGATGCGGAATCATTCCCTGGGCAAAGACGACATCGGCGTCGTTGAAGTTTGCATCAGTGGGAGCGGCTGTGGGTTCGGATGGCGCAGGCTCCTGTGAACCGGCATCGCTGGTGCCGCATGCGCTCAGCAGCAGCATCCCGGCGACCGTGATGATCGCTACCGGGCGAATGAACTTGTACATACTGATGGATCTCTTTCTCGAACACTACGAGCCACGGAATCGTAGCTACGACAAACTGTAAGAGGTCGTGAGTCCGAATTGTCGGCAGGCCACGTGGGCGTCGACATCGAAGTCGATACGTTCCGCGTCGAGCGAGTGTCCGATCCGGGGAGATGAATCACCGGTCGTGACCGTCACCGCGTCGTGGCTATGCGGCTGCGGCGACGAGCCAGGCGGTCACGCAGACGACGAAGACGAGCATGATCGCCTCGGCGGTGACCGTACTGCGCAACTCTGCGAGCAGTTCGGGCGACTCGGGGTCGGACTCGAGTGCCGGCAGGAGCCGAAAGTGGTTGTACGCGCCGCCGATCATGGCGAGACCGACGGCTGCGGTCTTCAGCAGCAGAATTTTGCCCCACGTCGTTCCGGTGAGTTCGCCGAACGAGTCGAGCACGAAGAAGGCCATCATGCCGCCGGCCGCCACCACCGACGCCAGAGCGACAGTGGCCACCCTCGAAAATCGCACGACCAGTTCGACGACACGCATCGGCCGACCCGATCGGTAGCGGCCCCAGATGACTGCTGCCATCATGACGACACCGCCGACCCAGACTGCGCCGGCTGCGACGTGGATGCTGTTGACGAGAGCGTGCAGCGGACGGAAGCCCTTGCTCACGGTGTGACCGTCGAACCAGAACGAGGCCAGGATCATCAGGGTGCCACCGAACGCCGGCCACGATCGCGCATCGGGCGCCCATCGCACGATCGGCGCGCTGTCAGCGCGTTTTGCCTGCCGTGGTGCGACGTCCTCGACCACAGCCGCTGAGAGGGAACGGGCGATCGGAGCTCGACGCGTCGGATTCTGGATCCGCCCGCGTGAGATCGTGCCGGCGAGGCCGACGGCGAGGCCAACGCCGCCGACGATGCGCAGGATCGTCGCGAACCCTTGCGCTGTCGACCAGTTCGAGACGAGTGACTGGTCGCCGAGTCGGGAGACCCCGACGTACTCGATGACGGCCCCGACCACGATGACGATGCCGAGGACCCGGACCGCCGAAACTGCCTGGCGAACCTCGTCACGGCGCCCGCGCAGCGCCGTCGCGACGAACGCGAGTGCACCAAGGCCGATAGCGACGCCGAGGAAGCCGACCAGGCGCCCGACGGTGGCTGTGGTTTCGCCGGATGCGCTGTTGTCGACGGCCAAGAACTCGTCGAGCGAAGGTGCCGGCGCCGCCGCGGCGGCACCGGCTGTTTCGGCAGTTGGCTCGGCTGCCGCGGGTGGTTCCGCTTCGTCGCTCACGACGACGGCCGCCGAGTCGTCGGTCGCCGGGGGTACCTCTTCTGCTTGTGCGACCGGTGCGCTCGTCGGTGCCGGCTCGACAGCCGTCACGGGGGCTGTTGTCGGTGGGACGGTCGTTGCAGCGGGTGCATTCACGGTGAAGGAGAAGGCACCATCGATCGGGTGTGCGTCTGCGGCTTGGACGTTCCAGCGGATGCCGACCTGGCCGCCCGTGAGTGGAGGATCGAAGCGGATGGAGAACAGCTTGTTGTCGAGTGTCTCGACGACTGCTGGTTCCTGCAGGACACCATCGGCGGTGAGGGCAACGAATTCGTCACCGACCGGGGTGGCTTCGCCGGTGAAGACGATCGTGACGAGTTCGACAGGCTCGTCGATCGCCGCTCCGGCGCTCGGCGTCGATGACTCGAAGCCCGTGTGAGCACGAGCGATACCCGGGCCGACGACGGACACGCCGAGTGCCAGCAACACGGCGGCGATTGCGGAGATGCGACGGTGAGATGCGGGGCGCGGCAGATCCAAGTGAGGTGTGCTCGCCGACATGGCCAGATATTCTACGATGGCATGTCGTATCTGCCACGCCGCCGTCGTTTGCGCCCACTGGTTGTGACATCGGTCGCGCTCGTCGGACTCACCACCTTCGGCTGTGCCGGATCCGACGAACCGGCGTCTCCAGCGGTCACGGCGAGTTCCGTCGATGCAGGCGCGCTGCTTTCCGCTGCCGATTTCGGTTCGTTCATCGATGAGCATCCCGAAGTGCCGCTGATCAACGTGCACGTGCCGTACGAGGGCCATATCGACGGAACCGACGCCTTCATTGCGTTCGATTCGATCCTCGAGTCGAACGAACTACCCTCGGATCGGTCCGCTCCGATCGCGTTGTATTGCCGATCCGGGAACATGTCAGCCCAGGCCACCGCGGACCTGGCGCAAGCCGGGTACACGAACGTCGTGGACCTCGAAGGCGGCATGAATGCTTGGACGGCGAATGGTGGGGCGCTGCTCGATGATCCGATGATCGTCGACGGCTGACAGCCATCGTCGACACACTCGAGCTCGGTTGACCAGGCGTCGATCGGTGAGGCGTTGCTGTCACTCCTCGAATCCACGGCGCTGCTGCTCCGAGCGTACGTAACCGATGATGGCGTCGATCTGGTCGTCGTCGAGGCCGGGGATCGCGGCCATGTCGCCAAAGTTCCAGTGGTGTTGCCGGGTGCCGTTGACGATCGCGGACCGGAACGCGTCGTCGCCGTGATGGTTCGGTTCGTAGACGATCGACAGGTGCGATGGCCCCTCGTCGGTGCCGCTCAAGTCGTCTCCGTGGCAGGACGCACAGTTCGATTGGTAGAGCGCTGCACCGTCGCTCTTCCCGGACGGCGCAGCGGGTTCGGAGTCGCCGGCCTCGCTCCCACACGAGGCGGCGACGATCGTGATGGCCACGATGACGACTGCGGCGATCGTGGCGTGCCGTCTCCAGAGTGGAGTCTCGGAAGAGTCGGGGTCAGTTGCGGTCATGGTCTCTCTCGGTCTGCAGCGTGTGGGAGGTCGATGGCTTCTCGTCGCTATGTGTTCGGCTTCGTGAGGAGCTGCCCCGTTCCACATAAGCTACGACACGCTGTAGATATTCAACCGTCCGACAAACTCTTCGCGACGACCCGAATCCGCCCCCCGGGTGGCATCACGAGAGACCTCACGAACAACATGACACGACGAGCTGACGGAGAACTGGAAACGGACGTCCTGCGTGCCTTGTGGAACCTCGATCGGCCCGCATCACCTGGCGACGTGATCGAGGAGATGAAGACCGGACTCGCCTACACGAGCATCGCCACCATCTTGACGCGTCTGTGTGAAAAGGGCCTCGCAACCCGGTCGCGCGCCGGGCGCGTCTACGTGTATGCCGCGGCCCGCAGCGAAGCGGACCACGCGGCACAGCGCATTCTTTCGATTCTCGACTCGGCGTCGGATCGACGGTCCGCGCTCGCCGGTTTTGCCCTGTCGCTCGATCCAGCCGAGGCTGCACAACTCGCAGCGTTGCTGAACGAGTCGCAATGATCGACTTCGTTGCGCTCCCCCTCGTTGTCACGCTGGCGATCACGGTGCTCGGCGGTCGGCTCCTCGACCGCCTTCCCCCGGCCACCGCGGCGCGTTGCAGTGCGGTCTTGCTGGCATCGGTGACCATCGCTGCAGTACCGACGCTCTGGCTCATCGGGCTGAGCGGTCTCGCTCATCTCGGCTGGCACAACCCGATCACCGATTGGTCGCAGCACCTACTGCCCGATTACCGGCCGGTCGGAGCAATCATCGGCGTCGGCTCACTGATCGCTGCGATCATCGGCACCATCCGAGCGGTCCGGGTATTGCTGCACCATCACCGCTTGCGTTGCACCGACACCTCGCCGCTCGAGATCATGCACACCGACGAGATCTACGCCTACACCCTGCCCGGACCCGCGAGAACCATCGCAATCTCGAGTGGCCTCCGCAACGCACTCGACACGAGCGAGTTCGACCTCGTCATCGCTCACGAGCAGGCACACGCGTTGCATCGCCACGACCGATTCAAGCTGTTGGCGCTCCTCGCGACTGCGTTCGTCCCGACGACACGGTCGGTCGCCGCCCGCCTCGACTTCTACATCGAGCGTTGGGCGGATGAGGAAGCACTCGATCAGACCGGCGCCGATCGCCGCCTCGCAGCGCTCACCATTGCCAAAGTCGCCCTCGCTGCTGCGAGCCCATCACCGGCGCTCGGGATCGCCGATCACGGCGTCGCGGCCCGGGCCACTGCGCTGCTCGCCCCGATGGAGCAACCTGCCACCACGACTCGTATCCAGAGCGCGCTGGTCATCGTTGCAACTGTCGCGCTTGCGGCGTACCAACTGCATCACAGCGCAATGTTCGCCTCCCACCTCATCCGCTGATCACCGTCACGCACCAGATGGCTGGCTTCGCGAACTGCGTCGCCGAGCGCTTCGGTGTCGAGCACCGTGCCGTGGTCCGCGACGATGACGACCTCCAAGGCCGAGTCCGACCTGGCTTTCCACTCGCTGGCGTCCTCGACCTTGCCTCACTGAGGCGGGTTCTTACGACATGGCGTAGTTTGAACGCGGCGAGGGCGGGCACAACCAGGGGATGGAAGGAACCGTTGGGAAACGATGAAGGACCACGAGAAGGCCACGTCATGACCGACCACGGCACCCACACGTCTCACACCGAACCGGCTGACCACGCCACGATGAGCGCCGACGAACACGCCGGCCGCGGGGACGCAGCCGGCGGCGCCGGTGACCACGACGAACACGCGGGCCACGGCGGAGGCCATGCCGGCCATGCCGAGATGTTCCGAATCGCGTTCTGGCGCAACCTTGCCCTCGCGATCCCGGTCCTCGTCTTCTCCGATCAGATCCAGGACTGGTTCAACTACGACTGGTCGTTCCCCGGCTCGCAGTGGATCGCCCCCGTGCTCGGCACCGTCATCTACTTCTACGGGGGCAAGCCATTCCTGACCGGCGGCATCGACGAAGCCCGCAACCGCCAGCCGGGCATGATGCTGCTGATCGCGCTGGCGATCACGGTCGCTTTCGTGTCATCGGTCGTTTCACTGACCGACGCACTCGACCTCGAGTTCTGGTGGGAACTCGCCTCGCTCATCGTGATCATGCTGCTCGGACACTGGCAGGAGATGAAAGCGATCGGCCAGGCTCAAGGCGCGCTCGCTGC
>JBBKWQ010000392.1:0-3474 GCA_037969115.1 Ilumatobacteraceae bacterium
GATCCGACGTACCCGACGATCGGTCGTGGCCGAGGGCGGGACCACGACCGTCGGGACTCGAGCGTGCGTGGCACATTGAGAGCCGACCGATCCGACGAGGAGGCGGCGAAATCCACCCAAACCACGTGAGCCGACGACGAGCAGGTCGCCGTCCTCGCTCGCCTCCAGCAGTATCTGCGCCGCGGCGCCACGAATCACGGTCTGCGAGAGCGGGATCCCGGCTTTGCCCGCAGCGGCCACCACGTCGTCGTAGTCGTCGCACACCCGAACCGGCGCAAATTCCTCGATCGAATCGACGGGTAGCGGGAAATCGAGCGCCGGAATCTGCCAAGTCCGCACGAGCCTGAGCGCGACGCCGCCGCTGGCGGCCTGAGCCACGGCCCAGTCGACGGCGCGTGACGCGCCGTCAGAACCGTCGTGGCCAATCGTCCAAACAGCGTGTGCCGGGGTCGTCATGCGAGGTGTCCGATCAGTGGGTTCACAATAGTTCAGGTTGCTCGAGGACCGGCACGCCGAAGACCCTGCTCGCCCAGTCGAACGAGTTGGTTTCGAGGGGCTTCCCAACGCTGGCCACGAGGCGAAGTTCGTCGAATTCACAGTGTGCAGAGGCCGTCCCGGCACGTTGCAGCATGGAGATGGCGGCGGGGGAGGTGAGGAAGATCTCGACGTACTCGCTCGCCAAGATGCGATACCACCGACCCGCGTCGAAGTCGGCTTCATCGACGATGGAGACGGCGCCGCTCACGAGCGGCGCAACGATTCCGTACGACGTCCCAGTGATCCGACCCGGCTCCGCAGTGCACCAGTACACATCGTCGCGATGGAGTCCGAGGTCGGCCTGTGCCGTGGCGAGATCCGCAGTCACGGCGTCGTGATCGTGCCGCACACCGTCGGGCGCACCGGAGGTCCCGGTCGTGAAGTGCAGAAGCGCAGGTGTTCCCGGCGGTGTCGTTGGTGCGTCAAACGTGTCGTGTCCTTCTGCGATGAAGACACCGAACGACATCACGGTCGGAACCGGTCCCAGTCCGGAACGGGAAGCGTTGGAGAGCGAATCCTCGGTTGCCCCGACGATCAGCACCAGTTCGAGGTCCGGCAGCCGATCGAGCATCTTGGCCACTGTGCGCCGGAAGAGCAACGGCGTGGTGACCACCACCTTGATCCCGCCGATCTCGAGTCGGTCCGCGATCGAATCAACACCGAGCGCCGAGAAGATCGGCGTGTACACGCAACCGGCTTTGAGGGTCCCGAGCGCTGCCACGTACAGCTCCGGAATCCTTTCGGCGATGGTCGCCACAGCGGCGCCTGCCTCGATGCCGTGTCGTCTCAGTCCGCCGGCGAACCGATTTGTCCGGTGATCGAGCATCTCGTACGTGATGTCGATCGGACTGCTCGTCGTCGTGTCGTCTCGTCCGAACCAACGGATCGCGGTCGCCGATCCATGTCCGGCTGCGACGTGGCGCGTGGTGGCGAGACGGCCGATGTTCAGATCAGCGTCGTCGATCGTGTCATCGTCGACGAGTCCGACATATGTCCGGAGCGCGTGCCGAGATGGGGCCTCGTCCGTCCATGGTGATCGATCGTCGAGTTGAGTTGCCATACCCCCCATCAAGCCTCGATCAGCTTCCATGGACCAGGGACGAAGGTCATCTCGGGTTCGAGCGGCGACTCGACGCCCGGGGACCTTCGGCCCTGACGTCTCGGACCGGCGTCGAGATACTGGATACATGGACGAACGAGAAGTGCGCACCGGGTTGCCTCAGCGCGACGAGCGACCTCGTCACGGCCGGTGGGTGGTCGGCGTCGATGGATCAGAGTGCAGCCGACACGCAGCACTCTGGGCTGCCGCCCAGGCGCTGGGAAGGACGAGCGAACTCGAGCTCGCCACGTCGTGGAGTATTCCGGTCTCGACGGCGATGACTCCGATGGGTCCGTTGCTCACGGGAGCATCGTTCGATGCGCTCGAGGATTCGGCACGCGCCACCGTCGACGACGTGGCTCGAAGCATCGGTCCGTCACTCGACGTGCCAGTGACGCGGAGCGTCGGCCAGGGCGGTGCGACGTCACTCCTCCTCGAGGCTGCGCACAGGAGCGATCTTTTGATCGTCGGGTCGCGAGGGAGAGGCGGTTTCGCGCGGCTCGTGCTCGGGTCGACCAGCACCCAGTGTGCGACGCATTCGTCAGCTCCCGTCGCTGTGGTGCCCGCGACGTCTCCGATCGCACCGGTGGCGTCGATCGTCGTGGCATTCGACGGATCAGCGAACTCGATCGCCGCGCTCCAGTGGGCGAACGGGTTCGCTGCGGCCGGCTCCACGATCGACTGCGTGTCGGTGTGGGACACGACCCCGATCGCTGTCGGGGCCGACCAGTTCTTCTTTCCAGAGGCGGGTGGGCTCGCGGAGCAGCGTCTCGAACACCTCGTCATGCGGACGATCCAGCCCGACAAGCGTGACGACGTCGAGATCCGCCACACGTTCGTCGATGGTCGTCCTCGCACGATTCTGGCCGAGTTCGCGCAGTCCGCAGACCTGCTGGTAATGGGCGCACGCGGCTACGGCGTCGTCGGCTCGGCGGTGTTGGGTTCGGTGTCGACATGGTTGCTTCATCACACCGGACGGCCGATGGTGATCGTGCCTCCTCCCCCCGAAGACGTCCTGGATGACAACGGCGATGGTCCCGACCGGGAAGACTGAGCAAATGATCAGGATCTTTTTGCTCGACGACCACGAAGTCGTGCGCCAAGGCGTCAAGGCAGCGCTCGAGGCGGAAGACGACATGACCGTCGTCGGAGAGGCAGGCGACGCCGCCCACGCGATCGAGGCAGTCGGTGCCTGCCAGCCCGATGTCGCCGTGCTCGACGTGCGGTTGGGCGACGGCAACGGCATCGATGTGTGTCGCGAGATCTCGTCGTCCTTCCCGGATGTCAGCTCGCTGATCCTCACCTCGTTCGACAGTGACCGAGCCCTCGTTGACGCCGGGCTCGCCGGAGCCTCGGGCTTCGTCCTCAAGCAGATTCGCAGCGCCGAACTGATCGATGCCATCCGCAAAGTGGCGGCAGGGCGTCAGATCCTCGACGACGCAGAAGTTCGCATGGCGATGCGGCGGCTGCGCGACAGCGAGGAGGGTCGGCTCTTCGACTTGACGCCGCAGGAGCAGCGCATCTTCGATTACATCGGTGACGGGATGACGAACCGACAGATCGCCCAGGAGATGTACCTCGCGGAGAAGACCGTCAAGAACTACGTCTCCAATCTGCTCGCCAAACTCGGGATGTCACGTCGAACGGAGGCCGCGGCGCTTTCTGCCCGTCTGGAGGAGCGCCGCCAGCACGACGACTGACGTTGCGCTCGACCGCGTTCAGACCGGGACCCGCCACACGAACTCCGTGCCGGTCGGCTCGACCGGCGAGACCGAGCACGAGCCGCCCAGTTCGACAGCACGCCACATGACGTTCGAGAGCCCTCCGAGCGGCTTGGG
>JBBKWQ010000393.1:0-40025 GCA_037969115.1 Ilumatobacteraceae bacterium
GTGGTGAACACCTCGGTGCGCTTGGTGGGGATCGTGGTGTTGCGCTCGATGAGCTTGGTCATGACGCCACCCTTGGTCTCGATGCCGAGGCTGAGCGGGGTCACGTCGAGCAGCAGCACGTCTTTGACGTCGCCGCGCAGCACACCGGCCTGCACGGCTGCCCCGACCGCGACCACTTCGTCGGGGTTCACGGTCTTGTTGGGCTCTTTGCCGGTCATCGACTGGACGAGGTCGCTCACCGCAGGCATGCGGGTGGAGCCACCGACGAGGATGACGTGGTGGAGGTCGCCCTGGCTGACGCCGGCGTCCTTCAGCGCCTGTTCGAACGGCACCCGGCAGCGCTCGATGAGGTCGGCGGTCATCTCCTGGAACTTGGCGCGGGACAGGTTCTCGTCGAGATGCAGCGGGCCGTCGGCCGTGGCGGTGATGAACGGCAGGTTGATCTGCGTGGACTGAACCTGGCTGAGCTCGATCTTGGCCTTTTCGGCCGATTCCTGGAGACGCTGTGACGCCATCCGGTCTGCCGACAGGTCGACCCCGTGGGCCGCCTTGAACTGCTGGACGAGCCAGTCGATGATGCGCTGGTCCCAGTCGTCGCCGCCGAGGCTGGTGTCGCCGTGGGTCGACTTCACTTCGAACACGCCGTCGCCGATCTCGAGCACCGAGACGTCGAACGTGCCACCGCCGAGGTCGAACACGAGCACCGTCTCGTCCTCGGCGCCCTTGTCGAGGCCGTAGGCGAGCGCCGCCGCGGTGGGCTCGTTGATGATGCGCAGCACTTCGAGCCCGGCGATGGTGCCGGCTTCCTTGGTGGCGGTGCGCTGTGCGTCGTCGAAGTAGGCGGGCACGGTGATGACGGCCTGGGTGACGGTGTCGCCGAGATACGACTCGGCATCGCGCTTGAGCTTCATGAGCGTGCGAGCGCTGAGCTCCTGAGGCGTGTACTGCTTGCCGTCGACGTCTTCGCTCTTCCAGTTCTCGCCCATGTGGCGCTTGATGGAACGGAAGGTGCGATCGGGGTTGGTGATGGCCTGGCGCTTGGCCACCTCACCGACGAGTACCTCGCCGGATTTCGAGAACGCGACGACCGACGGGGTCGTGCGAGCGCCTTCGGAGTTGGGTATGACGACCGGGTCGCCCGCTTCGAGGACGGCGACGACTGAGTTGGTGGTACCGAGGTCGATACCGACTGCCTTGGGCATGGTGAGGTTCTCCTGAAATCAATCCTGCTGGGGGTTGACTCAAGAATACGGCCGGTCGGGGCCGGACACAACCCGACTGTTAGAAAACTTGAGTCATATCGACTCAGGTTCCATCAGACGCCGGAACGGAGTGCCTCCACCGGTTCCATTCGAGCTGCGCGTACGGACGGATAGAGCCCGGCGATCAACCCGACGAGCGCGCCGGCCGGTGGAGCCGCGAGCGGCAACCACGGATCGAGCACCGGAGTCCAGTCTCGCGTCGCCGACACGGCAACGACCGTGACGATGCCGGCGCTGGCACCGAGGATCCCACCCACCATGCCGAGCACGGCCGATTCGGAGAGGAACTGCGCGGCGATGTGGCGCCGGCGGGCGCCCAGCGCCCTACGCAGACCGATCTCGCCGGTGCGCTCCATCACGGTGACGAGGGTGACGTTGGCGATGCCGATCGCCCCGACTGCGAGCGAGATCAGACCGAGCAGCAGGAACAGACTGTTCACGTCGCTCTGCACGCCTTCGCGAGCCGCGCGAGGGTCGAGCGGTGCGGCGACCGACATCGATTCCGGTGCGTTCGGACTCAACGCCATGGCGGCCTGACTCGCGATCAACTGAGCGGCGCCGATCTCGGTCTCGATGACCACACGGTCCGGTCGCGTCGTGCCGAAACGGATGGCTGCGATCGAATTCGGCACGATGATCGCCCTGATCATGCCGCGATCACGTTCTGCGGCGTCGAGAATGCCGATCACCGTGAACAACTGATCGCCGATGAAAATCCCCGGCTGGAGTCGGGTCGACGAGATGCCGAGATCGGCGGCGACATCGGCCCCGATCACCGCAACCGGGTCCGCTCGATCGACGTGCCCACTGTCGAACCATCGGCCGCTCGAGATCTGGCCCCGCACCGCGCCGAAAAGGCCGGGCGACGCCGCCATCACCGGCACGGTGTGGTCGCTCTTGCCGGAGGGATCGATCACCGGCACCGTGCGAACCCGTCCGGGGTTCGACACGTCGGCGACCGCTCCCGAAGCAACCACGCCGTTCAGTCGATCGAGGCGCTGCTCGACCGACCACGGCAACGGAGCGCCCGCGCCACCCCGCGCCTCGCGTGAGCGAACCGTGACCTGGGTGATGCTCAATTCGTCGAATCGACCGACGATCTGTTCGCCCGACGTCCGCGAGATGCCGAGCGTGGCCACCAGCGACGCCAGTCCGAGCACCGTGGCCAAGGTGGTGAGCGCTGCCCGAGCGGGACGGGCGAGCACCCCGGCGAGCGTCTCGTCGAGCACGTCGCCCGGACGAATTCGGCTCACCGGCACCGAGTTCTCGTTCGTACGCACGCGCCTGAACATCGTCACAGCTCGACCAGCCGACCGTCGATGATCTCGACCAACCGTCCGGCGCGGTCGGCGACGCCGTGATCGTGGGTGATCAGTACCACGGTGAGTCCGCTGTCGACGAGCGAGTCGAACAACTCGAGCATCGATGCCGTGCTCTTCGAGTCGAGGTTGCCGGTCGGTTCGTCGCACAACAGCAGCGACGGGTGACCTGCCAACGCACGGGCGAGCGCAACCCGCTGGCGCTCACCGCCCGAGAGTCGGTTGGGTGGAAAGCCGGCGCGGTGTGCCAGACCGACGCGTGCGAGTGCGTCGAGGGCATGGTCGCGCCGGTCCGCGCGGGGAACCCGGCGATAGAGCCCGGTCATCATCACGTTCTCGAGTGCGCTGCGATGAGCGAGCAGGTGGAACGCCTGGAAGACGAAACCGATCTGGGTCGAACGCAGCCCCGCCCGACGGCCATCGCTGAGATTCTCGGCGAGCACTCCGTCGAGGCGGTACTCGCCCGAGGTCGGCCGGTCGAGCAGGCCCAAAACGTGCAGCAGCGTCGACTTCCCGGATCCGGACGGTCCGACGATGGCGACGTGTTCTCCGCGTTCGACGGTCAGGTTGATCGATCGCAACGCGTGTACCGGGGGCGTGCTGTCGAACACGCGCGACACATTGCGAAGCGCGATGACCGGCGGAACTTCACTCGCAGGCGCGGGCCCTCGATGATCGGCGAGCGCCGTGTCGGTCACCCGCCGTCGCCTTCGCTGGTGCCGCCTGTTGCGTCGTCTTGGCCGTCGGCCGTGCGCCCGGATTCCAGCCCGACCACGACAGCATCGCCTTCCTGCAGGTCGCCGCCGGTCACTTCCACGAGGCCCTGCGCCGACAGACCGACCTCGACCTCGATGAGTTCGGTTGCGCCCGGATCGTCGGCGGACACCGGCGACGTCTCGACCTCGACCCGGCTCACACCGCCCGGCCCGACCGACAGCGCGGCCACGGGCACGACGAGCACCTCGTCCTCCGTCGACTCGACGTCGACGGAGATACGCACGCCCGCGCCCACCATCTGTCCGCGCGCCGTCGGGTCGTCGGGAGCGATCAGAACCTCCTGCCGACCCGACGACGATGAGTCACTTCCAAAGTCTTGGCCGCCGTCGTCGGCGCCCTGCTCAGGACGCGGCTGGCCGACCGAGACCACCGTGCCGGTCGTCTCGAACCCGAAGTCGCGGACTGTGATGGACACGGCTGCACCAACGGTGACCAGGGCCGAGTCACCACGACTGACCCGGCTCGCCACGAGTGTGTCGGAGGTGGACAAGGTCCCCAGCTGTTCGTTCGCGGCCGATCCCGGCACGGCATAGAGCTCGGTCATGATCGACGGAAGTATCGGCACGAAGACGATCTCGCCGGGCGACACGCGCACGCCCACCTCGGTCTCGAGCTGGGTGAGCTCGGCTCGCGCCGAGTCGAGTGCACCCTGCGCTTGGTTCACAGCGTTCTGAGCGTCGGTCGTGTCGGCAGGTGCCGTGGCTTCGGCCAGTTGCAGCCGGGCGAGGTCGAGGTTGTCCTTGGCTGCTTTGATGTCGGACTGGCCCTGGGTCACGGCCGCCTGTTGAGCCGCCACGGCGGCGGCCAGACCTCCCTCGGCGCTGGCGAACGCCTCTTCGGCACGTGCGAGATCAGCGTTGAGGAGCGCGATCTGTTCGGGGGTGTATGCCACCCCCGTCACCGGGTCGATCGCGCCCGGCGCCGCGGCGGCGTCGCGAACCGTCTTTGCCGAATCGCGGATGGTGCGGGCCGAATCACGTACCACGGTCGCTGTCGCGACTTCCTGCTTCGCGGCATCGTTGTTCCGAGTGGCGGCGGCTTCGGCGGCGGGAATGGCCGCCTCGGCCGATGTGACCGCCTGGCGGAGTTGGAGCAGGGTGGACTCGGGCAACGTGTTGTCCTGCCGTTCCAGATCGGCACGAGCACTCCGTAGCGCTTCCTCGGCATCGGTCACGGCTTGTCGCGACGCACGCAGCTCGTCGCGCTGCGTCCTGGAAGGGCCTTCGACCTCGTAGCCGGCCTGCACGTAGAACTCGCCGAGTGCTGTACCGGTCTCCGCATCGAACACGTTGTCGACCGTGCCGGGCGAGAACCCCAGCCGGTCGAGGGAGGTCTCGAGCTGGACCACGTCAGGGCCGGTCGAGCCGACCGAGAGTGCGCGGTACATCGGCAGCTCGCCCTGGAGGAAGAAGACAGGGCGGCCCGTGACCTCGAACAGCGCATCACCTTCCTGCACCTGCTGGCCCTGCTCGGGCACCTTCGTGATGACCTGTGCCTCGCCGTCGTCGACTCCGACGTTGCCGGCGAGCGCGATGGCAGTCGGTTCGTTGTACTCGATGTTTCCTGACAGCACGATCGACGAGCTGAGCACCTGACGCTCGACCGGGACGGTGATACGCGACGCACGCGGTGCAGCTCGGTCGGCTGCCTGATCGGCGGGCGACTTGATTCGGCTTCCGATCAACACACCGACCAATGCCGATGCCAGGGCGACGCCGATGACGATGGCTCCCTGCCGTCGACGCCGACGCCCGTCGTGCCGGGCGGCCTCGGCACGCCACGCCCGTTCGTCGGCGTTCTGCTCGACCGGTTCGAGATCGACGGTGTTCGGACCGAAGGTGTCCGGGTCGCCGGTGTCCGGATCGAAGGTGTCCGGACCGACGGTGTCCAGATCGACGGTGTCCAGATCGTGGGCCGGTTGTCGGTCAACAGGAACGTCGGGGTCGTCGATCACTGGTCACCCGACTGGTCGAGTTCCGGGAACTCGGCTCGGAGTTCGTCGACGAGCCGCTGCTGTGCGCGTTGCATGAGGCCCAGGATGTCGGCGTCCTCCTGGCACTTCTTGTCCGCCTTGTAGACCTCGAGCTCGCGGGTGCGCAGTGCTTCCAGCTTGTCCTCCGGAATCGGAACGTTCTCGCCGATGTACGCGAACCCGGTCCCGTCCTCGTTCTGCGTCGACGAGTACCCCATGCTGGTGTTGTAGTCGCCGATCGGCTCGCCGGTTTCGGGGTCGATCGGCACGATCTCCTTGCCCTGGGCGAGCTGCTTCAGCCCATCCATGTACTGGTACATCTCGTTCGGCGTCTCGGCGGTGAATCCCTCGACCTCGTCGAGCGACCCGAGTTCGTCGGTGATGCACTCGAGCCACTGCTCGTTGGCCGCTTCCATCTCGGCGCCGTTCATCATGTTCTCGAAGAAGTCGTTCAGGCGGGTCTGGATCTCGGGATCCATCTGGAACGGGTCCTGCCCGTACACCTCCGCTTGGGCCTGACCGTAACAGCCCTGCGTTTCCAGCGGCGGCGGCTCGAAGACGCCGTCCTCGTCGGGCACCTGCTCCTCGTAGTACGACTGATCACCCCAGAGGACGATGCTGTAGTCCTCCTGCTCGGCGGGCGACAGCGACATCATGTACTCGTTGTTGGGGTCGACCACGTCGGTGGCCGGCCCGAAACCGCCACCGTTGCCGTCCTCGTCGAGGTAGGGCTCCTCCCAGATCTCGTAGTTGTGGACGATGCCGTACCCGTACTTCTCGCCGTACGCCTCCGGATCGGCCGACAACGCCGCGTCCTCCTCGGCTCCGGGTGGGGTCTGATTCGGATACACGAAGGGTTCGTAGTCGAACCCTTCGGCCCGCATGCACGTCGAGATCAGTTCTTGCACCTCGAGTTCCTGCGCCGCGTAGTCGGTGTCGGACGCGTTGACGTCCCAACCCATGAACTCTGCCAGTGGGTCGCTGACCGCACCGGAACTGTCACCGTCGCCGGAGCCGCCGCATGATGCGAGTCCGAGGACCGCTACCAACACGGCGGCGGTCCGCCTCCTTGAAACTCGCATGACCACTCCCAACGGAGACGTGCCGCTGATCCGGTAGCGACAGGAGACACCTCTGATTCGAGTCCGGTAGGCCGGACGTTAGCAGACCGGCTCGATCGGTCAACTGCGATTTCGTGTCAATAGTTCGTCATCTAATCAAAAATACATACTACAAGCAGGTAGGTATGGTGTAATATTTCCTTCGTGAGCGAAGCAGTCGTCGACTACACCGCTGGCGCCTTGGGGTCCTGGCAACGGCTGCGCCCCAACACCGACATCACCGCTTTCGTGATCGGCATGCGCATCCGGCGGGCTGCCACCGTGATGACCCAAGCGCTCGCACACATCGTCACCGAGATCGGGTTCGCAGGGTTCGGCGACTACCAGCTCGCAGCCGAGGTTCGAACCGCCGGCGCGCTCCAGCCGAGCGACATCGCCGCCCGCTTGATGCTCACGCGCGCCGGCGTGACGGGCCGGCTCGACCGGCTCGAACACGACGGCCTCGTCGTTCGATCGGTGTCCCGCAAGGACGCTCGCGTGATCGAGGTGCGCCTCACCCCACGCGGACGCCGCCGGGTCGACGCCGCGTTCGACCGGATCGCCCGCTACCAGGTCGCTGTGCTCGAACCACTCGACGGCGTCGAGCAGGTGCAGTTGGCCGAGTTGCTCCAGCGGGTGCTCGCGCCGCACGACGAGCCCGTCAGCAGGCCGAACCGCTGAGGTGTTCCGGCCCGAACGAGTCCGGGAGGAGTTCGGCCATCGAGTAGCGCGAGCGCTCTCCGTCGAGGTCGCACACGACGATCGTGGTGTCGTTCGTGGCGAACTCGCGGATCTTCTGGCGGCAGCCGCCACACGGCGTGCCGACCAGTTCTCCACCACACACCGTGACGATGGTGTCGATGACGCGTTCGCCCGCGGCGACCATTTTCGAGATTGCCCCCGCCTCGGCGCACGTGCCCTCCGGGTAGGCGCTGTTCTCGACGTTGCAGCAGCCGAACACCTGACCCGACCCCGCTCGGATCGCAGCGCCGACGGAGAACCCCGAGTACGGGGCGTGAGCGTGGTCGCGGACCGCCTTGGCTGCGTCGAACAGCTCAGCGATGTCGTCCGAAACGTGGTTGGTGGCCATCACACGAAGCGTACGCGCTCGCCGATGTACGGTCGGGCCTCATGAAACTCGGCCTCCTCGCAGCTGCACGAATCACGACACAGGCGATCATCGACCCGGCGCGTTCCGTCGAGGGCGTCGATGTCGTCGCCGTTGCGGCACGCGATCAGGGCCGCGCTGACGAGGCTGCTGAGCGCTGGGACCTCGATCTTGCCTTCGGTTCCTACGAAGCACTGCTCGAGTCGGACGAGATCGAGGCGATCTACATCGCCACACCCGCTGCGCTCCACCACAGGTGGACCATCGCGGCGCTGGCAGCCGGCAAACACGTGCTGTGCGAGAAACCGTTCGCCAACAACGCAACCGAGGCGAGCGAGATGGTCGCGGCCGGGCGCGACGCCCTCGCTGATCGCGGTTTGATCCTGATGGAGGCGTTCCACTGGCGGTACCACCCCTTCGTCGCGCAGATGCAGGCGGTACTCGACTCGGGTGAGCTGGGCCCGATCAGGCACGTCGAAGCGCACTTCAATCTCCCCGACCAGGAGATACCGAAAACCGACATCCGATGGAACTTCGCGATCGGTGGTGGTGCCCTGATGGATCTGGGGTGCTATCCCGTCCAGTGGGTTCGGTGGGTCGCCGGGGCTGAACCGGAGGTCGTGTCGGCCGAAGCCGAGTGCCCCGTCGAGCACGTCGACGGCCGTCTCACGGCGAACCTGCGGTGGCCGAGCGGCGTGACCGGCACCATCGAGTGTTCGATGATCGGTCCGGGCGATCGACCGCGTATCGACCTGATCGTCAACGGCGACGACGCGACGATGACGGCTATCAACCCGCTGGCGCCGCAGAACGGAGCGTCGCTGCGGGTGTCGTCCCCGGCTGGCACCGTGACACACGACGTCGACTCGTCATCGACGTACCTCCACCAACTGGTTGCGTTCCGCGACGCTGTCGCGAACGGCGTGATGCCGATCACCAGCGGCGATGATGCCATCCAGAACATGGCGACGATCGACGCCTGCTACATCGCGGCCGGACTGCCCGTGCGGGGGTCTTGAGGCACGCCGACGTCCATGTTTTGCCGACCGGTTCTATGATTTGCGAATGACCAGGCACCCGTTCGCGCGCCCCATCGCCGTGGTCGCCGTGGCCGCCCTGACGACATTGAGCGCCTGCAGCGATGACGGCGCGACGCTTTCGAGCGACGACTCCGCGTCGACTGCATCGAACGCGACGGACTCGGCCGCGCCCGCCGTGACCGATGCCAACAATGACACCGATCCGTCGACGCCGGAGTCCTCCGCCCCAACGGCGGAATCGGACGACGAAAGCCCACCGGTCGGGTTTCCGACGACCGTGTACGACGTCGGAACGATCGACCCGGCGCTGCAACCGTTCATCGACATCGCGGTGAGCGATCTCGCGGCACGTCTCGACATCGACACCGCGAGCATCGACAACCTCACCGGCGTGTTGGTGGTCTGGTCGGATGCTTCCATCGGATGCCCGCTGCCCGACATGATCTATGCCCCAGGCGTGTTCGACGGAGCATTGATCGAACTCGGTGTCGACGACCTCGTGTACCGCTACCACTCGGGCGGATCGAGAGAACCCTTCCTCTGCAATCTCGACTTCGACGACACGCTTCTGACGGAGTCTGCCGGCGGCGGGTCCGACGGTGTGGACAGCGACAGCGCCGACACCGGCAGCACCGGCACCGGTGAGAACGGCACGCTGGTGTTGGACACCGGTGGCACGAAGGGTGCCGACGAGTTCATCCCCAGGGACGATCCCGACATCTGATCTCGGAGTGCTGATGGCCGGGGCGTTCTGAACAGAGCAAGATTGCGGCGTTCGAAAAGACCGCTTGCGCTCACGGGGCGAATAAACCTAAGTTGCCAGGGCGGGGAGTGGAACACCATGGCCCGCGGACGGCGATTGGTGGAACGCCGTCGTTCAACCGGCACCACGAACGAAAGGCCAACACGCATGCGACGCCGTTTGCCCCTCCTCGTCAGCGCAGTCTCGTTGGGGCTCCTCGCCCCACTCGGGGTCCTACCGACCCAGGCTGCTCCGGGCGATGCTCTCGACCCAGACGCCAAACCCGACCTCGAAGAGGAGGTGGTCGAGAGCCAGACGGGCAGCTACATCGTCGTCATGCGCGCCGATCCTCTCGTCGTCGACATCGCCCAGGACGACCTCAACACGCCGGCAGCGCAAGCCGAGGGTGACGCCATCGAGGCGACACACGACCAGGTGCTCGGCGAAGCGGGCATCAGCACCAGCGAGAAGGTGCAGGACTACACCAATGCGCTGAACGGCTTCTCCGCGACGTTGTCGCATGCGCAAGCCGTGAAGTTGGCCGCCAACCCGAAGGTCGCCACGGTGCTGCCCGACGAGATGCGTCAGCTCACCACCGACTCGAGTGGCGAGTACATCGGTCTCGCCGTGAAGGGCGGGGCCTGGGACACCGGTGTCACCGGCGAGGGCGTCGTCGTCGGCGTCATCGACACGGGCATCTGGCCGGAACACCCGAGCTTCGCTGACGACGGCACCTACGGGCCGCCGCCCGTCACGCTCGACAACGTCACTCGTCCGTCGTGCGACTTCGGCAACACGGCGCACAACCCCAACGACGCGCCGTTCACCTGCAACAACAAGCTCCTCGGTGCCCGTCAGACGATCGACACCTATCGCGCACTCATCGGCGCCGAAGACTTCGAGTTCGACTCGGCTCGAGACGACAACGGTCACGGCACGCACACCGCCAGCACCGCTGCCGGCAACGCCGGTGTCGAGGCCTCGCTCTTCGGCAAGTCGTACGGCGAGATCTCGGGCATCGCTCCTCGCGCTCATATCATTGCGTACAAGGGGCTCGGCACGCTCGGCGGCTTCGGTTCCGACCTCGCGGCGTCGATCGACCAGGCCGTGGCCGACGGTGTCGACGTCATCAACTACTCGATCGGCGGCGGTCCCAGCGGGAACGGACCGGACGACATCGCGTTCCTGTTCGCGGCCGACGCTGGCGTGTTCGTGGCGACATCGGCGGGTAACTCCGGCGATGCACCCGGCACCATCGGCGGGCCTGCAGACGTTCCGTGGATCACCACGGTCGCTGCGAGCACGCAGAAGCGCTTCTTCCAGGGCACCGTGGTGCTCCGCGAGAGCGGGTCACCGGCCGGATTCCTCGGCAAGAACCTCGCCAGCGGTCTCGCTTCGGCGACGAACTTCGATCCCGGCAGTGGCTGGTGGAAGCGGGAGGTGAGGTGGTGGCAGCGCAGCAAGACCGAGCGCGTCAAGGGCGCCTCGATCACCCCGCCGACGGCGGGCAGCGCTCCGCTCGTCGATGCCGAGGACGCAGGCAACGATCTGTGCCTCCGCGGATCGATCGACCCGGCCGTGGTGGCCGGCGCCGTCGTGCTCTGCCGACGCGGCGCCATCGGTCGTGCCGAAAAGGGCCTCGCCGTCGCCGAAGCTGGTGGCGTCGGCATGATCCTGTACAACAACTCCGATACCGACAACCTGTTCACCGACACGCACTTCGTTCCGACGGTCCACCTCGACTACACCGAAGGGCTGCAGGTGAAGCAGTACATCGACGATCGGGTCGCCCCGACGGCGGAAATCAAGAACACGGGCAAGAAGACCAGGATCGACTACGACCCGTCGATCACGATCTTCTCGTCGCGTGGTCCCAACCCGACGTCGGAAGACATCATCAAGCCCGACATCACGGCACCCGGCATGCAGATCCTCGCCGGCAACACTCCGATTCCCGGGCCCGGCGCCGTGCCGGGTGAGCTCTTCCAGGCCATTGCCGGAACCTCGATGTCGAGCCCGCACGTCGCGGGACTGTTCGCACTCATCAAGCAGGTTCATCCCGACTGGAGTGCCGCACAGGCGCGGTCGGCGTTGATGACCACGGCGGACCCCGACGTGCTCGACAACGATCGGATGAGTTTTGCCGATCCGTTCGACACCGGTTCTGGGCACGTCGAACCTGGCAAGGTCGCGAGGAAGGGCTCGGCGTTCAATCCGGGCCTCACCTACGACGCAGGGCTGTTCGAGTACGCCGCATTCACGTGCGGTGCCGAGCTCGGCATCTTCACGCCGGGCTCGTGCACGTTCCTCGACGGACTCGGAATACCGTCGGATGCGAGCGATCTGAACTATCCGTCGATGGCCATCGCCGAACTGGCCGGTAGCCAGACCATCACTCGCACGGTCACCAGCGTTGCGGACAAGACACGCACGTTCGGCGCCTTCATCATCCCACCCGATGGGTATGACGTCGTCGTCGAGCCGGCTGTGTTCAAGATCGCTCCGGGTGAATCCGTCACGTACGAGATGACCATCACCAACAACGGTGGCGGTCCGATCGGAGAGTGGCGTTTCGGTGACCTGTGGTGGAAGGGCGGTGGCTACAAGGTCCACAGCCCGATCGCAGTTCGCGGGACGGCGCTGAACACGCCGCCGGTCGTCTTCGGTACGGGCACCGATGGCACGGCGACCTTCGACGTGTCGTTCGGGTACAGCGGCGCATACACCGCTGCCGCCCACGGAATGGAGGCACCGACGGCGCTGGCCGGCGAAGTCGGACCCGATCCGGATCAGACGTTCGGCACGGCCGACGACGATCAGGGAGGTGTCGTGCTCCACGACTTCTCGTTGAG
Organism: Ilumatobacteraceae bacterium; assembly: GCA_037969115.1. GTDB lineage: Bacteria > Actinomycetota > Acidimicrobiia > Acidimicrobiales > Ilumatobacteraceae > JBBKWQ01. Next base: position 12,173 of record JBBKWQ010000393.1, read on the forward strand.
CGGTGCCGCGTTCTTGCGGTTGGCGCTCGAAATTCCGGGACCTGACGACATCGACCTGTTCCTCTTGGACGCGGCCGGCAACATCGTCGCATCCAGTACCGCAGGCGGAACGAATGAGCTCATCGAGCTCGCGGCGCCCGCCGACGGCAACTACACGTTGGCGGTTCACGGGTGGCAGGTGACCAGCCCACCGTTGGCCTACTCGGTCAGTCAGTGGGTGGTGTCGGCAACGCCGGGCGGCAGTCTGGCGATCGACAGCGCGCCCACTGCGGCCGTCGTCGGGCAGGTGGCACCGATCACGGTCAGTTGGGCAGGGCTGGGCGCAGGCACCGAGTATCTCGGCGCCGTATCGCACAGCGACGCGAATGGCGTCATGGCGTTGACCCTCGTGCAGGTGGCGACGTGACAGCGGCGTGAGATAACAACGCGGTTTCTGACGGGGAGCAGCCCACGGGCTGCTCCCCGTTTCGCGTTCAGACGGCCGGTTGCCGGCTGTCGTCGGCGAGCACGATCGACCGCACCGCTCGGCCCGATCGGTTGTGCTGTGCGACGACGTGCACTTCCGTTCCTGCCGCTGCTTCCACGACCCAGCTGACGAGCGCTCGATCGGGAGTGCCGTCGTTCCCGCCGGCGAATCGCAGTGCGGCACGGCCTTCGAGGGGTCCGGCGAGCTGGCGACGTGCCGGTCCGTCTACCATGTGAACATCGCCCGAGATCGACACGGTGATCGGAGCGACGAGGTGCTCCTTGCGCGCATGCGCCGAGATGTCGGTCGGCAGCCATCCGGTGTTGGCGACTCCCAACTCGATGCGCCACTGTCGCGTGCCGAGCCGGGCCACTGCATGATGCTTGATCTCGAGCAGTGGAGAACTGAGCGCCTGTTGCACGGCAAACGCGGCATGGCCGGCCACCTCGTCGCGCAGTCGCGTCAGCGGGGGGTTCGTCCAGGTGCTGATGGCGTCCCATCCGCCGATCTCGACGGGTCCGAGTTGGGGGTGCTCGAACGGGTACCAGTCGACGTGACCCGCCGGATGGTGCTCGTCACACCATCGCAGCACTGCAAGGAGTTCGTCGTCGGTTGGTCCGGTGTACCAGAAGTGGGTCGACTGCTGGTTGCCGGTCGCCGCCTTCACGATGTCCCAGAACTCGGTGGTCCAGCCGAAGACTCCTCGATGTTCGTACGCCCAGTCATCGGCAGCACCGCTCAACCTGTCCGACGGGTCCCAGGTGAAGTCTTCGTAGACGGAGTGCACGGGATAGCCGGTGAGCTTCGTGCCGACCTCACCGAGCTGCTTCCAGATCCACACGTCGCCGGGCGGCAACTCGCTGTCGGGCCGGGTCGACGACGGCCGCAGCAGGACGCCGCCGCTCGTGTGGAAGGCGTTGTAACCACACACGTTGGGGCGAGCGACGATCGCCCGGAGGAGAGCGTCGATCTCGGGTTCGCTCAGCGGGTGATCTCCGCTGCCGCGCACGCCGGTACCCCAACCGGCCGGGAAGTTGCGATTGAGATCGAGGCTTTCCGTGGGCGGTGGGGTCGGGATCGTGAAACCGTCGCTGTCCACGACCGAACCCTCGATCAGCAGTCGGTATCGGGGTATTGCGCCGGAGGGCGGAAACCCCGACATCGGCACGGGGATCATCAGACGCGTGTCGTCGGGATGAGGCATCCACGCTCCGTCCGGGTCTGGCACTCGCATGTCGAGGATCCGACCGTCGCCGTCGATGTCCTCGCACGCCAGGCCGGGCCATCGGTGCCCGTCCGTCCACGGCCACGCACGAACGCTCGACCTGCGAAACCGGGGGCGATCGGCGAGGACCCATTCGGCACCATCGGGATTCACACGTGGGACGACGTAGAACGTTCGGGTGCGGAGCGCATGCCGAATGACTTCGTCGCCGGTGTTCCATCCATCGATGAGGTGCTGGATAACCGCACACGCGGCGACCGTTGCCGTGAGTTCGACGGCGTGGATGCTGGCATCGACCCAGTGAGCGGGCTTGTGTTCGTGGCTGCCGGAGGTGGTGTCGGTGATCGTCACCACCAGCAGATCGCGACCCTCGTGCGACGTGCCGTACGACTCGACGGCGACCAGGTCCGGATTGGCGTTCGCAGTTGCCTTCATCCAGTCGACGAGTTCGGCGTAGCGGAGGTAGCGATCGAAGCGGTATCCGGCCGCCGACGGGGCTGACGTCATTGCGGTGAGATTAGCGGGCGGTCGGACGCCCTAGCCTGGCGGTCATGACCGGAACGCTCGTCATCCTCCGCCACGGCCAGTCCACATGGAACCTCGAGAACCTGTTCACGGGTTGGCACGACGTCCCACTCACCGAGCAGGGCGAGCGAGAGGCCGTCGAAGGCGGCGAGACCATGGCAGCAGCGGGCCTGCGGTTCGACGTGTCGTTCACGTCGCTGCAGACGCGGGCCGTCGTGACGCATCACCTGGCGCTGACTGCGATGGATCAAGCGTGGTTGCCGGTGGAGCGGAACTGGCGGCTGAACGAACGGCACTACGGGGCGCTGCAGGGTCTCGACAAGAAGGCGACCGCTGAACGCCACGGGGCCGACCAGACGAACCTGTGGCGGCGGTCGTACGACGTGCCGCCGCCGGCAGTCGATCTGTCGAGCCCAGAGCACCCGAGCCACGACTCGCGCTATCGACATCTCCCTCCGGATGTCCTGCCGGCGTCGGAGTGTCTGAAGGACGTGGTCGATCGGGTCCTGCCGTATTGGTATGACGCCGTCGCGCCTCAACTGCTCGCTGGGCTCAACGTGCTGATCACCGCGCACGGCAACTCGTTGCGGGCGCTCCTGAAGCATCTGGAGGGTGTGTCGGACGACGACATCGCCTCAATCAACATCCCAACCGGCGCGCCCCGTCAGTACACGTTCGACGGAGCGCTCGGGGTTCAGTCGGCCGAGTACCTGGGAGATACCGCGGCGATCGAAGCTGCCGCCGCGGCGGTGGCCGCTCAAGCAGGAACGTGAAGTTCATCGGCAGGGGGATCGGCAATCGGCTGGCAGCGGCCACAACGGGGATGCCGATCGCGAGCGGATCGCATGGGCTGCCGGTACCTCGTCCCGCTGCCCTCGGTGATTCGTCTCACTGGTTCGAAGGGTGCCGGTCGAGCAACGTCCTGATTAGTCTCACGAGTTCGAACGCACGGCTCCAGCCACGTCCCGATTCGTCTCACGAGTTCGAACGCACAACTCGAGCCATGTCCTGATTCGTCTCACGAGTTCGAACGCACGGCTCCAGTCACGTTCTGATTTCGCGTCGGCGGTGTCGGCGGGCGGCGGGCGCTCCGCGCCGTTTGGAATGCTCGATGTGACGCCACCAAGTCGACCACTCCCGGCCGGACTGGTCGATTGTCACGATGACGCCCGCGTCGGTTCAGTCACTCGCAGAGAACGCCGTCCTGATTCGTCTCACGATGAGACGAATCGGGACAGACCATCAGACCGGCGCGACGAGACGATTCGGGACGCACGACGATGGGCACCGCTGATGGAGCGAGACGAATCGATACAAGCGGGCCGCCGACCGCAGGGTGACTCGGGAATGCTCCGAAACGACCCGGCTGACTTGTCGCATCGACCCGGCAATCGGATCCCGACGCCCGGCAGACCCAGCCGCAGGCTGGGTGAGACGAATCCCGACGCCGGATCGCCCAACCACGAGCACAGATGAGACGAATTCCCGACGGCCGCGAAACCGACGACCGACGCGCGGTCCGAGGCCATCGCGTCGCCGTACGACGCCCATCGGCTGATCGACGATTCCGGACAGTTCCACGAACTGCGAGCCCGAGCCTCGTGGCATCGGTCGCACCGGGCGGCCACCTTGTGACACCGTGTCTCTACGGTGTGGGTATGGGGACCGCATATTTCGTGAACCTCGCACTCCTTGGCGATCGGCAACCCGGTCGCATCACCAGCGACGGCGGCGCACTCGCCACGGCCCCCGATCTGCACGGCGACACCGAACGACCGACGCCCGCCGACATCGCCGCACAGTGGTGGTGTCCCGTCTGCGGACGCGCGAACCATCACCTCGTTCGTCCCGGTCGACGAGCCGTGTACTGCTCGAACTCTTGCAAGCAGAAGGCATACCGTTGGAGGCTCGCGCATCGACCGCTCGCGGCTTCCCGCCGAGCGGCGGAGCGGCCCGTGCGAGGAAAGTCGCCCACGTTCATCTCCCACGCCATGAGAACCGGGTACGACTTCGTCGCCGACTCAGCCACCAGCCGAGGTGACGAAGTCGCCGTCTGCGGCGCGTTCGCACGACGTGCCGATAGCCACCGCTGCGCACACGTCGACTTCGTCCCCGAGGTCACATGGTCGTGCCGATCGTGTTCGGTCGCACTCGGGTACGAACTCACGCCGGAACACATCGCCGACGCAGCGAGTATCGTTCCGCGATGGCCACGCAAAAGGCGCAACTCCAGCATCTCGCCAATGTCGCGCTGTTCGCCGAGTTTTCGCAGCGAGAGCTCAAGCTCATCGCCAGGGCCGGCGACGAGATCACCATGACCGCCGGCAGTGTCATCATCGAACAAGGCCAGACCGGACGCGAGGCGTTCGTGATCCTCGACGGTCGTGCGGTCGTGCGTCGCGGCGGTCGCAGGGTCGCGGCGCTCGGTTCCGGAGGTGTCGTCGGCGAGATGTCGCTCCTCGATCACGGTCCTCGCACCGCGACCGTGGTGTGCGAGACCAACTGCGAGCTCCTCGTGATCGATCAGCGCCACTTCCGCGAACTGCTCGAACAGTCGCCCAAAGTGTCCCTCAAACTGCTCACCACCCTCGCCGGCCGCGTCCGCGAGCTCGACCGCAACTATTACGGCTGAGGTTCCGCTCGGCCACAGCTCGAACAAGGCAAACGAACCAGACACCCAAACTCTGAGAGCATCGACGCCATGACCACACCATCAACGCCGTCTCTTCCCGACAACTGGAGCGAGCAACGCTCGACGCTGCAACGCATCATGACGCACGTGTTGTGCCAAGCCCGACAACGCAGCGACGGCTTGTTCGACCTCCTTCCCGCCGCAGGCGGATTCGCTACACCGAATCTCGGCGACCAACGCCAGCGGGTCAGGATCAGCGGCGCCCACCTCATCGAGGAACGAGCGATGGGCGACAACATTCGCCACGTCACGACCACCACCCGCTCACACCGCGTCGACGGCGCATCGATCAGCGATTTGTGCCAGTTCCTCGGGTTCGAGCCCGATCCCGGGTTCTGGGTCGGTGGCGACACCCCGGACCTCGGCGACCCTGACGAACCACTTCATCTGCATCCAGGTGTGGCGAGCACGATCGGAAACTGGTTCCTCATCGGTGCCGAAGCAATCGATCGCGTCATCGTCCACAGAGCGCCCGACGAAGCAGCGTTGGCTCGGGTCTGGCCCGAGCACTTCGATCTCGGTGTCGATATCGCGATCGACGGCGAGCTCCGATGCAATCTCGGCGCTTCGGGGGGTGACAGCTTTCACGAAGAGCCCTACATGTACGTCGGACCGTGGAACGACGCCCGACCCGGCGCCAGTGGGTTCTGGAACGCGCCATTCGGCGCAGTCGTCACGTACGGCGACCTCGCCGCTGAACCGGCGGCCGCGAGCACCGCCGACCACGTCAACCGCATCACCGCCTTCTTCGACGAAGGAATCCGACGCCTCACCGCCGGTTGAACAAACGTCCCGACCTACGGCACCGCTCCGTGCAGTCGCCGGAAATGAGTCCGAGCACGGCCCGCGACTAGCGTATGGCTCGCCATGAGCACGCACGCCGAAACCTCTGACGCGCCGACCCCTGGGCCCAAGCGCATCAAGCCCAATCACATCGCGCTCGCCCTCGGGATCGGGATCGCCACGTTCACCCTGATCTCGGGCATCGTGCCTCAGATCACCGGGTGGCACAACGACAACGAGATCCACAGGGCCGTTTTCGGCAACATCCCCGCACCGCTCCAGGTCGCCTTCTACACGGTCATCCCCCTCATGCTGGTCTGGGGGGCGTTCCAGTTCTCCAACCGTATGAAGAACTGGGAACGTGGTGCCCCGGCCCAACGCAAGACCACCGCGAAGAACGTGAAACGGCGTGCCGCCGACTTCCGCGCCGGCGTCTACATGCGGACCCTGCTGCGCGATTCAGCGGCGGGAGTCATGCACTCGATGATCTACTTCGGGTTCCTCGTGCTGATGGGCGTCACCACCGTGCTCGAGATCGACCACCAGATGCCCGAACAGCTCAAGTTCCTGCATGGCCGCACCTACCAGGCGTACTCCTTCGTCGGTGACCTCGCCGGTGTGGTGTTCGTCGTCGGCATCGTGTGGGCGATCGTGCGCCGTTACGTGCAACGTCCATACCGGATCCGCATCAAATCGAAGCCCGAGCACGCCATCATCCTGGGCACCTTCCTCGTGATCGGCCTCACCGGGTTCCTCGCCGAAATGTTCCGCATCGCCGTCGAGGGCACGCCGTCGTACGAGCAGTACAGCTTCATCGGCTACCCCCTCGCACAGGCGGTGGACGGACTCTCTCAGAGTTCGCTCGAGACCTGGCATCAGTGGTCTTGGATCGTCCACGTGCTCGGCTTCATCGTGTTCCTGGCGATCCTCCCCATCACGATGCTCCGCCACGTGTTCACGTCTCCGCTCAACATGTATCTCAGCGACAGGGACCGCCCAAAGGGCGCGATGAAGCCGATGCCGAACCTGATGGAGACCGAACTCGAGACGTTCGGTGCGTCCGTCGTCGAGGACTTCACGTGGAAGCAGCTCCTCGACACCGACGCCTGCACCATGTGCGGCCGTTGCACCAGCGTGTGTCCCGCCCACGCCACCGGGAAGCCACTCGACCCACGAGAGATCGTGCTCAAGACGGGTGAGGTGATGGCGGCCACCGGCGTTCCGAAGGTCAGCCCACCCATCGGCACCGATCCGGAAATCACCATCGGTGCGAACTCGCTGTTCGAGCGCATCAGCTCCGAAGAGCTCTGGGCGTGCACCAGTTGTCGGGCGTGCGACGAGATCTGCCCGGTGAACATCGAGATCCTCGACAAGATCCTCGACATGCGCCGATACCTGGCCCTGATGGAGTCGGATTTCCCGGCCGAGCTCGGAAACGCGTACCGCGCCATGGAGAACCAGGGCAACCCGTGGGGACTGAACCAGGGCGAGCGCGGCGACTGGGCGAACGACCTGGCCGATGTGGCGGTGGTCGATCCGGGCGACCCGCTGCAATCGGAGTACTTGTATTGGGTCGGCTGCGCAGGGTCGTTCGACGACAAGAACAAGAAGGTCACCCAAGCCATGGCGAAGCTGCTGTCGCGAGCGGGCATCGACGTGTCGATTCTGGGACCGAGCGAGATGTGCACCGGCGACTCCGCCCGACGCTCGGGCAACGAGTACCTCTTCCAGATGCTGGCGATGCCGAACATCGAGATGCTCGACGGCATGGGCGTGAAGAAGATCATCACGCAGTGCCCGCACTGCTTCAACACGCTGCAGAACGAATATCCCCAGCTCGGCGGCAACTACGAGGTCATTCACCACTCCCAGCTGCTCGAACAGCTCATCGACAGCGGCCGCCTCGACGTGAGCGAGGCGACCCTCGAGGAACGCATCACGTATCACGATTCGTGTTACCTGGGTCGGCACAACGACGTGTACCTCGCTCCCCGCAAGGTCGTCGGCTCGATCAAGGGCATCGAGGTCGTCGAGATGCCCCGGAACGGCACCACGGGCATGTGTTGCGGAGCGGGCGGTGCACGGATGTGGATGGAAGAGACGATCGGCACCAAGGTGAACGACGAGCGCGCCGCGGAAGCGATCTCTACGGGAGCGAGCCGCGTCGCGACCGCCTGCCCCTTCTGCTACATCATGCTCGACGACGGCGTGAAGGGAGCCGGCAAGGACGAGGATGAGGTCAAAGTCGCCGACCTCTCGATCCACCTCCTCGACGCGATCGAAGAGGGTGAGCGACGGCGGGCGGCACCCGAAGCGCCGCTCGGTGAGCCGGTCACGACGCTGCGATCCCCGGCGTTCCGCACCAACGACGACTAAGGACGGGTGCCGGAGTCGCGTGCGTGCGCGTACCGTGTGCGCACCTCGTGACCTTCGTGGACGGGATCAACCTGGATCCCGTGGCCGAGCCGCCATCGCTGCGACACGGCTGAAAAAGTGTCGGCACCGACGATCACGGCGGCCTGCACCGCGGCCCCGGTCGCGACGGTCTCGTCGGTATCGGGCACCACGATGGCGTCGCCGGTGAGGTCGGCGAGACGCTGGCGGTAGGCGCCCGAGCGCGATCCGCCACCGATGAGGAACAATCGACCATCGACCGACGCACCGACGGCCCGCAACGCGTCGAGGCCATCGAGCAGGCCACAGAGCACGCCGTCGTGCGCGGCGCGCGCAAGCTCTTCTCGTGACGTCGCATTCGTCAGCCCGGAGAAGGTCCCCGTCGCGTCAGGACGATTCGGTGTTCGTTCGCCGTCGAAGTACGGAATGAGCGTGGCCGTGCCGTCGGATCCGCCTGCGGCCAGCGCCAGCACCGACAGCCCGGCCGCATCCGTACCCAACCACGATGCAACCAGATCGGTGACCTTCGTCGCGTTGAGCGTGCACACCAGCGGCAGGAAGTTCCCCGTCGCGCTGGCGAACCCTGCGACCGCGCCGGTCGCATCGGCCGTCGCCGTGTCCGACACGGCGAACACCGTTCCCGACGTGCCCAAGGAGATCGCGACATCACCGGAGCCCAGACCGAGTCCGAGCGCCGCAGCCATGTTGTCGCCACTCCCCGGTCCCACGACGATGCCGAGCGGGAGCCCGAGCTCGGCCGCCGCGATTGCGCTCAGCTCCCCGGCAACGTCGCTCGGGCCGAGCACCCGAGGCAGCCGATCGATCCAGCCGGCACCGTCATCGACTACCTGGCCGATGAGGTCGGGCAGGTACTGGTTCGCGGACGGATCGAACCAGCCGGTTCCCGAGGCATCACCGCGATCGGTGACGTGACTTCCCGACAACTTCCAGGTGAGCCAATCGTGGGGCAGCATGACCATCGCAGTCCGGGCGATCACGTCCGGTTCGTGTTCGGCCACCCAGGCCAGCTTCGAGATGGTGAAGGCAGCGACCGGGACACTGCCGGTCCGACGAGACCACGTACGAGCGTCGACGGCACGGACGAGTGCGTCGGCATTGCTCGCCGACGTCGTGTCGTTCCACAACTTCGCATCACGCAGGGGAAGCCCGTCGGCGTCGCAGAGCACCAGGCCGTGCTGCTGTCCGGCGACGGAAACGGCGACCACGTCACGTCTGTGGTCGCCGAGCTGACGAACGGCCACGACCAGTGCGTCCCACCACGCCGCAGGATCCTGCTCGGAGACGGGGGGATGCGTCGCCGGGTGTTTCGCCGACGCGGTCGCAACGACTTCGCCGCTCGTCAGTTCGCGTGCCTCGACCTTCGTGGACTGCGTTGACGAATCGACGCCGAGCACCAGTCGGCGTCCGGCCATCAGCGGGCCCGTTCGATGTACCGCGCGACCAGATTTTCGACGGCTTCCTGGCGGCCCGAGGTCCGCACCGGTTCGCCTCGACCCATCGCCCGATCGCGCAACGACGCAAGCGTCTCGCTGCCGCCGAGAATTGACTGGCCCAACTCACCGCTCCATCCGGCGTAGCGGTCGCTGCGGATCGACTCCAGCGCTCCGTCGCCCATCATCGCCGCCGCAACGACGAGCGAATGAGCCATCGTGTCGATACCGCCGATGTGGGCATGAAACAGGTCGGTCCGATCGATCGACTGGCGCCGCAACTTCGAGTCGAACATCAATCCGCCGGTCGTGAACCCGCCGGCTCGGAGGATCTCGTACATGCCGAGCGTCATCTGCTCGACCGAAATCGGGAAGCGATCGAGGTCCCAACCAAGGCGGTCGTCGCCGGCGTTGGCGTCGATCGAACCGAACAGCCCAGCGTTCGCGGCAACGGCGATCTCATGGGCGAAGTCGTGACCCGACAGCGTCGCGTGGTTCACCTCGATGTTCACCTTGAACTCGTCGGCGAGACCGTACTTCTGTAGGAACGCGTGCACGGTTGCGGTGTCGTAGTCGTACTGATGCTTCGTCGGTTCGAACGGTTTCGGCTCGATCAGCAGCGTGCCGGTGAATCCGATCTTGTGCTTGTGCTCGACGACCATGTCGAGAAACCGGCCGAGCTGGTCGAGTTCGCGACCGAGGTCGGTGTTCAGCAACGTCTCGTAGCCTTCGCGGCCACCCCACAGGACATAGTTCTCACCACCGAGCCGGTGGGTCGCGTCGAGCACGTGGCACACCTGCCCAGCGGCGTAGGCGAACATTTCGGGATCGGGGTTCGTGGCCGCGCCCGCCTGGTAGCGCGGGTTCGAGAACGCGTTGGCGGTACCCCACAGCAGCTTCACGCCCGTTCGCTCCATGTGCTCGCCGGCGAGATCGACCATCTCGTCGAGCGCTGCGCACGACTCCTTGAACGTGGCGCCCTCCGGCGCGATGTCACGATCATGGAACGAGAAATAGGGCGTGCCGAGCTTCTCGAAGAACTCGAACGCGGCGTCCATCTTCAACCGCGCCGCATCCATCGGGTCCCCGGCGTTCGCGCCCAGCCACGGTCGATCGAGGGTGCCTGCACCGAAGATGTCGAAGCCGTCCCAGTTGAAACTGTGCCAGTAGCAGACCGCGAACCGGAGATGTTCGGCCATGGTTCGACCCGCTACGAGCCGGTCGGCGTCGTACCACCGGAACGCGAGCGGATTGTCGGAATCGAGCCCTTCGTATGCGATGGGCTCGGTGATGTCGGTGAAAAATGTCATCGGGTGCCTCCTCTGGATTCGTCCATGATCGCTCTGAGCGACAGGAACCTCGGTGTGATCAGATCGGTGATGATCGTCGTTCGCTGCGCACCGCTGACGCGCGCTGCCTCGCCCCACAGGGCGCGTCCAACCATGAAGCCGCTGCAGCCGTGAGTTGCGGCGACACGAAGTTGCGCGGCGAACATCTCGAACGAGCCGCCTCCCGACAGCATCGCCCATGGCATCCCACATCGCTTCGTGATCGCAGTGACGTCGGCACAGGGCGGGCCCCAGTGCGACTCATCGGGGTCGGCGACCGGATCGACGGGAAACGGAAGCTTCAACAGGTCGGGGCCGAGTTCGGCGAATCGTGTGACGGTGTCGAGCACCACTCGGGGGCGATCCGCCGGGTCGTCGAGATCGTAGAAGAGTGGTTCGAGCGCGAGCGGCAGACCGACGGCGCGGCACTGATTCAGCACGTCGGCGGCAACGCGTTCCTGCTCGGCTGCAAGGGGCCGATCGGGATGGTAGGGCAGCAGCAGCTTGGCGGCGGACGCCCCGGACGCGGCGGCCCGTTCGACCGACCACCCCTCGAGGATGGTGGTTGGCCCGGCACCGGGGTCGTCGAGATAACCCTGAGCTTCGAGCGCCGCGAGGAATCCGACACCGTCGGCGAGTGCGCCGGCGTCGATCACCTGCGGGATCGAGAACTCCGGTTCGAGCATCACGCCGCTCGCGAGTGCGCCGACCGTGGACGCGAGATCGATCTTGAGTTGTGTGATGTCGGCGGCGACCACGGACCCCGGGTCGTCGGGCGCCAGGAAGTTGCGAAGCGAGTCACGATGGTCGATCGCGAGGACACGAAACGTGCCGTCGTCCGCGCGCAGGTCGTCGAGGCTCATGTGCCGACGATCGGCAGGTTCCACTCCCCGGCCGTCCAGTCGGCCTCGATCCACGTGTGATCGGCATGGAAACACGGCGGCGTCGACCGCTCGTCCATTTCGGGCTCACCCGCGAGGAAGTTCAGGAAGTACATGTTCGACCCGGGACATGCGACGGACGTGTGATAGCCGCCGGGCACGAGCACCACGTCGCCGCTGTGCGCAACCATCGCGTCGTCGAACTCGCCGTCACGCCAGTTGCGATGGATTGCGTATCCCTCGGGCCGATCGAGCTGGAAGTAGTAGGTCTCCTCAAGATACGGCGAGCCATCGCGGCCGTCGTGGCAATGTGGTGGCCAGCCCGACCAGGTACCTCGTGGCACGTACACCTCGTACAGCACCAGACGTTCCGCGGGGAGCGGATGGCCGAGCGTGTGCACCACCTGACGGTAGGCCTGCCCGCCTCCGCGGATCTCGTTGCGAATCTCCGACGGTTCGAAGACGCGCATCGGCAACTTGCCCTCGGCCGGCGCCGATCCGATCGCGACGGTTACGGTCGCCTCCGTCTCGACGGAGTACGACGTGCCGGGCGGCAGGTACACGACGCGCCCGATCTCGTCGAACACGGAGGTACGCGACACGTCGATGCGCCGACCGTCGGCGACCACGAGGCCGGCACCCGAGAGTGTCACGATTGCGGTTTCGCGATCGGCGTGCGAACCGGTGTGTGGGCGACCGGCTTCGACCTCGTGGACGGCGAACGCGAGGAAGCGCCAACCTGCGTTCTCGGGTGTGATGTCGAGCAGTGCACCACCGTTCGGATCGGGTCGATGCGGACCGCTGTGTGTCATGAGCGTGCTCCTGAACGTGTGGGCGTGATGGCGAAGCCGGCGTCGGATGGCGCGAGTGCGCCGGTGGTCAGTTCGGTGCGGAACCGCGTCAGCAGCTCGCGCACCCCGAGCGGCTCGACACCGAGTACGTCCGATGTGCGAGTGACCGCAAGGCTGGTGTCATAGGGGATCAGTCCACCCGCCATCATCTCGGGGTCGGGCGCTCCGAATCGAAGCAGGCTCGCGTCGAGATCGAAGACGTCGCAGGTGAGTTCGGCGAGTTCACGACGCGTCGTGGCGTCAGCACCGCAGCAGTGGAAGGTACCCGTGGCGTCCGGATCGTCGGCGATGCGATGCATCACTTCGGCGCTCGCGGTCGCCAGACTCGGAGTGGCAACCATGTTGATGTCGTCGGCTTCCCACACGGTGAAGGTGTCGCCGGCCGACAGTGCGTCGACGATCGACGCGACGAAGTATCCGAATCCGCGGTCTTGTCGACGCGGCGTGGTCGGGCGCGCCCAGTGCACCCCGTTCACCCCCGACACCCGCGCCACAACTCCGCGCTCTGCGCGTTGCAGTGTCACGAGCTCGCCAGCCATCTTGAGGACCCCGTAGAGGTTGACCGGATTCGGCGGCGTGGTTTCCGTAGCGCGCGTCTGGGTTCCGTCGAACACCCAGTCGGACGAGACGAAGATCAGTTTGGCACCGCATGCGTTCGCCGCATCGGCGAGCGTCTCCGTGGTGCCGACGTAGGACTGCCAGGCGAGCGTCCGGTCGGCATACATCGTGGTGAAGTCGTTGAGGATCATGGCGTGCACGACCACGTCGGGCGACGCCGCGAGCACGCTGGAACGAAGGGCGTCGGCGTCGAGCAGGTTCAGTCGTTCCCAGCTGTAGCCGGTCGGTTCGTCGGGAATGAAGGTGTGCACCGGGCACTGCACGCTGGCGCCACGCTCGGCGAAGACCTTGACGATGCTGGAACCGACGAACCCGGTCCCCCCGGTGATGTAGGCCTTCATCCGATCTCGCTCACATTGACGGGGCGGCCCTCACGGAACGACTTCCAAGCGGCCAGACCGAGCACGAGCGGCGCCCGGCCATCGTCGATGGTGACGGTCGGGGCCGCGCCGTCGCGCACCATCGCCACGAAGTCGCTCCACTCGGCCAGATACGACGGGATGTAGCGATCGAGGAAGAAGTAGGGGATGGTGGCCTGGCGGGTGCCGTCGGCGTCACGGACGAGCGCGGTGTTGCTGTAGGGGTTCTCCGAAGCGGCGAGCCCCGCCGAGCCGAACACCTCGACACGTTGGTCGTAGCCGTACACGGCCTGGCGCGAGTTGTCGATGGTGGTGATCGCGCCGTTCTCGTGCGTCATCACGACCACGACCGTGTCGAGGTCGCCGGCATCACCGATGGCCGGGTCGATGCGCACGGCGCCGCGAGCGAAGACGTCGACGACTTCACTGCCCGTGACGAACCGGGCCATGTCGAAATCGTGAATCGTCATGTCGAGGAAGATGCCGCCGGAGACTGCGATGTATCCGATCGGAGGTGGGGCCGGATCGCGGCTGGTGATGCGGACCATGTGCACGTCACCGATCTCTCCCGACATCACTCGATCGCGAACCGACCGATGGCTCGCATCGAAGCGACGGTTGAAGCCGACCTGCACGGCGATGCCCGAATCGCGCACCGCTGCCAGCCCACGGTCAACCTCTGCGAGGTCGAGGGAAAGCGGCTTCTCGATGAACACCGGCTTGCCCGCTTCGGAGGCTGCGACGAGCAGGTCGATGTGGGTGTCGGTCGACGAACAGATCGCGATGGCGTCGACGTCGGGCGACTCGATCATGTCCGACGGGCTCGCCGCCACCGCTCCCCCGAAGGCTGCTGCCGTCTGCTCGGCTGCCGGCGCGGCGACGTCGTACACGGCAGCGAGTGACGCGCCGTCGACCCGGCCGGCGATCAGTTCGGCGTGCATGCGCCCGATCCGGCCGCAGCCCAGCACACCGATGCGAACGACGTCATTCATGCGATTCTCCTGACTCCGCGTGACTCATGACGTGATCGTTCGTGCGAACGAGTTTGGACACGATGCGACCATCGACGATCGCCACGTCGTAGACGCCGAGCGGTTCACGCACGGGACGGCGAACGGGCGATCCGGTCCGGGCATCGGACCGTCCGTTGTGCTTCGGGCATTCGATGGCGCCGTCGATGATGGCACCGTCGCAGAGATGCACGTTCTGATGGGTGCAGAGGCCGTCGGCGACCGCGACCTCGGTGTCGGTGAGCCGACACACCACGTAGGTCCGTTCGTCGATGTCGACGCGCCTCAGTTCTCCGACGTGCAGGGCGTCGGCCGCACCGAAGTCGAATGCATCGTCGGGTGCATGGACCCAGTTCCGCTCACCCACGTCGATCGGCTTGCGCGCCGCGTCCTCCACGACCGGGATGTCGAGCGGGATCTCGTAGGTCGGGTCGTTGTGTTGCCTGGCGAGCGTCGTCCAGATCTCACGGTATGCGGCCCAGGTCGACGGCAACGGCTCGGCGAGTTGGCCGCGGAGCTCGGCGTGGAGTTCTGGAAGCGCGTGGTACGGCACGCTCGGGAAGATGTGGTGCTCGACGTGGTAATTCATGTTGAGGTACAGGAACCGGAAGATCGGGTTCATCAGGACGGTCCGCGAGTTCAGTCGGTGATCGAGCACGTCCTCACGCATACCGGCGTGCTGCGTGATACCGAAGAAGACCACGAGCCAGGCACCGTAGATCGACGGCAGTCCGATGAAGAGCAGCGGCACGATCGACCCGATCGCCACCGACCACACGGCTACGGCGGCCGTGATCCCCACGGCGACCCGCGCCTCCCACTTCACACGCCGGATCTCTCCGGCCGGCACGAAGTCACGGACATCGTCCTCGATCCGACCGAAGGCGTGGCGCACCAGCCGGGCGAACATCTTCGTACCGCCCTCGAGATGGGTGAACACGAATGCGGTGCGCGGCACGCTCGGAGGGCGGGGGAACACGATCTCGGCGTCGCGACCGACAATGATCGTGTCGGTGTGGTGCCGATAGTGCGACCAGCGCCACACCGTTGGACCGCGGAGCAGGTTGAACGAGGCGAAGTGGTAGATGATCTCGTTCGCCCAGCCGGCTTTGAACGCTGTTCCGTGACCACATTCGTGCCATCGCGAATCGGATGCACCACCGATGAGGGCGCCGTACGCCAAGAACGCCGGCACCGCCCACCACGTGCCGAGCGCCATGAAGGCGAGCACCCCGAACAGCACGATCAGGCCCAGCCACAACAGCACGTCGCGGGCGGCCCGAGAGTTCGTGCGAACCTGCAGCGACCGCATCGTGGTCGGGTCGACGACAGGCTGGAACCACTCGGAGTTTGCCAGCCCGCGTTCGTGGGCGAGCAGCGATTCGGGGCCGGTCAGGCTGTAGTCCCGGGCCTCCACGAGCGTCATGTCACCATCCCACCCGCTGATGCTGCTTGCCGGTGTCCAACGCAGCGCGTGCTGCGAGCACTTCTTCGCGGGGGCTCGTTTCCGGCACGCCGACCTCCCAGAACGACCCGCCTTCGGTCCACGTGTAGGCATCGGTCTTGAGTGCGATCACGGCGGTTCGGTCGGCAGCGCGGGCGCGTTCGAACGCCGCTTCGAGCTCGCCGATCGTGGCCACCGTTTCGGCGTGACAACCCATGGCAGCGGCGTGAGCTGCGAAGTCGACCGCCACCGGCTCGGTGACGCGACTGTCGGCGATGAGGTTGTTGAACGGGACGCCGCCCTGGTTGATCTGGAGGCGGTTGATGACGGCGAACCCACCGTTGTCACACACGATCACGATCAGCTTGTGGCCCGACAACACCGAACTGTAGAGATCGCTGTTCATCATCATGTACGAACCGTCGCCGACGAACACCACGACTTCCCGATCGGGCATGGCCATTTTCGCTCCCCATCCGCCTGCGATCTCGTACCCCATGCACGAGAACCCGTACTCGGCGTCGAAGGAGTGCACCGTGTCGGAGCGCCAGCCGTTCACGAGCTCACCGGGGAATCCGCCGGCGGCGGTGAGCACGTACGTGTCGTCGTTGGCCGCACGGTCGACCACCCCGACCACCTGTGCGTAGGTGGGTAGGCCCGAATTGGGGGACACCTCCGGTGCGGAGATCTTGTCGATGTAGGCGTGGTACTGCGCGACCTCGGACGCGCAAGTGGCCGACCAGTCGTCACCTGCTCGGTATTCTCCGGCTGCGTGCGACAGCTCGGCCAGCGTGACCCGAGCGTCGCCGACGAGCGGCAGGGCGCGATGTTTGGTGGCATCGAACCGGGCCGTGTTGAGCCCGATGAAGTGCACCGCCTCGTTGCGGAAGATCGTCCACGATCCGGTCGCGAAATCCTGCAGACGTGTGCCGACCGCAACCACGACGTCAGCCTCGTTGGCGAGAGCGTTCGCCGCGGTACACCCAGTGACGCCGACGGTGCCGGCGTGCAGACGGTGCGACTGGGGCATCGACGTGCGGCCTGCCACCGTTTCCACGACCGGGATGTTGTGCAGCTCGGCGAATGACAGCAGTTCGGTTTCCGCCTCCGACCAGTGGACGCCGCCACCCGCGATGATCAGCGGCTTCTCGGCAAGAGCGAGCGCCGCGGCAGCCTTGGCCAGCTCGCCAGAGTCGGGACGTTGCCGGCGCGGCTCGTGCAACACCTCGTCGAAGAATCGAACCGGGTAGTCGTACGCCATGGCCTGGACGTCTTGTGGGAGGCCGATGAAGGCGGGGCCGCAGTCACCAGGGTCGAGCATGGTGTGTACGGCGTGTGGCAGCGACTGCGTGATCTGGGCCGGGTGGGTGATGCGATCCCAGTAGCGGGTGACTGCCCTGAACGAGTCGTTCACCGTGGTCGACGGTGCACCGAAGTGCTCGACCTGTTGCAGCACCGGATCGGGGATGCGCGACTGGAAGGTATCGCCAGAGATCAGCAGCAGCGGCAACCGATTGGCCATCGCGACACCGGCAGCGGTGACCATGTTCGTCGCACCCGGGCCGATCGAGCTGGTGGCCACCATGATCTGGCGGCGACGGCTCGCCTTCGCGAAGGCCGTAGCAGCCAGCGCCATGCCCTGCTCGTTCTGGCCGCGCCACGTCGGCAGCTCGTTCTGCACACTCTGGAGTGCATGACCGAGGCACGTGACGTTGCCATGACCGAAGATCGCATAGACGCCGGGAAACAGTGGCACCGTGCGTTCGTCGATCACGGTCTTCTGGGCGATCAGATAGCGAACGATCGCCTCGGCGGTTGTGAGTCGTACGGTCTCCATGTCAGCCTGCTCCTTCGCTGTCGGGTTCGCGTAATGACGTGACGGTCTCCCACGAGCCTGACGCACATGACCGCAACCATGCATCTTGGAAGCTCACATAATCGACCGCCTCGCTGAAGCCGGGCTCGTGTTGCACACCGGACGCGACGGCCGTGAGGAACTCATAGTTCTCGATCACCTTGATGTCTTCGTAGCCGATGCTGTTCGCATCGCCCGGCACGAAATGCCCGTGGTACGGGTACCGGTCGCCTGCGTAGACGGTGGTGTAACCGCGTGGCGCAACGCCGTCGTCGTCCATGAGGAACACCTGCATCTCGTTCATCGTTTCGAGATTCCATCGAAGCGAGCCCTTGGTGCCGTACACATCGAACGCCATCTGCGACTCGGGGCCAACGATCGACCTCGAGGCTTCGAACGTGCCCCGCGCCCCATTTCGGAACTTGACCATGGCAGCCGCGTAGTCCTCGTTGGTCACCGCTGCGGTCGGGTCGCCCGGCTTGCCGCGGTCGTAGTGCGATCCACCCGGGCCGGGAAGGGGTCGCTGCTTGATGAAGGTCTCCATCGTCCCCGATACCGAGTCGATCGGACCCACCAGCATGGTGGCGAGGTCGACCGCATGGCTCAAGATGTCGGACGACACGCCGTGGCCGGCCTCGTCGACGAGGAACCTCCACGAGAGCAAACCCAACGGATCGCTGCCGTACATCGAGAAGAAACGTCCCCGGTAGTTGGTGATCTCGCCGAGTCGGCCATCGTCGATGAGCTGCTTCGCGTGCTGCACCAGTGGTGCCCATCGATAGTTGTAACCCACTCCGGTGATCACACCGGCTCGACGCGCTGCCGCCTCGACACGTACCGTCTGGCCGGGTTTGCCACCGACCGGCTTCTCGCAGAACACGGCCTTGCCGGCTCGGGCGGCGGCGACCGACAACTCTTCGTGCAACATGTTGGGCGCCGTGACGTAGACGACGTCGACATCGACGTGATTCACCACCTGCCGCCAGTCGTCGACCGCCTCTCGAAAACCGAAACCATCGACCGCCTGAACCCGTCGAGCCTCGACGTTGTCGCTGCAGACGACGAGGTCGACGTCGAACGTGCGCTCGGGGAAGAGCGATGCAATTCGAGACGCCGAACGGGAATGAGCCTGACCCATCCAGCCGAAGCCGATCACACCGATTCCGAGACGTCGACGTGGTGCGGTCATGAGTGGCCTCCTTCGCGGGCCTCGAGAAACGAATCGATCTCTTCGCACGTGGGCATGTCGTCGGCGCACATCAGACGACCGGCGATGAGCGCGCCGGCAGCATTGCCGTATCGCACGGACTCTTCGAGATCCCAGCCGCTCAGCAGACCATGACAGAACGCACCGCCGAACGCGTCGCCAGAACCGAGTCCGCACACCACCTCGACCATGAACGGTGCGACTCGCGTACGAGTGCCATCCGGTTTCGCGACCAGGACGCCATCGGCCCCGAGCTTGACGATGGCAGCGTGGAGACCGAGGTCGAGCAGACGGTCGGCTGCCTCGTCGGGGTCGCGAGTGCCCACCGCGATTTCGCACTCGTCTCTGTTGCCGATCGCGATGGTGGCGTACGGCAGCAACGCCTGGACGTGTGGCGCGGCAACCTCGGCCGACTCCCAGAACATCGGACGCCAGTCGAGGTCGAGCACGGTGTGCGCTCGCCGACCGCGTAGCCGAAGCAGCTCATGAATCGTCGAACGGCTCGGCTCCCACGCAGCACGGGACGCGGGCACCCAGAACACGGGCACCTCGCGCACCACATCGTGGTCGACGTCGTCGATCTGGAGGTTCTGGTCCGGAGCCCGGGGCGATCGATAGAAGATGATGTTCGGGTCTTCGGGTGGATCGAGCTCGGCGAAGGCGATCGGTGTGGCCAGGTCGGGGTCGGTGCCGACCCAGGTGACGTCGACTCCGAACGTGTGCTCGAGCGCGTGACGGATGTAGCGGCCGAACGCATCGTCGCCGACTCGAGTGACGGTGGCGGTTCGGTGTCCAAGTCGCGCCGCTGCCACCGCCACGTTCGTGGAGGTGCCACCGAGTGACTTTCGGAACGAGGTGACGTCGGTCATCGTGACGCCGAGCTGTTCGGCGTACAGGTCGACGCTGACGCGCCCGATCGTGAGGAGTTCGGGTGTTGCCATACGAGCTGTCGATTCTGGTTGCGTGGGGGAATTGTGTGGTGGCGAGCCGGGCCGATTGCGACCCGACCCCGACGGATTCGCCGGATCAGTCGCCGTTGCTGCCGGTGGCCGATTGCAGTTCGTGTTCGAGAGCCTCGAGCTCGGCTCCGCCCGCCATGAGTTGCGTGAGTTCGTCGACGCTGATCTCGTCCTTCGCGAACGAACCCATCGAGTGACCACGGTTCAAGATCAGGAAACGGTTCCCGACCGGGTACGCATGCCGTGGGTTGTGCGTGATGAAGATCACCGCCAGGCCCTGGTTCCGGGCTTCGACGATGCGTCGGAGTACCACGCCCGATTGCTTCACCCCGAGCGCCGATGTCGGCTCGTCGAGGATCAGCACCCGAGCGCCGAAGTAGCCGGCGCGGGCGATGGCCACAGACTGACGCTCGCCACCCGAGAGGGTGCCGACAGACTGTTCGGTGTCCCTGATGTCGATGCCCATCTTGGCCATCTCGTCCTTGGCGATCCGTTTGGCCTTTCCCTGGTCGATCCGGCGGAGCGGACCGAATCCCTTCGTGGGTTCTGCGCCGAGGAAGAAATTGCGCCAAACCGACATGAGCGGCACCATCGCGAGGTCTTGGTACACGGTCGCGATTCCCGCCGACAGGGCATCGCGTGGTGAAGCGAACGACACCTCGTCGCCGGCGAGGCGGATCGTGCCCTCGCTCTGCTGGTGCGCCCCGGCGAGGATCTTGATGAACGTCGACTTGCCGGCACCGTTGTCGCCGAGCACGCAAGTGACTTCGCCGGCGTTCACCGACGTGCTCACGCCCTTCAGCGCAATGATGTTGCCGTAGTACTTCGAGATGTTGTCGAGCACGAGGAGGTGTTCGCCGTTGCCCGGCGCCGTGCCCGCGCCATCGATGAGTTGGTCGGTCATCGTCGGATTCCTTCCGCCTTGTTGCGAATAGATCGGTTGGCGATCACGGCGCCGAGCAGGATCACACCGAGGAAGAGGAAGAACCAGTCGGAGTTCCATCGAGATGCCGGAATGCCCAACTGCGACATCGACATGATGATGGCGCCGATGGCGCCGCCAAGGGCGGTGCCGTAGCCGCCGGTCAGCAGTGTGCCGCCGACCACCGCGGCGATGATGTACTGGAACTCGAGTCCGTCACCGGTGCCGGCCTGAATGGTGTTGAGACGGAACGCCAGCAGCATGCCGACCAACCAGGCAGCGCCAGAAACGAGCATGAAGAGCTGGGTCTTGGTTCGGGCCGCCGGCACACCGACCTGACGGGCAGCGTCCTTGTTGCCGCCGACGGCAAACGTCCACGACCCGAATCGCGTTCGGCCCAGCACGTACACCATCACGGCGGTGAAGCTCACGAACCACAGGATTCGCATGCTGAACTTCGCAGGGCTCACGCCGGCGAGGACCTCGTCGTTGGTGGTGAACAGCAGTTTGCAGGTGAATCCGATCAGGATGAACACCAGGCCGGCCACGACGAGCAATGTGCCGCGCTTGTCAGCCGAGTGATCGGTCGACAAGCGTTCCTCGAAGAACAGTCCCATGATGGCCCACGCTGCCACGAGCATTGCGATCACGAGCATCACCGAGAACGCCTCCGAACGGAACTTCACCGATTCGGATTCCGCGCGGACGAAGAACGCGAGACCGACGATCGCGACCGCTGTGATCATCGAGATGATCGTCTTGGTCATGATGCTCACCCGCTTGGCGTGCGCACCGGCGACGATCAGCATCGTGAGACCGGCCCCTGCGAACAGCCCGAAGAGCGTGGCGCGCAGACCTTGTTCGGTGAAGGGGAAGAACAGGTCGGTCGCGTCCGAAGAGTCGAACAGTCGTGCTGCGACCACCGACAACCCGAGGGCGACCACCCCGCCGGCAAGTGGACGCACGACTTCTGTCGTGAACAACACCGAGCCGCGGTCTCCGGCGGGCCGGAAGCGCCAAATTCCGAGACCGATCAGGCCGACGATCGTGCCCGCACCGATCACGATGGCACCCAGCCAGTTGCCACTCACGCTGTCTGTGGTGTGCAGTATCACCGCGCCCGCCACCGCACCGCCCACGCCGACCACGAACTGGATCATGCCGGCCGGCTTCTTGTCGTCGCGATCACTGAAGTACATCTCGCACACTGCCAACACCAGGAGGCACAGGCCGCCGATGACAGCGATGGAGTACACCGTGTCGCGACCCTCGAACTGGTGCAGCGTACGATCCCATTCACCAGAGAAGATCGGCTGCCAGAAGTCGTAGCCGTGGCCCTCGTCGGTGCGACCCACCTGGATCTGGTCGACGATCAGCTTCGAAAATCCGAGCTTGGCACCCTTCAGCACGAAGAACGTGCCGAGCGTGACGATGAAGCTGGGCAGTGCTGTCTTCTCGACCATCCAGCCGTTGGAGAACCCGATGCCCATGGCGATCAGGAA
Source organism: Ilumatobacteraceae bacterium (assembly GCA_037969115.1). Classification (GTDB taxonomy): domain Bacteria; phylum Actinomycetota; class Acidimicrobiia; order Acidimicrobiales; family Ilumatobacteraceae; genus JBBKWQ01. The sequence goes on from JBBKWQ010000393.1 coordinate 34,645, forward strand.
AGAAAGTGGGATACCGATCCAGAGACTCAGCCCGAATCCACCGAGGTCGCCGGTCTCCTTGACGATCAGGATCACGAGGATGCCCATCGTGCCGGTGGCCGCCCCGGATGACAGGTCGAACTCGCCACCGATCATCAACATCGACACGGCGACGGCCATGATGCCGAGCGTCGCTGACACGTCGAGCACACCGGCAAATCCGTTGGCGGTGCCGAACGAACCAGCAACTGCCCAGAAGAACACCCAGATCGCCAACGCACCGATGATGGCCCCGATCTCGGGCCGGACGAACACGCGCTGGAACACCCCCCGATACGCGAGTCGCTCGTCGCCCGGTGCGGACGACGTGCCCGGTGTGGCCGGGTCGTCCGGCACGCTCGTACTGTCGATCACGGTGTCGCTCATCGTGACGCATCCCCCAAGGTCAGTGACCGCACCCGGTAGGTCCAGTCAGAATTGTCGTATTACTTCGATACTGATGCCGGGGCCGACCCGAAGATCGGCCCCGGCATCAACGCATTCACAGATCGATCAGCGGGTTCCCGCTGCGACCAACTCCTTCACCGCACCTGCATTCTCGGGCGTGACGAAGCCCGGGCCGGTGAGGATCGGCAGTCCGCCACCCAGCGTGTTCTGGTTGGTGACGTTCAAGTACAACAGCAGGATCGGCATGTACCCCTGGAGGTACTGCTGCTGGTCCACCGTGAAGGCAACGTCGCCGGCTTCGATCGCATCGATGATCTCGGGGGTGATGTCGAATCCACCCACGGGAATCGCGAGACCGAGGTCTTGTGCGGCGCGCAGACCCGACATAGCGATGACCGGGCCGGTGCCCATGAAGCCGTCGATCGTCGGGTCGGCACTCAACGCTGCGTTGATGGCCGCCTGCTGAGCAGTCTGGTCGGCGACGAGGCCGACGAATTCGCTGACGACTTCGCCGCTGAAGGTCTCCGCGAGACCGTCGCAACGCTCTTCGAGTGCGATGTTCGACTGTTCCTGGCGACCGCAGAGGATCTTCGTGGCGCCCAACTCGTTGAACCGCTCGCCGGCGCCGTTGCCGGCGATGACTTCGGTCTGTCCGACGTGGGTAAGTGCACCGATCTCCTGGTAGTTGTTCACACCCGAGTTCAGGGTGATGACCGGGATGCCTGCGGCGACTGCGCCCTGCAGTGGTCCGACGAGCTGGTCGGGGCTGGGTAGAGAAGCTGCGATACCGGATGAGCCTTCGGCGATGGCCTGTTCGATGAGCTGAACCTGCTTCTCCGGATCGTTGTTCGACTCGAGCCAGACCACTTCGACACCGAGGTCTGCGCCGGCCTGATCCATGCCACGCTTGACGACGGACCAGAACGGGCCGCTGTCGGAGTGCGTGACCATGTGGAACGTGAGATCGCTGCCCTGTGTGGCATCGACCGTGTCGGAGGTCTCTCCCGTGTCGCCGGTGGTGTCCTCGCTGGCGGTGGTGTCTTCGCTGGCCGTGGTATCACCGCTGGCCGTGGTGTCTTCGCTGGCCGTGGTGTCCCCACTGGCCGTGTCGGCAGTGTCGTCGCTCCCACCGCAAGCTGCCGCGAAAAGCGACAGCGCTGCGATCGGTACGAGGACGTTGCGTAGTTTCCTCATTGGGTAACTCCCCCTGATTGGTTGTTGTGTTTGGTCCATTCCGCAGTGGGCACCGGCATCAGATGACACCGGTGTCGACGTTTACGGAATGGAGGAACGCGACGCTCTCACGAACGTCGCGAACTGGGCCGTCACCGTCGGCTGGAAAGCCGTCGGTGATTGCGGCGTCTTGTTCGATGATGTACCAGCCAGAATAGCCATGCTGCTCGAGCTGGGTGACACAGTCGGCGATCGGTGAAACACCGCCACCAAGAGCCGGGAAAATCCCTGCCTGCACTGCGTCCATGAGGCTGATATCGCCCCGATTGAGCGGACCGACTTGGTCGGCGTCGACGTCTTTCAGATGAACGACCACGACGCGATCGTGGCATTCGCTGGCGAACTCGAGCGGATCGAAGCCGCCGATGAGCATGTGACCGGTCTCGAGCACGAAGCCGACATCGGACATCTCGATCATGCGGGTGATCTCATCGGCGGTCTCGACGAGCGAGTCGACGTGCGGATGCAGTGCCTGCCGCAGGCCTCTGTCTGCGCAGATGTGATCGATTCGTTCGAGATTGTCGACGAGGAGGCGCCACGCGGCACCGTCGAGATCGGGTCGAGTCCAGTTGTCGGGATCGGCCACGGGACAGGTGACGAAATACGTGGCGCCGACGGCAGCGAGCAGGTCGGCGCTGGCTTCGGCACGCTCCAACATGTCGTCGACACGGTTCGGGTCGGCGAGCGCGAGCGCGTTGAACCCACCGGTGAGCTGCATCTCGTAGCGGTGCAGCAGATCGCTCAGCTCGCGCGGGTCGGTCGGGAGGTAACCGACCGAGCCGAGTTCGGTGGCGCGGAGTCCGAGCGATTGCATTTCCGAGAGCACACGGTCGACGGGAAGTTGGGCGCCCCAGCCCGGTACCTCGCAGATGCCCCACGAGATGGGCGCGCTGCCGACGCGATCCATGAACGTCGGGCGTGCATGCGTTGTCGCACTGGCAGTCAGCGTCAATTCCCCTCGTTGCAGTGAGCGCCCCCACGTCCCCCGGAGCCGCTCAATCAGTTGAAGCGCTCTAATCATTGTGATTCACTGGTGCCGCTGTCAAGTCCAACGTCATGTTGGTCACGACATGCAGCCACCACACGACGAGGGTTGGGGTTCGATGGGCAAGCCCACGATGGACGACGTTGCGAAGCGAGCTGGAGTCTCGCGCGCCCTCGTCAGTCTGGCGATGCGAGGATCCGACAAGGTGAGTGGGTCGTCGACCGAGGCGATCATGAAGGCGGCTGACGCCCTCGGTTACCGTCCGAACCTGATCGCTCGCAACCTGGCGAGCAAGCGGACGATGACGATCGGGCTGATTCTCAACGATCTGCACAACCCGTTCTTTCCCGAGATCGCCGACGGCATCTACGCGGCGGCGCAAGACCACGGGTACCGACTGCTCATCAACAGCGGTTTCCTCGACGACCACGCCGAGCGGCAGGCCCTCGAGATGTTCATCGACTACCAGGTCGACGGTGTGATCATGGCGGGCCCGCGTGTGCGATCGTCGGTGATCAGCGATGCGGCGAAGTCGATCCCCATCGCAGTGGCCGGACGGCCGCTGCGCTCGCGTCTGGTCGACACGGTGAACAACAACGACCACTACGGGGCAACGCTGGCGATCGAGCATCTCATCAAACTCGGTCACCGGCGGATATCCCACATCGACGGTGGGCGAGGTGGTGGATCACCGCAGCGACGCGCCGGCTACACCGCCACGATGAACCGGCGCGGGCTGGAGCCCGACGTACTTCCGGGTCGATTCACCGAGGCGTCTGGCGCCTCCGCCGCGCATCATGCGCTGTCACGACGACGCCGGCCGACCGCGATCTTCGCCGGCAACGACCTCAGTGCCATCGGCGCGCTCGACAGCATCGGCGGCGTCGGGCTCGACGTGCCGGGTGACGTGTCACTCGTCGGGTACGACAACACGTGGCTGGCGGCGCTCCGCCACATCCAGCTGACCACGATCGATCAGCATCGCGAAGCGATGGGCGAGCTCGCGATGCTGACCTTGCTCGACCGCATCGAGACGGGACGAAACGAACCGGTGCATCACGTGATGACGCCGTCGTTGGTGGTTCGTTCGACCACGTCGGCCCCGCCGCGGCGGGCAGGTGGCTGATGCGTCGGCGCAGCTGCGTGCGTTCGACAGCTACTCGGTGAAGTTCTCGAAGTACCGGCTCGGCGTCGGCCCGAGCTGGCCCTGATATTTCGATCCGGTTGCTCCTTTCCCGTAGGGCTGTTCGGCGGGCGTGGTCATCTGCATGAAGCTGACCTGGCCGATCTTCATGCCCGGGTAGAGCGTGATCGGCAGGCTGGCGACGTTGGCGAGTTCGAGCGTGATGTGTCCGTCGAATCCGGCGTCGATGAATCCGGCGGTGGAGTGGATGAGGAGGCCGAGGCGACCGAGTGACGACTTGCCTTCGACGCGACCGACGAGATCGTCAGGCACGCCGATTCGTTCCAGCGTGGAGCCGAGCACGAACTCGCCGGGGTGCAACATGAACGATGCGCCGGTGTCGGCGGCGTCGATCTCGACGAGCTCGGTGAGTTCGGTGAGGTCGTCTTTCACGTCGATGACACCGCGGGTGTGGTTGCGGAACACGCGAAAGAGGTTCGAGATGCGCACGTCGACCGACGATGGCTGGATGAGGGACTCATCGAGCGGGTCGATCACGATGCGGCCGGCGGCGAGCTGTTCGCGAAGAGTTCGGTCCGACAGGATCACGGCACGACCCTAGTGACCCGACGGTGCACGCGTGCCAACGCGAACGGGTCGAGACGACGGAGCCGCGGTGTCTCTACGATCGGGGAGATGTACCTCCCACCATCGTTCGTCGAGGACGATCTCGCCGCACTTGCCGAGATGATCGAGTCGGTCGGCTTCGGTCATCTCATCGTCACAGGTCCGGACGGTCTGTCGTCGACGCCGCTGCCGGTGCTGGTGTCGCTGGGCGACACGATGACGCTGCGCGGACACCTCGCCCGACCCAATGCGATTTGGCGGTCGGCGCCGTGTGAAGCATTGCTCATCGTGCCGCTGAGCGACGCGTACATCTCGCCATCGTGGTATCCCTCGAAGGCGGAGCACGGCAAGGTGGTCCCGACATGGAACTACGAGGTCGTGCACGCCCATGGGCGACTGGTCGCACACGACGACCCTGCCTGGGTCGACCAACTCGTGCGGGACCTGACCGCGCATCACGAATCGTCTCGCAGCACTCCATGGTCGGTCGATGATGCCCCGGCCGACTACACCGACAAGCTGCTGAACGCGATCGTCGGGGTCGAGCTCGAGATCACCCGGCTGGTCGGCAAACGCAAGCTGAGCCAGAACAAGACTGCGGAGGACCGTGCCGGCGTCCTGGCAGGTCTACATGCCGAGGAGACCCGCAAGGCCAGGGAAATCGCCACGGCGATGGAGCGGCGAGCGCCTTGACCGACGTTCGCGCCGAACCGCTAACCTGATCCGAGCCCAGCTCACGGGTCACTGCGGGTGTAGTTCAATGGCAGAACATCAGCTTCCCAAGCTGAATACGGGAGTTCGATTCTCCTCACCCGCTCTAGCGAAAGACCAGGTCAGAGGCTATTTCAGCCCTGTGGTCATCCGGTGCCGTGCCTTGCCCGTGCCTAGACCGCTTGTGAAATCGGGGCGATATCGCCGATCCGGCTTGCACTGGCCGCGTGAATACCCTGGTAGTGAGGTTGCCACCGCCGGAATGGATCCGCGTTA